>NZ_JBCLNF010000009.1:0-43841 GCF_039062465.1 Collinsella sp. 1033st1_E11_1033SCRN_220408
AGGACCTCGGGGGCGTTCGGTTAACTGCGGGAGCGTGCCGTCAGCTCAATGTGTTCGGTTGGGATCGGAAATCAACCAGCGCCGCCGATGGGATGTTCATCGACGGCGCTTGCGTGATTTCTGCCAGTTGACGTTCCGCGAGGCGAGACGTTTGTGCGGAGCGGGTGAAAAGCCCTGCCATTACATGCTTTTACCTGCGGCGGCGCCTGCTTGGCACAGGCCACGATGCGCGGCGGGGCGCCAGGGCGGGTGCTACTTCACGACGAGGATGTCGCAGTCGGTATTGCGAAGCAGGAACGTCGAGATGGAGCCGAGCAGCGCGTACTTGATGCTTGAGAGGCCGCGTGCTCCGCAAAGTACGAGGTCAGGCTTAATGACGTCGAGCAACTCCTCCTTGAGGGTCTCGCGAATGCGACCGGTCCTTACCTGAACCTCGACCTTCGGGATGTGGTCGTTCGCCTTTGCCTCGGCAACGAGGGGCTCGATGGACTCGCGGAATGCCTTGTCCATGCCGGGAATGAGGTCTGACGGGAAGGCGCCGGCGGTCTCGAGGACCGTGGAGTCGATGACGTGGCCGATGTATAGCTCTGCGCCGTTGTTTGCCGCCACGACGATGGCGCGGCTGAGCACCTTGTCCTGCTGTTCAGAACCATCGAGTGAGACGAATACCTTCTTGTAACCAATGTCGTTGAGGGTTGCCATGACGTACCTCGTTTCTCTGGATGGGGTCCCCTGTGAGCCCCGGCCGGGCATAGAGGTGTTCCGCGTCCGGTCATGCCCTAGGTATACCCATGCTGAGGAATCTCGAGCGGATCGTGGACGCGCGGGCGAATGCGTCGGTGGACGGCGACCGTATGCAATTCTGTACGCTTGGGGCGGCTAAGCATGTCATAGGCGTACTGCGCGCCAACACGTGCGCCCCACGCCAACGCGTGCCTCGCTTGGTTCCGCGGGCGAATCGGCTGCGTCTGGTTCTGTGGGGTTTGTCACATCGGGCGTCCGATGGACGCCTCGCTCGTTCGGCGCATCATAATCAGTGACGTAGTTCCCACCTCGACAACGCTTCGCGTCTGGTTGCCTGCTCGCCTTGGCAGCGCCATCCGGGCGGCATCCACCCCGGCGATGACGTCCCGTTCGGTGGCGCCGCGCGCCCGCTTCGGCGTGCCAGTTGTGCCAACCGCAGCCACGTGATCAATCGCAGCGCCCCGCCGCGCTCAAATCGAAAGGTCCTGAATGATCCCCATGAACCCCATCGACCTGCTCAAATCCGCCTTCCTTGGTCTGGTCGAGGGCATCACCGAGTGGCTACCCATCTCCTCGACCGGCCACATGATCTTGGTCGACGAGTTCGTGAAGCTGAACGTCACCGAAGAGTTCTGGAACATGTTCCTCGTCGTTATTCAGCTGGGTGCGATTCTCTCCGTCTGCGTGCTGTACTTCCATCAGCTCAACCCCTTTAGCCCAAGCAAGGGCAAGGAGGGCCGTCGCGCCACTTGGAGCCTCTGGGGCAAGATCGTCGTGGGTTGCATCCCCGCAGCAGTCATCGGACTGCCGCTCGACGACTTCATGGACGAGCACTTCCACAACTCCTATGTGGTTGCTGGTGCCCTCATCGTCTATGGCATCGCGTTCATCCTGATCGAGAACTGGCGCGCGCGCCGTCGTTCCGAGATGGTTGCCGAGCGCCCTCACGGTGCGCACTTTGCCCCCGGCGTGACCGATGACCTTGCCGAGAAGGACTCCGACTTCGGTGCTATTGCGAGTGTCGATGAGGTCACGTACAAGACGGCGATCGGCATCGGCTGCTTCCAGGTCCTCTCGCTCGTGCCGGGCACGTCGCGCTCGGGATCCACGATCATCGGCGGCCTGCTGCTTGGCTGCACGCGTGCCGTGGCGGCGGAGTTCACGTTCTTCCTCGCCATTCCTGTCATGTTCGGCGCGAGCTTGCTCAAGATCGTCAAGTTCGCGCTCAAGGGCGCCGCGATGAGCGCCAACGAGTGGGGGATCATGCTGGTGGGCCTTGTCGTGGCGTTCGTGGTGTCGCTCGTTGCAATCAAGTGGCTTACGGGCTTCGTGCGCAAGCATGACTTCAAGGTCTTCGGCTGGTACCGCATCGTTCTCGGCGTGGTCGTGCTCGCGTTCTTCCTCGTGATTGCCCCGGCGCTTGGCATCGCATAGGGGTCGCGTGTTCGCGGGTGGCAATTTGTCGGAGTGTATACTGGGGCCAATACTCCGATGACCAAGGAGGGTCCCATGTTTTGTCCTAAGTGCGGAGCCCAGCTCCCTGACGGCTCTAGGTTCTGCGCGAGCTGCGGCTCTCAGATTAGCGGTGCTCCCGCCCCTGCCGCCGCTCCTCAGGCTGGCTATGTTCCTCCTGTCCAGCCCATCAAGCCCAGCATTGCCGTTTCGGGCCTTGCGACGAACGACCTCGGCATGCTTGCGTCCGTCGTCGCTGCCTTCGTGGGCATCGTGGCGTTCTTCATGCCCATCATCTCGCTGAGCGTCTTTGGTTCCACCACCACGTTGAGTGCCATGCAGATGACCTTCGGCGCTACGGTCTATGGCATGAGCATGGACGGCGAGTTCGCAAACATCCTGTTCCTCGTTATTCCGGTCATCGCGCTTGTTGTCTCCCTTCTTGTGAAGGGCAAGTCCGGCGCGATCGCTCGCATCGTCGTCGCCGTGGTCCTTCTTGGCTTCGTCTTCGCCTGGAAGGGTCAGGTCGATGACCAGGGCTATGGCTTCTTCGCCATGGAGATTGCCTTTAACCTCTTCGTTCTCTCTGGTGCCGCCGTCGCCGTTGGCGGAGTCCTGTCGATGCTGAAGAAGTAACAGGCGTGCTGTTCGCAAGTAGCTCTAAATAGGCCGGCCCGGGCGGTAAGTCCCGGGCCGGCCTTTGTTTTGAAGTCTGGCTGAGTCACGCGTAAGGCTCGGCAATTCTTCCCGCTGCGATGCAGGGGCGGAGTGGTTGGCCGTAGGAGCGCAACGGCTTGCCGGCACGGCATCATGGCTTGCGCGCGGGGCATGGCGCGTGCGAATAACGGGTTTGCGCGCACAGTGTGTTTTGGGGCCGCAACGAAAAAGCGCGGGCCTGTCCGGGTCCTAGTTCACGGCGTTGGTGGGCGTGCGGCCCTCGATCAAAATCTCGGAGCAGGAGTCGAGCGACATGCTCGCGAGCGCGAGGGTGCTCTCGCGCGAGAGGTAGGCCGAGTGCGGCGTCGTCACGCAGCGCGGATGCTCGATGAGCCAGCGGTTGAGGTTGTCCGTGCCGTCGTTCTCGCCTGCGAGGGTGTCGAGCCCCGCCGCCGTGATGCCGCGCTCTCCATCGCTGGCGATGCTCTCATCCAACGCCGCCACGAGCGCGTCTTCGTCCACGACCTCACCTCGGGCGGTGTTGATGAGATACGCGCTCGGCTTCATGAGGGCGAGCTCGCGCTTGCCGATAAGCCCCTCCGTCTCGGGGATGAGCGGGCAGTGGAGGCTCACGACGTCGGACTGGGCGAGGAGGTCGTCGAGGGTCTCGGCCTTTTCGACGCCAAACTCTGCGAGGGTCTCGGCGCTCTTCGTGGGTGCCCATGCGACGACGCGCATGCCCAGGCCGCGGGCCATGGGAGCGAGCGCCTGAGCGATGTGTCCAAAGAACACGAGACCCAGGGTCTTTCCTGAGGCGCGCGTGGTGGGGTAGCCCTCCACGGGGTCCCAGCCACCCTCGAACATGGAGCGGTTCTGGAACGTGATCTTGCGGAAGAGGTCGAGCATGAGGCCGAGGGCGTGCGTCGCCACGTCTTCGGCGCAGTAGCCGGGGCAGTTCGTGACCGTGACGCCGTGCTTGCGGAGTGCGGCGAGGTCCATGTGATTGGTGCCGATGGACATGCTCGCGACGAGCTTCACACCGGCGGCTTCCATGAGCGCCGCGCACTCGGCGTCGACGGGCATGAACTCGCCGATGACGGCTTCCATGCCGTCGAGCTCCTCGGCGGTGGGGGAGCAGTAGGGCGCGTGAACGCAATCGACGAGGTCGATGGCGTCGGCGTAGGGCTTCTGGGAAAGGACCTTGTGTCCAAAGTCGAGGTATTCGGGGAGGGCGTAGTAGAGGACTCGATGTCTGGGCATGGCGTTCCTTTCGTCGCAAAGAAATGCGGGATTAGTCAGCATCTGTCCATTCTAGGCGCTTTGAGTTTCTGTCCGCGGTCGCGGTTAGACTAGGAACGATTAATCTCGCGACGCGGTTCGTTCTGGCTTCGCGGCTGGGGTCTTCGCCCCGGTCTCGCCATCGGGTTTCCGCGCGCATGACCAGGGAGACTACGTATGACGCAAGGACCAGCCAAGAGAAGCGCCCGCGACCTGACGTTGCCTAGCTTTGTCACGGGAGCGCAGGTCGCCGGCGCGCAGCCCGCGGCCACGAAGCCCGTTGCGCCCGTGACCGAACAGCTCTTCTCGATTCCCGCCGCGGCTCCGGCGGTGGCTGCGACGACGGTTCCGGCGCCCGCTCCGGCCCCCGCCTCCGCACCGGTCCCGGCGCGCCCGCGCTGGACGCCACCCGCGGTGACGATCGACCTCGCGAGCCTCAATCCCGCCCAGCGCGAGGCCGCGGAGTGTACGCATGGTCCGCTGCTCGTGCTTGCTGGTGCCGGCTCGGGCAAGACACGCGTGCTCACCTACCGCATCGCCCACATGATCGCGGACGAGGGCGTGCGCCCCTGGCAGATTCTCGCCATCACGTTCACCAACAAGGCGGCAAAGGAGATGCGTGAGCGTCTCGACGCCCTGCTGCCGGGCGGCACGCGCGGCATGTGGGTGTGCACCTTCCACGCCATGTGCGTCCGCATCCTCCGCGATGATGCGGATAAGCTGGGCTACACCTCCAACTTCACCATTTATGATGACGATGACTCGAAGCGCCTCGTGAAGCAGATCATGGGCGACCTCAACATCGAGCCCAAGCAGTTCCCGCTCAATGGCATTCGCTCTCGCATCTCTAGCGCCAAGAATGCCCTCGTTCTGCCTGATGAGTTCGAGGGGCTTGCTAACACACCGCCCCTTCAGGCGACGGCTCGCGTCTATCGCGAGCTGCAGTCTCGCCTTGAACGCGCGAACGCTATGGACTTCGATGATCTGCTCATAAACGCCCACAAGCTGCTTCGTGACCATCCGGATGTCCTGGCCAAGTACCAGCAGCGCTTTGTGCAGATCAGCGTGGACGAGTACCAGGACACCAACCACGTCCAGTACGAGATCACGAACATGCTCGCCGCGAGCCAACGCAACCTTATGGTCGTCGGTGATGATGACCAGTCCATTTATAGCTGGCGTGGCGCGGATATCCAGAACATCCTCGATTTCGAGAAGGACTATCCGGATGCCAAGGTCGTGAAGCTGGAGGAGAACTACCGCTCAACCGGCCATATCCTCAACGCCGCAAACGCCGTTGTCGCCAACAACAGCCGTCGCAAGGAGAAGCGCCTCTTCACCTCGCGTGGGGACGGCGAGCTCGTGCAGGCCTACCAGGCGAGCGACGAGCGCGACGAGGGCCGCTGGATCGGTGCCCAGATCGAGAAGATCCACTCCGCCGGTACGAGCTACGACGACATGGCGGTCTTCTACCGCACCAACGCCCAGAGCCGCATCCTCGAAGACATGCTGCTCCGTGCCGGTGTCCCGTACAAGATCGTGGGCGGCACGCGCTTCTTCGACCGTGCGGAGATTCGTGACGTCACGGCCTATCTCAAACTCGTGGTGAATCCCGCGGATGACGTGAGCGCCCTGCGCGTGGTCAACACGCCGCGCCGCGGCATTGGCTCGACGAGCGTGGCGAAGATCCAGAGCTACGCCCTGGTCAACGGCATGCCGTTTTTGGCCGCCTGCCAGGCTTGCGTTGCGGAGGAGGGCCTCCTCACGGCGAAGGTCAGGGGAGCGCTTGCCCAGTTCACGGGCGTGATTGAGGCTGCGCGCCACAAGTCCGGAGAACTTGCGCGCGTGATCGAGTCCATCGTTGATGACGCCGGCCTCATCAATGCGCTCGAGGCCGAGCACACCATTGAGGCGGATGGCCGTATCGAGAACATCCGCGAGTTCCTTGGCGTTGCCCAGGAGTTCGACGAGACTCACGACGACGTGGCGGAGACCCTCGAGAGCCTGGCGCAGTTGCGCGAGGCTGGCATGATCGACGCCGTGGGAGAGATGCCTGCTGCCGTCCCCGTCGCTCAACCGACTGACCCCAGCGTGACGGTTGCCGCCGAGAAGCTTCCCGCCTTCATGGAGTGGCTCGCCCTCCGTAGTGACCTCGACGCCCTTGCGGGTTCGAGCAGCGCGGTGACGATGATGACGGTGCACTCCGCCAAGGGCCTGGAGTTCCCCGTCGTGTTCGTTGCCGGCATGGAGGAGGGTATCTTCCCGCACGCTGGTCACGAGGATGACCCGTCCGGCGTCGAGGAGGAGAGGCGCCTTGCCTACGTCGCCATCACGCGCGCGGAGCGCCAGCTCTTCCTCACCTACGCCGCAACGCGTCGCACCTATGGCTCCACCACGGCGAATCCGCCGAGCCGCTTCCTCCGCGAGATTCCTGAGCAGGACATCCAGCTCGTGGGTGTCGGCTCGGACGGCTTCTCGGGCGTTGGCTGGGAGAAGCGCGGAGATCGCCGCGGCACGTATGGCAGCGGCACGGAGGCCTATGGCGGCGCGGTGTTCGGCTCCGCCACGCGCTCCGCTGGCGGCAATGCGCAGAATCGTGCGGGTGGCATGAGCTTCCGCTCCGCGAGCGAGGGCTTTGGTGGCCGCAGCGCCTCTGGCATCTCATCCGGCTCTGGTCTGCCCCTCTCCGCTCTGGGCGGACGTGGATCTGGTCCACGCACCTTTGGTTCCGACGGCTTTGACGCGGTGGGATCTGGTCGCGTGTTCGGCTCTGGTCGTGCGGCGGCTCCTGCGGAGGATCCGTTTGCCCAGAACCCGTCTGGTGGCATCAAGCGCGATGCGGCCAAGGCATCCGAGGGCTTTGCCAAGGGAGACAAGGTCTCGCACAAGACCTTCGGTCCCGGCGTGGTCCTCTCTGCCTCGGGCGATGTCGTCGAGGTTAAGTTCACACGAACGGGCAAGATCAAGAAGCTTATGAAGGGCTTCGCGCCCATCGTCAAGATCGAGGGATAGCTATGGAAGAGGTCACGTTCCTCGGCATGCCGATGCCGGGCCTTATCGCTCGCGTGGTGACGCTCGGTGTCGCCGCGTTGGTGGCTGCCGGGCTTTCGCACGTGGTCACACGCGCTCTGCGTCGTGCGCTCGAGCACACGAACGTGCCGAGTGCCTCCATCTTCGTGAACCTCGCCCGTGCTCTCGTGTGGGCATTCGCCCTGCTCTCGGTGCTGCAGCCCGTGTTTGGCATCGCGCCCACGGCCTTCGTGACCGCCCTGGGCGTGACTTCCCTCGTCATTTCGTTCGGTATGCAGGACACGGTCTCTAACGTTATCGGGGGCCTCGGCCTTATGGCTGGCAAGGTGGTTCAGCCCGGCGACTTCGTCGAGGTCTCGGGTTTTAAGGGTGAGGTGGTTGACGTCAACTGGCGCAGCACCACCGTTCGTGACCGCTTGGGAAACGAGCAGGTGATTCCCAATTCCGTCCTCAACAAGACCGCGCTCACACGCAGGGCGGCGGCGTCGGGCTCGCTGTGCGAGATGGACGTCGTGGTCGCGCACGGATCAGACCTCGACACCGTGCGCGCGGACATCCTCGGCGCAGTATCTGAGATGACCAATCTCCTCCGTGCCGATTGCGAGGCATACGCGCGCTTCGTGGGCTCGGATGCGTATGGAATCCAATGCGTGATCGGTCTTTACTTGGCAGATGGCGTGGCTCCTACGCTGGGCGAGGACGCCCTGATGAGTCGCATCTCCGCTTGTGATTGGATCGCGCGCGCCGCATAGAAGCTTGCTTTTCGCGTTGTCGGTGCGTCGCAACATAGAAGCCTGCTTCCCGCGGTGTCGATGCGTCACAAGGCTTTCGAATGAAAAGGGGCTCCCGTCCAGCTGGTGGACGGGAGCCCCTTGTGCTAGAAGCGGGGGTTTGGAGAGCGGTTACTCGACGGAGAGGGTGAAGTCGGTGCCGTTGTCAGACTCGATGTCGAAGTCGCCCTTCGAGCCTTCCCAGGTGAGGTCGTGGCTGAAGCCGCCGTCGGCATCGTCTACGTCGTAGTTCGAGGAGAGCGGATTGGCGGTGTTGGCCTCGCTGGAAGTTGTGCCCCAGAAGTATGCGAACTCGTAGGTGCCCTTGCCACCCTCATCGATCTCGAACATGGAGCTGCGCACATAGTAGGGATAGGTGGGATCGCTCGCGTCATAAGCGGTCACGATCATCATCCACTTGTCCCAGGGCTTGGAGGCCGTGGCGCCCTTGGGAGCGACGATCTTGCAGGTCTTCTGCTCGCAGCTGCTGAAGAGAGAGGTGCCCCAGTCACCCCAGCTGATGTCCTTCAGGGTGTAGATCACGTTGTCGCCGTCGGTCTCGGTGGAGTCGATGGTGCCAGTGACCTTCTCGTCCTGGTCGATGACGGTGATGGTGTTTTCGTCCTCGTCCATCTCGATGCAGAACTCGTGGTTGTAGCCGTTGCCGGAAAGATCGAGCTCAGACCAGGAGCCGCCCTTGCCAAACATGGGCACGATGACGAGTGCGATGACGGCGACGAGCACGACGGCCGCGATGCCGATGATCAGCGGGGTCTTGCTCTTCTTCGCGGGTGGGACAGCACCTGCGCCGGGCGTCGGGGCGGCGTAGTTGACCTGCGGCGCGGGCGGAACCGGAGAGCCGTAATTGGCCTGGGGAGCCGGCGGAACCGGCGCGGCGGCAGGGGGAACCGGCGCGGCGGCAGGGGCGGGAGCCGGTGGAACCGGCGCGGCGGTGGGCACGGGGGTCGGTATGGGAGCGGCCTGAGGGGCCTCGTTTACGGGCGTGGGAATAGGCGCTGCGGCCGGCTCGGGCACGGGCGTGGGAGGCACGGGAGCGGGCGGCACAACCGGCTCGGGAGTGGGAGTCGCAACCGGCTCGGGCACGGGTGCTGGCTCGGGCGCGGGTGCAGGAGGCACGGGCGCGGGAGCAGGTGCCGGAGCCGCGGCAATCGGGCTGCCGCAGTGGGTGCAGAACTTGGAGCCATCAGGGACTTGGGCTCCGCAATTGGTGCAAAACATATGTCCTCCTTAGGTTGGCCTGGTCGTCGAGGCGATTCGATCCCCATAAGCACAGTTTAAGAGATATGAAGGCCTTGTGAACACGCCATTCGCCGAGATGCGGGAGGGACTCGAGATTCGGTGTTGCGCGGTATTTCTGTCTCACATAAGAGCGCTATCATGGGTGCGTCGTTGCTCCTGTTGGGAGCCTGTTGGAAGGATCATTGGCATGGGTTTTCTCGATAGCCTTCAGAGCTCGGTCAACAGTGCTACGGCAGCCGCTGGCCGCGCCACCTCAACTCTCAAGCTAAAGAGCCAGATGAACGAGGCCCTGAAGCGTCGTCAGGGCTATGCCGCCCAGCTCGGTGCCAGCCTCTATGAGGCGACGAAGGATAACCCCGAGCTGCGCGCTGGTCGTGAGGCGCTCTTTGACAGCATTGCCGCGTGCGACGCGGAGCGTGCCCAGCTCCAGGCTCAGATCGACCAGATCGAGGCGGAGGCTGCCGCTGCTGAGGCTGCCGCCTCTTACTACGTCTGCCCGTTCTGCCACTCTCGCGTGGGTGCCACCGATCTGTTCTGCATGGGCTGCGGCAAGCCCATGGCGGAGATTCAGGCTGCTCTTGCTCAGCAGCAGGCCGCTGCCGCTCCCGCTCCTCAGCCTCAGGCTGCTGGGGCCGTGTGCCCGCAGTGCGGTGCCCCGGTCAATCCTGGCGACGCCTTCTGCATGTCCTGCGGCTGCAAGCTCGGTGCTCCCGCGCCTGCGCCCGCACCCGCTCCCATGTCGATTCCCGATCCGGTCTCTGCCGCCCCAATCCCCGAGCCGGTCTTCTCTGCTCCCGTCGAGACGACAGACCCCGCGCCCGAGGCCACGGAGGAGTAGCTTCGAGCTCCCCGGCATCTTTCTGTAATCGCTAATGCATCGACGCCCGCCTCCGAAGGGAGACGGGCGTCGATTCGTTTGGCTCAAGCGCGTGTCTGCGCTCCAAATGGCTCCCGGCTACAGCTCGTTCACGCGTCCGCTCGGGCGCTCGCCGGCAATGCTCGCGAGCGCGTCCTGGAGCGCATGCCTGCGGGCGGAGCGCGACGGCGACTGACTGTTCACGAAGGGCAGGCGAGAGAGGAGCGCTCGATTGGCGGCATGGGTGACCCAGATCTCGGCACGAGTGGCGGCTTCGACGTCGACCTCCGCCTTATCGTCAAGGATGACCACGGCGGAGAGGTCGGGGTGAGACTCGAGAAGGTCGCTGCTCATCTCGCCGGATTCGAGTACGACGACATCCACGTCCTGAAGCGGGTCCGGCGCCGGCTCAGCCGTGGCATCGGCGTTGTCGGCGTTGAGTGCAGAAACTTGGGCGATCGTCACGCCGCGCTTGCCCCACTCCTCGAGCAGGTCGTGCTCATAGGAGAGGTCAGTTGACGAGCCAACATAGAGAATGGTGCGCATGATGTCTCCGCTCAGGTCGAGTGTATGTCATAAGCCTAAGCGGACAAGGTTGCCTCATGGTTACGCCCGTGACAAAGCGTCGTTACGGGGCGGGGCGGCGTGGTGGTGGGAGTGCACTCCTCCTTACGCCTGGGAAAGACGGCCGAGGGGTGCTGGGCCGCGCGTCAGCAAGGCGTTGGGAGCATGCACCCGAACGTGTGCTCAATGCGGTGGAAGTGTGATAGCCCGGGCGCGTCTCCTGCGGTATCCTCGTGAGCATATTGCGGGAGCGAGAGGTGGCGCTATGGCTAAGGTGACGCTGAAGGACATCGCCAGAGAGGTGGGGCTCTCTGTCACGTCCGTGTCGCTCGTCCTGAACAATCGCCCGTGCAAAATCAGCGAGGCGAGTCGCCAACGCATCCTCGAGACGGCGCGCCGCAAGGGCTATATCCCCAATCAGATCGCCCGAAGCCTCGTCATGCAGCATACGAACACCATCGGCCTCATCATCCCCAACATCGAGAGCCGCTTCTTCGCGTCACTTGCAAAGAACATCGAGCTCAGGTGCCGCGAAAGGGGCTACGCCCTAATCATTACGAATTCCGACGATAGCCCGGAAAACGATGCCAAGCTCGTTCGCCTGCTCGTGAACCGCGGCGTTGACGGCCTCCTTATCGTCGTTTCGGACGAGTTCGCCACTGACGAGCACCTCCTCGCGGACCTCTCGCACCTTCCCACGCCCTTCGTCATGGTCGACCGTTTCATCGAGGGCCTGTTCTGCGACAAAGTTCGCTTCAACAACGAACTGGGTGGCTATTTGGCGACGCGCCATCTGCTTGACCAAGGTCACGAGAAGATCGCCTGCATCGTGAATCCAAACTCCAACACTGGCCGCGAGCGCTTTGACGGCTATTCCCGCGCGCTGGGGGAGGCGGGCATCCGGGTGCGCCGAGACTACGTACTCAGCAGCGATTACTACATTTCCAGCGCCTATGAGGCGGCGGGCCGCCTCGTGAAGACGGATGCCACGGCGGTATTTGCGAGCTCGGACAACATCGCCCTTGGGCTGCTCAAGCGTCTCTACAGCTTTGACCTGCGCGTGCCGCGCGATTACTCGGTCGTGAGCTATGACAACTCCGCGGCAGACGTGCTGTTCGAGCCGGAGCTCACCTCGATCGAGCAGAACGTGCCGGAGCTCTCCGGCGCCGCGCTCGAACTCCTCTTCCGGCGCATCGAGGAGTCTGAGACGGGTGAGCTGGGCGGCCCGGATGAGGTCGTCCTCAACCCGAAGCTCGTCCTAAAGGACAGCGTTCGTAGGCTCTAGTAAAGGACAGCGACGTAGGTTCTAGCTACCCATATGTGGTGACGTCATGGTGACCTCGTAAGCCACGCGTCAGCTCCGTGCAAGCTAAGCCCACAAAACGGTTAATTCTGTAACTAAGGCACTACCGTCCGCGGGTATAACACTACCGTTCGCGGAGTTAAACGGTTAGGCCGCTTGTAAGTAATTCAAATTCCTCTCCAAGTAAAACGATTTACCCTCATATACTCCGTACCGGTTAGTCAAAGAGGCGTTTCGAGCCAAGCCGGACGGATACCCACGCCCACGCGAAGGCAAAGAAGCGCTACAGCGCCCCGAAAGGGGCAAAGTCGAGCGCGGTCTACCACCGCGCAGGAAGAGGAGAGGCACAATGGCACATCCCGTCATCGGCACCCCCTGGCAGAAGCTCGACGCTCCGGTTCCCGAGCAGGAGCTCGAGGGCATCGAGAAGTACTGGCGCGCTGCGAACTACCTGTCCGTCGGCCAGATCTACCTCCGTTCCAACCCGCTTATGCGCAAGGACTGGGTTGACGAGAAGACCGGCGAGACCCGTGACTTCGGTCGTCCCGACGTCAAGCACCGTCTCGTTGGCCACTGGGGCACCACGCCGGGCGTGAACTTCCTGTTCGGTCACGTGAACCGCCTCATCGCCGACCACAAGCAGAACGCCGTCTTCCTCATGGGCCCCGGTCACGGTGGACCTGCCGGCACCGCTCAGTCCCTGCTTGACGGCACCTACTACGACATCCGTCCGGACATCACCAACGACGAGGCTGGCCTCCAGAAGTTCTTCCGTCAGTTCTCTTACCCCGGCGGCATCCCCTCTCACTACGCTCCTGAGACCCCGGGCTCCATCCACGAGGGCGGCGAGCTGGGTTACACCCTGTCCCACGCTTACGGCGCCATCATGGACAACCCGAGCCTCCTCGCTGTCGCCGTCGTCGGCGACGGTGAGTCCGAGACTGGCCCGCTTGCCACCTCTTGGCAGTCCAACAAGCTCGTGAACCCCAAGACCGACGGCATCGTCCTCCCGATCCTGCACCTCAACGGCTACAAGATCGCCAACCCGACGATTCTCTCCCGCATCTCTGACGAGGAGCTCACCGAGTTCTTCGAGGGCATGGGCTATGATCCGCACTTCTTCGTTGCCGGCTTCGACAACGAGTCCCACATCTCCATCCACGCTCGCTTCGCTGCCCTGCTCGAGGAGGTCTTCAACCAGATCTGCGACATCAAGGCTGCTGCCGAGGCTGGCGACGAGACCCGTCCGGTCTACCCGATGATCGTCTTCCGCACCCCGAAGGGCTGGACCTGCCCGAAGCACATCGACGGCAAGAAGACCGAGGGCTCTTGGCGTGCCCACCAGGTGCCGCTGGCTTCCGCCAAGGACACCCACGAGCACTTCCGCGTCCTGCGTGGTTGGCTCAAGTCCTACAAGCCGGAGGAGCTCTTCGACGAGAAGGGCGCCATCCGTCCCGAGGTGACCGCCTTCATGCCCGAGGGTGACCTCCGCATCGGTGCTAACCCGAACGCCAACGGCGGCCTTGTCCGTGAGGACCTCGTCCTCCCCGACATCCACGCCCACGAGGTTCCGGTTGCCGAGAAGGGCCACGGCTGGGGCTCCACCGAGGCTGCCCGCGTCTTCGGTGCCTACACCGCTGACGTCCTCGCCAACAACATGGAGAACTTCCGCATCTTTGGCCCGGACGAGACCGCTTCCAACCGTCTCCAGGACGCCTACAAGTACACCGTCAAGCAGTGGGAGGGCGGCTTCTACGCCGACGCTGACAACGACGAGCTCCTCGCCCCGCAGGGCAAGGTCGTCGAGCAGCTCTCCGAGCACCAGTGCGAGGGCTTCCTCGAGGCTTACGTCCTCACCGGCCGTCACGGTGTCTGGAGCTCCTACGAGTCCTTCATCCACGTCGTCGACTCCATGGTGAACCAGCACTGCAAGTGGCTCGAGGCCACCGTCCGTGAGATTCCTTGGCGCAAGCCCATCGCCGGCCTCAACATCCTGCTCTCCAGCCACGTCTGGCGTCAGGACCACAACGGCTTCTCCCACCAGGACCCGGGCTTCGTCGACCTGCTCCTCAACAAGGCCAACGACACCCACGTCGTCAACGCCTACTACCCCTGCGACGCCAACATGGCCCTCGCCGTCGCCGAGCGTTGCTACCAGTCCACGAACTGCGTGAACGCCATCTTCTGCGGCAAGCAGCCCGCCCCGACCTTCCTGACGGTCGACGAGGCCAAGGCCGAGCTCGAGAAGGGTGTCGCCGAGTGGAAGTGGGCCAGCTCTGCTGAGTCCCTCGCTGACGCCGACATCGTCCTCGGCACCTGCGGCGACGTGCCGGCCCTCGAGGCCCTCGCTGCCCTCGACATGCTCAAGGGCGAGGGTGTCAAGGCCAAGTTCGTCAACGTCGTTGACCTCCTGAAGATCCAGAACGCCTCCGAGAACGACCTCGCCATCTCCGACGAGGAGTTCGCCGAGCTCTTCGGCAACGGCGAGAAGCCCGTCCTCTTCGCCTTCCACGCCTACGCCGGCACCATCCGTCGTCTCGTCTGGGATCGTCCGGGCCACGACGCCTGGCACGTCCACGGCTACGAGGAGAAGGGCTCCACGACCACGCCGTTCGACATGCTTCGTCTGAACAACATGGATCGCTGGGCTCTCGCTGCCGACGCTCTCCGCATCATCGATGCCGAGAAGTACGCCGATAAGATCGCCGAGTGGGAGAAGTTCCGTCAGGACGCCTTCCAGTTCGCCGTGGACGAGGGCTATGACGTGCCCGAGTTCACCAGCTGGGTCTGGCCGGACGCCGCCGCTGCCACCGAGGGTGTGCTCTCCGCTACCCAGATGACTGCTGGCGACAACGAGTAGGTCGTCCGCATCGGTTGGCTAGCCCGTCGGCTGGCTGTCTGACAAGTGTTTTCACGGCTCGGGCGAGGTGAGGCCGCCTCATCCGCCCGAGCACACCACACCGGCCCGAAGCTCTGGGGGGAGCTTCGGGCCGGTCTTTTTGTCTAGGAACGCTGCACTTTTGGAGTAGAACGCTCCGCCTTCCAGCTTTGCCCCGATAATAGGCTGCGTTTGATTGCGCGGCCGGATGCGGCCGGCGCCCGGACTTCGCGAGATTTGGGAACCCATGCCGCACGGACTGCACATTCGCCTGCCTAAGAACTTCGTGCTTGAGGAGCGCCTCGAGCGCTATGAGGGCGCCATTGAGCCCAACCCCTACGCGTGGTGCGGCATGTGGGCCTGGGCATGCGCTCCGGTGGGATCGCCGGCCTTTCGCGAGGTTCGCCTCGACCTGGGCTGCGGGCGAGGGTCCTTTACCGTTGAGATGGCACGCCGCGAGCCGGACGTGCTTTTCATCGGCATGGACGCAGAGCCCATCTGCATTGCCTACGCGGCTCAGGCGGGCTGCGAGAGCGGCCTTCCCAACGTTTTGTTCGTGCCGGGAACGGCCATGCGCATCAAGGAGATGTTCGCTCCTGGCGAGCTCGCATGCATTTACCTCAACTTTCCCACGCCGTTCCCGCGCAAGAAGGACTCGCACAAGCGTCTCGTGAACTTTGAGCGGCTCATGGACTACCGAGTCGTGCTGGCGCCCGACGGCGAGGTTCGCCTGCGCACGGACAGCCAGCCTCTGTTCGACTTTGCGCTCACGCAGGTGCCCATCGCGGGCTATGAGCTTGGCTGGAGCAGCCGAGACGCGCGCGCCGAGCGTCCGGACGAGCCTACGAGCGAGTACGAGGTCAAGCTCGGCGGGCGTGGCGCTCGCGTGTGCGCCTATGTGGCCACGCCCGGCCCTGCGCCCGTAAATCCCATGCAGACGGCCGAGGTGAGCCTGGCGGCCTATATCCCGCAAGACCTTGCGAGCTTTGACGGCTACGCGCCGCACGGCATGGAGGCTACGATCCAGAACCTGCGCAACCGCGCCGCCAAGAAGAACGGTGACTGGGCCGACGGCATCACGCTCTAACGCGATGGCGCCGGAGTGGGACCAGGCGGACCCGTCTCCCTTGGTCCCTAGATGCGCTTGATGCTCTGGCGCTGGGCTATTGTGGTGTGCAGCATTGTGATGCAGGGGGCAAGGCGAATGTCCGTCGTCTGCTCGAACAGGCGACGCACGGCCATCTCGCCCATCTTGTGACGTGGCACGTGCACGCTTGAAAGCGTTGGCTGGATCACCTGGCAGAGCTGCTCGTCGTCAAAACCCATCACGGAGACGTCGTCTGGCACGCGGATTCCGTGCGCGTTGAGCGCGCGGATGAGGGCCGCGGCCACGAGGTCGTTGTCGCAGAAGAAGGCCGTGGGCAGTGTGGGATTGTCGTCGAGCCAGGCGCATAGCTCGAGATAGCCCTGCTCGGGGGAGGAGTCCACGAGAATGCGGTTCTTCTCGTCAAAGGGCAGGCACATATCCTCGAGCACGTGGCGGAAGCCCCGCTCACGCTGGGGGAAGTTTTTGATTCGTATGCGGGAGCCCACGTAGCCGATGCGCTCGTGGCCCTTCTCGGCAAGAAGGGCCGTGGCGCGGTAGGCCGCGGGCTCGTTGGCGATCGTGACGCAGTCCAGGGCGAGCTTGTCGCTCCAGCCGTCAAGAACGACGAGCGGCAGGTCGAAGTCCTCGAACAGGGCGTACTCGTCATCGCTGGTCATCTCCGTGGCGAGCAGGATGACGCCGGCGTTGGCATTCTGCGCGAGCTCTGCCACGGTGTCCTTGCGCGTGGAGGGGTTCGTGAGGTCGAGCGTAGTCATGGACGCCTTGAGCGAGAGCGCCTTGGCGCCGCGCTCTATCCCCGCGTAGACGCCGGGGTGGAAGGGGCTCTCGTCAACGATGCGCCCCGTGACGCGTGCGACGGCGAAGATGACGCGCTCAAGCTGGTTTGCGCGGTGGTAGCCCATGCGCTGCACGGCGTCGAGGATGATGCTCGACGCCTTGGCGCCCACGTTGCCCTTCTTGTTCAGGACGTTCGAGACGGTGGCGGGGGAGTATCCAGTGGCCGCGGCTATGTCCCTGATGCTGACTCTGCCCATCTTTCTCCCAATCCTGCGCATCATGGCCAAAGTCGAGCCCGTAGCCGTCGATTGGTTAACGCAAGCGTCGTGTTTGTTTACTTGCAACAAGTATATGGCTCCCTTCCAGGGCTTTATTGAGCGTTTGCGTCTCCACAGCTTATTTACCTGCATCTTAGCAGTGAACAAATTCGGAACTTGATAACGTGCAAAAGAGCAGGTAGCCACCGTTCACTGCAAAATATAGACCATTTGGGATAAAACAATCTGTACTTAAATGTTTAATCCGTTTACAATGGCGGCGACAAGCGGGGAGAGACCTGCCGCGCGCCCCGGGGGCGGGGCTGTGAGCGGGGCAACCGCACAAGGCTGACAAGAAAGGAAGCCATCCATGAAGAAGATCGTCGTCGCCTGCGGCTCGGGCATCGCCACGTCCACGGCCGTCGAGGCCAAGGTCAAGGACCTGCTCGACAACAACGGCCTGAGCGGCCAGTACACCATCACGAAGTGCGCCATCGGCGAGGCTCCCTCCCAGTGCGCCGATGCCGACCTGCTCGTTGCCACCACGGCCGCGCCCGCCGGCATCTCCTGCCCTTACGTGAGCGGCGTGCCGTTCCTCACCACGATCGGCAAGGCTGCGGCCGAGCAGCAGATCCTCGAGGCTCTCAAGTAGTAGTGACCGGCGCTCCGGCGACATCGCCGGTCGCTTGAACGGCGGGAGCCTACGCCCGCCGCACTGTGGGCCCATCCCCTTCTGCCCACAGCGGGACGCTCGCGTGCCCAAAGCTCCATGGGGCACGGGGTGCCCTGGTTTGTTTTTTGCAAGAGAAAGTAAGGAAGGTATTACATGGACGCGATTATCTCGTTCTTCACGTTCCTACAGGGCCTTGGCGTCTCAGTCATGATGCCGATCATCATTACGATCATCGGTTGCTGCCTGGGCGCTGGGTTTGGCAAGAGCCTGAAGGCCGGCCTCATGGTCGGTGTTGGCTTCATCGGCCTGAACCTCGTCATCAACCAGCTGTTCGGCACCTCCATCGGACCTGCCGTCCAGGAGATGATTCACCGCTTTGGCCTGCAGCTCTCCACGATCGACGTGGGCTGGCCCGCCGGTGCCGCAATTGCCCTGGGCACCACGGTTGGCCTCGTCATCATCCCGCTGGCGCTCATCGTCAACCTCATCCTGGTGCTCGCGAACCTCACGCAGACCGTGAACGTGGACATCTGGAACTACTGGCACTACGCCTTCGTGGGCTCGCTCGTCGCCAACATCACGGGCAACATCACGTTTGGCTTTGCCGCCGCCATCATCGACGAGACGATCCTGCTCGTTCTCGCTGATGCCACGGCCAAGGACTGCCAGGAGGCCCTGAACATGCCGGGCGTCTCCATCTCGCAGGGCTTCTCGCTTGCCTACGCCCCGGTTGCCTGGATCCTCAACTGGGTCATCGACCACATCCCGGGCGTGCGTGACATCGACATCGACGTCGAGTCCATGCAGAAGAAGTTCGGCATCTTTGGCGAGCCGCTGTTCATCGGTACCGTCATCGGCCTCATCATCGGCGCCATCGCCTACTTCGACGGCTCCGACATCGCCGGCTCCATCACGAGCATCCTCACCTGCGGCGTCACGCTCGGTGCCGTGCTCGTGCTCATCCCGCGTATGGCCTCCCTGCTCATGGAGGGCCTGCTGCCCATCTCTGAGGCAGCCTCCAACTTCATCCAGAACAAGGTGAAGAACCGCGGCCAGATGTACATCGGCCTCGACTCCGCCATCGCCGTCGGCCACCCCGTCACGCTGTCGCTGGCACTCATCTGCATCCCGCTCATGGTGCTGTTCGCCGTTGTGCTGCAGCCCTTCGGCAACCAGACGCTGCCGTTCGTTGACCTCACTGCCGGCACCTACATGCTCGCCGTGGCCGTGCCCGTCTCCAAGGGCAACGGCTTCCGTGGCCTGGTCATCGGCCTTATCTCCGTCATCATGGCCCTGCTGATCTCCACCGCTCTCGCCCCGCTCATCACGCAGAGCGCCGCCCAGGCCGGCTTCGACATCAGCTCCGCCGTGGGCGCCACCGGCGTTGCTGGTTCCAGCCTCGTCACCGTTCTCTCCGACGGCGGCTCGCCGCTCTCCGGCATCTTCGTGCTGCTGTCTACGATCAACCCGATTGTCGGCCTCGTCGTGACGGCCGTCGTCGCGGTCCTCATGGTCGTCTGGAACCACAAGCGCATCGTCAAGGAGGCCGCCGAGCTCCACGCTGGCGCCTCTGCCCAGGCGTAGGCGATTCGCATGACCGAGAAGGAGCTGGGCGGCGTGGCTGCCGGGGGAAGTGCGCTTGCGGAGGGGGCGGTCACCTATACGTATGATCGGCGCCGCTATCTCATCGACGTGCTGTTTCCCACCTACGTGTCCTGCGCAGGGTTGCCGTTGTCCGTCATCCTGTTCATTGCCGGCGTGCTGCCGCCGCTCATGCTCCTTGTCATGGTCGTGTGCGCGTACTCGCTCATGAACGCGTTCGTGGCCCATTCGTACCCCCGCGTCGTGACGTTCGATGGCGAGTCGCTGCGCCTCGAGTCGTTCGGACACGTGGACGAGTACCCGGCTGGCTCCATCACGCGTCTTCGTGTGAACCCCACGCCGGAGGGCCTGCGCATCTACGCCCGCGTGAACGACTCGTCGCCGGTGCGTGGGCGCTACTTCCTCGTCTGCGGCGACATGTACGACGCGGACGGGAACAAGGCCGAGCCCGTGTACGACTATCTCCTCTCCCTCGCCGAAAGCCTGGCTGCTACGGACTAGGCCTCGGGGAAGCAGGGGCCTTTCAGGCGCGGCGCCCAAGCGGCTGCCGCGCCTTCTTATTAGACGCGTGTCGGGCGAGAGCCTGCCGCGCCGTTCCGAGAAGGGAACAAACATGTCTCAAGCTGACGTAGAGCTGCTCCGTCCCGAGCTCGTGTTCTTTGACCTCGAGGCGAATGACGCCCAGGAGCTATTTGACGGTCTCGAGGACCGTCTCAAGCCGCTGGGCTACCTCAAGGACACGTGGCGTGCCGCCATTGGCGAGCGCGAGAAGAACTACCCCACGGGCCTTGCCTGTCCCACGGCGCAGATTGCCATCCCGCACACGGACCCGGTGAACCTGGAGAGGCCCTACATCGCCATCGTGAAGCCCAAGAACCCCATCAAGTTCCAGCCGATGGGCGGCATGGGCGATGAGGTCGAGGCGAAGCTCGTCATCAACCTTGGCATCAAGCGCGACGGCGGCCAGGTGGAGATGCTCCAGAAGCTCATGGGCATCTTCATGGACGAGGCCAAGTCGGCTGACGTCCTGTCCCAGACCACGCCCGAGGGCATGGTTTCCGCGTTTGGCGGATACCTCGCCTAGCGCATTTCTTGGGGCGACAAGCGACGGGTGGGGCCGGTCTGCCGTGGTGGCAGCCAGCCCCGCCCGCCGCTTGTCTCTGCTTTCGGCGGTGCTATGGCCCAAAGGGCTACGTCCCCATTGGGCTCGTTCCCTTTTTGGCCCGCGTCCCCTTGGGCCAGATTGTCTTTACAGCTGTCTTGTCACATGACATGACACGTGCCATACTGTCCCCCAGCATTTCCCAACGAGAGGGGCCAGGTTGGCAAGCATCAACTCTTCTACCAGCGATTCTTCCGCCGAGGAGCTCGCGCAGCTCGTCGCAGACGGCGTGGGTTCGTGTACCACGGCCGCGGAGCGTGCCGCGCTTATTCCCGCCGAGCTCTCCTCGGCTATTGAGCGTCTCAAGGCCGAGCGCGACGCCGTGATTCTCGCGCACTACTATGTGGCTCCCGAGGTCCAGGCAGTGGCGGACTACGTGGGCGACTCGTTCTATCTGGCGAAGCTCGCAAAGTCGCTGCCGCAGAGCACGATCGTGCTCGCGGGCGTTGAGTTCATGGGCGAGAGTGCAAAGCTCCTCAACCCGGACAAGCACGTCCTCCTTCCCGAGCCTGCGGCGGATTGCCCCATGGCGCACATGGTTAAGCGCGAGACGGTGGATGCCGCGCGCGAGCAATATGGCGATGACCTTGCCGTCGTGTGCTATGTGAACTCGACCATGGAAATCAAGAGCTGGAGCGACGTCTGCGTGACCTCCTCCAACGCTGTGGACATCGTCTCTAAGCTGCCCCAGCACAACATCCTGTTCATCCCGGACCAGAACCTGGGCCACTATGTGGCAGAGCAGGTGCCCGAGAAGAACGTCATCCTCAACAAGGGCTATTGTCCGCGTCACCACGTCATCACCGCGGAGCAGATCGAAGAAGCGGTTGCCGCTCACCCTGGCGCGCTCGTGCTTGCGCATCCCGAGTGCAAGGCGGAGGTGCTGGCGGAGGCAGACTACATCGGCTCCACGGCCGGCATCATCACCTATGCTGAGAAGAGCGAGGCTTCCGAGTTCATCATCGTGACGGTTGCCGGCGTCCTGTTCGAGCTCGAGCGCCGCACGCAGGGGACTGGCAAGAAGTTCTACTTCCCGAAGACGCGTCCTACCTGTATCAACATGGACATGATCAGCCTTCGCAAGCTTGTCGCCTGCCTCGCCTCTGGTTCCGGCGAGGTCGAGATTGGCCTCTCGGAAGAAGCCGCGGCTCAGGCCAAGCTCACACTCGACCGCATGCTCGAGTACGCCGCGAAGTAAGCGAACGCTACAAAGGAAAAGTTGACAAAGGGACTGTCCCTTTGTCAACTTCTGGATCGCCGGGAGGGCCGGATGGCTTCCAAGAAGTATGAGGACATGAGCTGCGACGTGGTGATCTGCGGGTGTGGCGTGGCGGGACTGTATGCCGCGCTCAACCTGCCGCAGACGCTCGACGTCGTGATGCTTTCCAAGAGCAAGGTTGACGAATGCGACTCGATGCTTGCCCAGGGCGGCATCTGCGTGCTGCCGGAGGGTGAGGACTACGAGGCCTTCTTCCGCGACACGATGGCCGCGGGCCACTGGGAGAACCGCCGCGAGAGCGTTGACGTCATGATCCGCTCGAGCCGCTCCGTAATCAATGATCTCGTGGCCTTGGGTGTTGACTTCGAGCGCGAGGAGGACGGCAGCCTCGGATTCACGCGCGAGGGCGCGCACAGCCGCCCGCGCATCGCCTATCACGCTGACATCACGGGCAAGGAGATCACGACGAAGCTCCTTGCCGCGGTGCGTCGCCTTCCCAACGTGAGAATCCTCGAGCATGTCGCGATGGTCGACATCATCGAGCGCGACGGAGCCTGCGCTGGCGTCATCGCGCGCCCGGTGGACGAGGAGAGCTCCCTCGCTCCCGCCGACGAGCTCTCGAGCAGCCGCGAAAAGTTCGAGATTCGAGCGTCCAACACGCTCTGGGCAACCGGCGGCATCGGTGGCGTGTATGAGCATTCGACCAACTATCCGCAGCTCACGGGTGATGCCTGCTACGTTGCCATAGAGCACGGCATTACGTGCGAGCACCTCGATTACGTGCAGATCCATCCCACGGGCCTCTTCTCGCCCCAGCCCGGCCGCACCTTCCTCATCTCCGAGAGCTGCCGTGGTGAGGGTGCCGTGCTGCTCAACCGCGACTGCCGCCGCTTCACTGACGAGCTCCAGCCGCGCGACGTCGTGGCCGCTGCGATCCGCGCCCAGATGAAGAAGGATGGCATGGAGCACGAGTGGCTGAGCTTTGCCCCGGTTGAGTCCGAGGTCATCACGGGTCACTTCACTAACATTCGCGAGCGCTGCCTCGAGGACGGCCGCGACATCCTCTGCGAGCCGATTCCCGTTGTGCCCACGCAGCACTACTTCATGGGCGGCGTGCGGGTCGACCGCGACTCCGCGACGACCATGCCCCACCTCTTCGCCGCTGGTGAGGCCAGTTGCAACGGCGTTCACGGCCACAACCGCCTCGCGAGCAACAGCCTGCTTGAGTCGCTCGTCTTCGCGCGCCGCGCCGCGCATAAGATGCTCACGGGCGAGAGTCTGCCTGTCGAGCTCGCGGGGTCTCCGGCGCTTGACGGCATGCATCGCGTCAGCGGCGACGGCACGCTTGCCATCGACGTGCTTTGTGCCGAGGATGGTACGACAACGGAGGATGTCGCCGGCTTTGGTGACGCCCCCGTCGACTTTGACTCGATCATGCCCGAGAAGGAGGCGTAGACGATGGATCCTATCGCCATGAAGCTCGTGGGAGACGACATCATCCTCCAGGCGCTTAGGGAGGACATCACGTTTGAGGACGTGAGCACTGCCTCCGTGTGCCCCGATCCCCGCGCCGCGGAAGTGCAGCTCATCGCAAAGGCGGGGGGCGTCATCGCGGGTCTGGACGTGTTTGCCCGCGCGTTTGCCCTCCTCGACCCTGCAACCCGCGTCGAGGCGACGGTTGCGGACGGCGACGTCGTGTCTGCGGGCCAGCATCTCGCCACGGTCTACGGTGACGCTCGCGTGCTACTTGCCGGCGAACGCGTCGCGCTCAACTTCCTGCAGCGCATGAGTGGTATCGCGACGTATACGCGTCGCATGGCCACGGCGCTCGAGGGCACGAACACCGTTCTCGTTGACACGCGTAAGACCACGCCTTGCCTGCGCGTGTTCGAGAAGGCCGCGGTGGAGATTGGCGGTGGCCGCAATCACCGCTACAACCTCTCGACCGCCGTCATGCTCAAGGACAACCACATCGATGCGGCGGGCGGTGTCACGCAGGCTATTGAGGCCGCGCGCGCCCATGCGTCCTTTACCTGCACCGTTGAGGTTGAGTGCGAGAACCTCGAGATGGTTCGCGAGGCCGTCGAGGCCGGGGCTGACATCATCATGCTCGACAACATGGCTCACGACGACATGGTCGAGGCAATCGCCCTCATCGGCGGACGCGCCAAGACCGAGGCCTCCGGCAACGTGGACGCCGAGAACATCCGCGCCCTCGCCGACCTCGGCGTTGACTTCATCAGCTCTGGCGCCCTCACGCACTCCGCGCCAATCCTCGACCTGTCTCTCAAGCACCTGAGGATGCTGGACGATGGCGAGGGCTGCTAACGTGGGCGGCGCCGAACGCAGGGCCGCCATCATCTCCGAGCTTGCTGCTGCGACCCAGCCGGTTTCTGGCAGTGCGCTTGCGAAGGCCGTTGGCGTGAGCCGGCAGGTCGTCGTCCAAGACATCGCGCTTCTAAGGGCGGACGGACATGACATCGTTGCCACGAGCCGCGGCTACGTGCTGCAGGAGGGCAAGGGGACCCCGCAGGTGCCCACTCGTCTTCTCAAGGTCCACCATGGCCCCGATGACCTGGAGGATGAGCTCACGACGATCGTCGACCTTGGCGGTGCCGTGCTGAACGTCATGGTCAACCATCGCGTCTACGGCAAGATCACGGCGGACCTCGACGTCAGGAATCGTCGCGACGTCGAGCGCTACCTCGAGAGCATCCGCACGGGGAAGAGCTTCCCGTTGATGACGGTGACGAGCGGCTACCACTTTCACCGCATTGCCGCGGAGACCGAGGCGCAGCTCGATGAAATAGAGCAGGTCCTGCGCGAGAAGGGCTATCTCGCACAGGTCCTGCCCTACGAGGACGGCCTGGAGTAGGAGAGGGGCTTCCTCCTACGCGAGGGCGGCGCCAAGGGCGCGGCAGGCCTCGAGGGCCTCGTCGTCAGGCTCGAGGTTGGCGATGACGGTGTCGACGACCTCGGCGCCGTCTCCCTCGGTGCGCTCGCGCCAGGCGTCCATCCAATCGCCGGTGCCCCAGTCATAGCTGCCAAACAGGCCGACTTTCTTGCCGGAGAGCTCGTCTTCGACGCCCTCGAACATGGGCTCGAACTCGTCCTCCTCGAGGGACTCGTCGCCCATGGCCGGGCATCCGAATGCGACGGCGTCAAAACCTGCCAGGGCATCTGTGGAGAAGTCCGCCGCCTGGATCTCCTCGACCTCGGCACCTGCGCCGCGCGCCCCATCCGCGACGGCGCTCGCCATGGTCTCGGTGTTGCCCGTACCGCTCCAGAAGACGACTGCGATCTTGCTCATGGTCTGTCCTTTCGTATGCCAACCCGCCTGTCGGGTTTGGGTTCGTCGATGTGGCTGGAGGCCTATGCCGCGACGCTCACGCTCGTCAGCTCCGCGAGCGTTGCCCCGCGGCCAAGCATCGCCTCGCAATCCCTTGTGCAGCGCTTATATCTCGCGAAGCACGCCTCGGCGTTCTCCTGATCGGAGTAGACCTTCCAACAGCCACAACACAGGTAGTCGCGGCCCCCATGCTCGATGAAGGCCATGACATCGTCATAGGGATAGCCGAGGAAGAGCCCCACCTCGTGGGGGAATCCTCCGTTGGCACTGCACCGCTGACGGTCCTCGAGCTTGCGACTCAGATGTGCGATCGCCGCTTCGAGCCAGCCGGAGCCTGTCGTCTCATAGCCCCACGAGAACATCGTCGCGGCGGCGCGTGGTGCGGAGAGCTCGCGCGCGAGAAGCTGTGGCCGGTATACGAGCACGAGCGCGCCGCAGCTCCTGCGAGCGAGTACGCGTACGTGAACGCTCGTGCCTGCAAGCTGGCGATTTGCGCGCGCGACGAGTGCGTCGAGGCGGGCGTTGCGTAGCCGTGATGGGTCCTGTTTGCCGGTTGACTGGCCCGATGTACCCCGCGTGCCGGGCGCCTGCCGCGAGTGATCCTGCTCGCCGGTTGATTGTTGTTTTCCGTGTTGTGCGAAGTCGCCGGGCACGTTAAACAGACATGCGGGCTTGATGCCCACTAGCGTGGGCGAGCAATGTTTGACGATGGCGCGCTCGAATCCATTTCCATCCAGCGTCATGCCTGCTCCCTCAAAATAGTCAGCCATGGTTAACTATGATGCAAAGAGTAGCCGTAAAGTTAGACTAGGTCAACTAACGAGCGCCGCGCGGCTGGGAACCGAGTGCCGGGCGCGCGCCGCCTTCGAGAACACCACCTCGTCACGAGCTGGAAACCCGACTGCGTTACAATTGCGAGCTACATCGGCCACCAGAATGTGAGGGACACCATGAGTGACGAGACCACGAACGCTAACACCACGTCCAACCGCGCCATTGTCTCCGTTCTTGGCGCAGACCGGTCCGGCATCGTTGCCGCGGTCGCAGGTCTGCTCGCAGAGCGTAATGTCAACATCCTCGACATCTCCCAGACGATCCTCCAGGGTCTGTTTACGATGACGACCCTCGTCGACCTAGGTGATGCCGACTTCGCGGAAATCCATGTCGGTCTCGATGAGCTTGCCAAGCAGCTTGGCGTGCAGATCACGATTCAGCGCGAGGACGTCTTCAAGTTCATGTATCGCCTGTAAGGAAGTGTCATGGCGATTTTTTCATCGCATCTAACGCCCCGCAGCGCTCGCGAGCGAGTCGCGCGTCGCGTCCTGTCGACGAACGACACCTCGGCGCTCCTGAGCGCCACGGATGTCACTCCCATGCCTTCGGACGAGGCTTCGCTCGGCCGCCCCGTGGAGAGCGAGGGTCTCTACGAGGGCTATGCCAAGGTCGACAAGCTGCCGGAGGAGATGTTCCGCGAGTACGACGTCAAGCGCGGCCTGCGCAACGCCGACGGCTCGGGTGTGCTCGTGGGTCTCACGACCATCTCGGACGTTCACGGCTACAACAAGGTCGATGGCAAGGTCGTTCCTGACGAGGGCGACCTCATCATCCGCGGCTACCACCTCGAAGACCTCGTCTCGCAGACGCATGGTGCCGGTCGCTTCGGCTACGAGGAGATAGCGTACCTGCTCATCTCCGGTCGCCTGCCTAGCGCGGGCGAGCTTGCGGACTTCAACGCTCGCATCGATTCCCGTCGCGAGCTGCCCACCGGCTATCTGAGCCTGTTCCCGCGCACGACGGAGTCGAGCTCCGTCATGAACGTGCTCGCGCGTTCGACGCTGCTGCTCTACGCCTTCGACGAGTGTCCTGACGACACGGGGCACCAGCATGAGGTCGATGTGGCCCTGTCGCTTCTTGCACGCCTGCCGCGCATCGCGGCTATCGCCCACGAGGCTTCCGTTTCCGCTCACGCCGGCGAGAAGCTGCTCATTCCCCCCGTCCGCGAGGGTTATTCCATGGCGGAGACGGTCCTGGACGTTCTGCGTGGCGCCGATGGCTTCACGCGCGAGGAAGCCATGATGCTCGACGTCATGCTCATGCTCCATGCGGAGCACGGCGGCGGCAACAACTCGACGTTCACCTGTCGCGTACTCTCGAGCTCGGGCACGGATGCCTACTCGTCCTACGCCGCTGCCATGGGCTCGCTCAAGGGTCCCAAGCACGGTGGCGCCAACTCCAAGGTGGGTGCCATGATCGAGGACGTGGCCGCCCACGTCGAGCGCTGGGATGATGACGATGAGCTTGCGAGCTATCTCGAGAAGCTCGCGACGAAGCAGGCGTTCGATCAGACGGGGCTCATCTATGGCATGGGTCACGCGGTCTATACCAAGAGCGATCCGCGTGCTCGCCTCGTGAAGCGCTATGCGCGCAATCTGGCTGCCACAAAGGGCTGCGAGGACAAGCTCGCCCTCATCGAGGGCATCGAGCGTCTGACTCCCGAGGTCATCCATGGCGTGCGTGGGACGAACAAGCCCATCTGCGCCAACATCGACCTGTACACGGGCTTTGTCTACTCGATGCTGGGCGTGCCGGCTGATCTCTACACGCCCATCTTCGCCATGGCGCGTCTTGCCGGCTGGACAGCTCATCGCATGGAGGAGCTCTACGGCTGCGGCCGCATCATCCGCCCGGCGTACAACTCCGTCGTTGGCCGCAAGGACTATGTGCCTATCGAGGAGCGCGGGGAGTAGAGATTCCCACATACAACGATAAGCGGCGGCACCCCTCGCTCGGGATGCCGCCGCTTTGCTTGAGGCGGGTTAGACGGAGACGCTAGTCCTCGTCCTCTTCGTCATCGGCGGAGACAGGGCGGAAGACCGCGGTGTCGCCACCAATGATGCTGTCCTCGACGTAGCGGGCCTCATCATCGTGGGCCTTGCGGACGGCGGCGTCAAAGAGGTCGACGTCTTCCTCTTCATCGAAGTACTTCTCGGCGTCATCAAGCTGGACCTTGCGGCCCGTGCGGAGGGCGACGTACTCGTCGTTGTTCTTGTCATAGGCAAGGCCGGCGCGCCTGAGGGCGTCGGGGAGCTCGACGTAGTCGAGGGTGTGCTGGCGCTTTGTGCGGGCGAACAGCGGCACGTACTCAAAGATGACGGAGGAGTTCTCGAGGCCATACCAGTGCGCGGGCGAGCCACAGACGCGACGGATGATGTACTTCGCGTTGATGATGTTGCGGTCGAACGCGGAGATGTCGGCGGAGCTGGACGGCACCTTGCGCACGAGGCAGAAGCGGAAGTCGCCGACCGAGCTCTTCTTCTTATAGATCGAGTACTTGTGATGCTGCGGCGCGATCATGTTGTCCTGAACGAGCTTCTCGACGATCTGGTAGAGGTACTCGTTGACGCGCTGGTTCACGCGGAAGCCAAGGCGGATCTGCACCTTGAAGATGAAGTCGGTGCCAAAGGTGTTGACCGAGAACTCGTGGGTGTACGGCTCGTCGGTGACCTGGATGTTCAGGAAGAAGTACGCGCGGGCGCGCTTCGGACGCTTATCCAGGATCGAGTAGAGGATGTCGCGGTCGAGCCTGTCGGGCGAGGAGTCGTTCGTGAGGAAGACGAGGTTGTCGGCGAGGTACGGGATCTCATTGTCCTGGCGGAGCTCGGCGAGCTGGTCGATGTACTGCTTGGTGGGTAGATAGACGCTCTGCGTGCGCTCGATGGCGGTGCCGCGGCGCCAGATGTACATGACGACGAAGATGAGGGCGGCGATGACGACGGTGACGTAGCCGCCATGTAGGAACTTCGTGAGGCTCGAGAAGAAGAACGCCAGCTCGATGGCCATGAAGAAGAGGAGGAACGGCCAAGCGGCGACCTTGCGCTTGCGGACGCGCATGAGGTACGTGAACAACAGCATCGTGGTCATCAGCATCGTGACGGTGATGGCCAGGCCGTAGGCGGCCTCCATGTGGGAGGAGCTGCGGAAGTACAGCACGACGCCGATGCAGGAGACCCACATGATGTTGTTGACCAGCGGGATGTAGATCTGGCCCTTGGTCTCGCTCGGGTAGGCGATGCGCATGTGCGGCATCAGGTTGAGGCGAATAGCCTCGGAGATGATCGAGTAGGAGCCGGTGATCAGGGCCTGCGACGCGATGATGGCAGCGAAGGTCGAGAGGACGACGGCGAAGACGCGGAGGTTCTCCGGGAGCATCTGGAAGAACGGGTTGAGCTCGTGCAGGGCGGCGAGCTCGGCGTTGGTTTTGTTGGCAAGGATCCAGGCGCCCTGGCCGAGGTAGTTGAGAATGAGGCATGCCTTGACGAAGGGCCAGGAGGCGTAGATGTTGGCCTTGCCGACATGGCCCATGTCGGAGTAGAGGGCCTCGGCGCCGGTCGTGCAGAGGAAGACGTTGCCGAGGACCATGAGGCCGGCCTTGTTGAGGTTGCCATCAAACAGGAACGTGATGCCGCGCAGCGGGTTGAGCGCACGGAAGACGTTGAGGTCCGCACCGACGTTCACGAGGCCGACGATGCCGAGGTAGAGGAACCAGATGGTCATGATCGGGCCGAAGGCCTTGCCGATCATGGAGGTGCCGGCGCGCTGCATGGCGAACAGCACGCAGAGGATGGCGATGGTGATAAAGACGACGACGTTCTGGTTGTCGCCGATGATGCCGTGGAAGAACGGGATCGTGCGGAGACCCTCGATGGCCGTGGTGACCGTCACCGCGGGGGTGAGGATGCCGTCCGCGAGCAGCGCGGCGCCGCCAACCATGGCGGGGATGATGAGCCACTTGGCGCAGCGCTTCACCAGGCTGTAGAGGGCGAAGATGCCACCCTCGTTGTGGTTGTCCGCCTTCATGGCGACGAGCACGTACTTGACGGTGGTGATGAGGGTCATCGTCCAGATGACGAGGGACAGCGCGCCGATGACGACGTCCTGGCTCATCGTGGTGAGGCCGCCGTTGCCGCTCATGATCGCCTTGAGCGTGTACATCGGGCTCGTTCCGATGTCGCCGTAGACGACGCCAAGCGTAACGAGAATCATCGCCGCTGATAGCGGGATGCCAGCGGACTTTGCCGACGACCTCTTCTTTGTCGAGGGTTCGGCTGCGCGAGAAACACCCATGTTCCTTGCTCTCCTTGTGACGGGGGCTTTCCGCCCCGGCCGCTCCAATACGTGTCCAGGCCACTTCGTCTTGTTTGTGGCCCACGGGGTCGCAAACTGGACGACGCAACAAAAACTGCCTGACCTCGGCGCGGACGCTGAAGTCAAGCAGCTTAAGGTACCACTTTATGCGGTCTTTATGTGCGGAGGACGGCGGTCGGTGCCGCTCGCGCGGTCTTTAGTACCTTCCGCGGCCCGGACCGCGGCGGTCCGAGGGCGATGACGAGCGGCGGGGACCGTCGGAGTAGCGGCGCGGGCCATCCATGCCGCGGCGGTCGTCGCGCGAGAAGCGGTTGCCGCGCGGGCCGCGGTCGTCTCGCGAATAGCGGTCTCCCCGCGGGCCACGGTCGTCGCGCGAATAGCGGTCTCCCCGCGGGCCGCGGTCGTCTCGTGAATGGCGATCGTCTCGTGAATGGCGATCGTCACGCGTGCGGCGGTGGTCGTCCGGGCTACGGCGGTCGTCATGCATGCGGCGGTTGTCGCCCGAGCTACGACGGTCACCTTGTGGGTAGCGGCGGTCGCTCGAATCGCGACGAGGACCGTTCTGCTCGTGGCGGAAGCTGGTCTGTTCGCGGTGCGTCTCCTCCGGCAGATCGCTGGCGCCCTCGGGGCGCGGGGTCCTCTTCACGAGGTAGACGTGGTGGATCTTCGCGTTGCGGCTGAAGTCCTCCGGAATGGTGCCCTCCGTGACGTCCTCGATTTCGACGCCGTACCTCTCGAGCTTCTCGGTGTCGGGGGTGAACCCGCGTAGGTTGCAGGAGAACAGGCAGACGCCGTCCGCGGTGAGCAGGCGAGAGACGCCGATGAGGAGCTCGGCGTGGTCTCGCTGCACATCGAAGGAGTCGCGGCCCATGCGCTTGGAGTTCGAGAAGGTTGGGGGATCGCAGAAGACAAGGTCCCAGCGGTTGCGCGTACGACGCTGCTCGCTGATCCAGCGGACGACGTCGGCCTGGACGTACTCGTGCTCGTCTCCGGTGAAGCCGTTTCGCTCCATGTTGCGCTCGGCCCAGTCGAGGTAGGTGCGAGAGAGGTCAACCGTCGTCGTGTGCTTTGCCCCGCCGTCCGCGGCGTAGCAGGTGGCAGTGCCGGTGTAGGCGAACAGGTTGAGGAAGCGCTTCGAGCCCTTGGTGCCCTTGGCGAGCTCGCGCACCTGGGCGCGCACGTCGCGATGATCGAGGAAGAGGCCTGTGTCGAGGCGCTCGGCGAGGTTGACCTCGAAGATGAGGCCTCCCTCGTCTACGAGGTGGGAGCCGGGGGCAAGCGCGAGGCGCGAGCGGCGACCGGGACGGGTGTCAGTGCCTTCCTCCTGCTCGCTCGCGTACTGGGAGCCGCCCTTGGCGCGCTTGCGCACGCGTAGGGTGACGTCGTTGGGATCGACGCCAAGGACGCGCGGCGCGATGGCGAGGACGTCGAGTAGGCGGCGATGCGCGAGCTCGAGGTCGATGCCCTTGGGTGCGGCGTACTCCTGGACGACAAGCCAGCGCCCTCCCTTGTCGCGGCCGCGCGAGGCCTCGCTCGCCTGGTAGAGGTCGATGGCGACGGCGTAGTCGGGGAGGTCTGCGTCGTAGACGCGGTAGCAGCTCACGTCTTCGCGCTTCGACCACTTGGCGCGGAGCTTCGCGACCTTCTGGAGACGAGCCGCGAACTGATCTGACGCGGAGACGAGCACGGGGATGGTCGTCCCGTCCTTGAGGGTGACGGTGGCGCGCGGCGCGGGTGCTGCGGGCGCCCCGTTGTCGCCGCCGGTGGCGCGGGCGTCTTCCGTCTCGGCGTAGAGGCGGATCGTGGCCTCATCGCGGCCGAGCAACGTTGAGACGCTGTCTGCCGGCGCCATGCCGAGGGCGGCGTCGAGGCTGTCGCCCAGCACGAACGCGGCGAGCGGCGAGCCCGTGGGCAGGGAGTCCGCAAGGGCGGTGACGCAGCCGAGGGCGGAGACCTCGCGCGCGAGCTCTGCGGTGCGGAGCCAAGAGAGATCGCAAACTCCGAGTGTGGAGGAGGCGTCGGAGTCCGCGAGATAGTTCGCGAGGGTATCGCGCGAGGTCAGCGTATCGAGAGAGACGTCGAGGCCCGCCGAGCGCAGGGCCGTGCGGGCGGCGGAGGCGGCACCGGGACGATCGTCAAGCGAGATGAGACGAAGGGAACCGGCACGCTCGCCGCCCTTCTCGGCACGCTCGTCCGCTTCGTCGAGGAGGGTCTCCCAGGCTGCGGTGTCATGGCCCAGCCAGCGGTCGAAGCCCCAGCGGGAGCGAAGCAGGCCAGGGGCGCGGTCGAGTGCGGCGCCGGCTGCTTCGACGAGGATGGTGCCCGAACCGGCGTATGCGGTGGCCAGGGTGGGGGCGTCGTGGCGCAGGCAGCGGTGCCAGGAGCCGGCGGCGAGCATCGCGGCCGCGTAGTCTGCGCGGAGGCCGCCGAGGCCGTCGTCCGCAGAGCGCCTGCCGAAGCCACGGTGGAAGAGCGGCTCGCCGGAGAGGTCGATGCCGAGGGTCACGCGCTCGCCGCGGACGCGTGCGATGATCGTGACGTCAGGGTGGCGGACCTCGACGCTCGGGCGGCCGCCGAAGCGAGCCTGCATCCTGTCGCAAACCGCGTCCTTGACGCGGAGGGCGACGAACTGGGTGTTCCTGAGCTGGTCGTTCACGCCGTGGGCATCGACGGCAAAGGTAGAGGAGAGGGAAAGGTGGCTCTCCCAGTCGATTGAGGAGGCTGCGTCATAGAGCTCGTCTGCGTCGGTCGCGGCACCGTGGGAGAGGACAAGGACGACGCGCGAGGCGATGCGGCTCCAGAGACAGACGCGGTAGGCTTCGGCGAGGGAGCCGGAGAAGGCCACCTGGCCGTGGAGGGCGCGGACGCCCGTGGCTCCCAGACTCGCGAGCTCGCCTGCGAGCAGGCGCTCGAAACCCTTGGGACAAGTTGCGAAGAACTCATGCGTGTCTGCCATGCGCATCACCTTTCAATCGGGTCACCATTCGCCCGTAAGGGAGCTGCTTGCCCCTCACATCTCCTGCCGAGGTTAACCCATATGGGCGTAAACGTGCGGCTCACCGGCCGTATACACAGAAAACGCCCCGCTCGAGCAAGGTGCTGAGCGGAGCGTTGGAAGGGAGTCGCATGAATTGGGGCTCGAGCGCGTCGAGGCGCTTGAAGCTACAGGTCTATGGAGAGGTAGCGCTCGCCGGTGTCGGGAAGGATGGCGACGACGGTCTTGCCGGCGAACTCGGGGCGCTGGGCGACGGAGAGCGCGGCGAAGGCGGCGGCGCCGGAGGAGATGCCCACGAGGACGCCCACCTTGGCGGCGAGCTCGGCTCGCTCGGCGATTGCGTCAGTCGAGGCGACGGGCAGGATCTCGTCGACGATCTCGCGCTTGAAGTTCTCAGGCTCGAAGCCGGCACCGATGCCCTGGATCTTGTGGCCGCCGGGCTTTCCGCCTGACAGCACGGGGCTCTCCGCCGGCTCGACGGCGACGGCGTAGACGCCCGGCTTGTGCTCCTTCAGGAACTTGGAGGTGCCGGAGATGGTGCCGCCCGTGCCAACGCCGGCGACGATGGCGTCGACGGAGCCCTCGGTGTCGGCCCAAATCTCGGGACCGGTGGTCTCGTAGTGGGCGCGCGGGTTGGCGGGGTTGGTGAACTGGCCGGCGACGATGCTGTTGGGCGTGGAGGCGTGCAGCTCATCAGCCTTGGCGATGGCGCCCTTCATGCCCTCGGCGCCGGGGGTGAGGACAATCTCCGCGCCGTAGGAGGCTGCCAGCTTGCGGCGCTCGATGGACATGGTCTCAGGCATGGTGAGGATCATCTTGTAGCCGCGGGCGGCCGCGAGCATTGCCAGGCCTACGCCGGTGTTGCCGCTTGTGGGTTCGATGACGGTGCCGCCTGCCTTGAGCTCGCCGGATGCCTCGGCTGCGTCAAGCATGTAACGGGCGACGCGGTCCTTCACGGAGCCGCCGGGGTTGGTCGCCTCGTACTTGCCGAGGACGCGGGTGCCCTTGGCCTGGGCGTCGGCGGGGAGGAGCGAGGAGAGGTCAACGAGAGGGGTGGAGCCGATGAGTGCCTCGACATGGGTTGCGACGTGCATGAGAGCCTCCTTGTGGCTGCGGACGGAGCGCGGCTCCGACCAGACTGGCGGACGGGTTTTGCCGTCCATAGGCGAGAGGAGCGGGTTCTCCTCTTTGCCGAAGCAGGGGTTGAGCGCGCGTCGCGCGGGACCTCAGCTTCGTTGGGGGCAAGTATGCCACCAATAAACCAACCAATCCAGTAGGAATTAATGGTTTTTCATCAACTGGCAATGAGGAATTGCTTGGCGGGTGCGCCGTGTCGTTGCGAACGCGGCGGTGCCGGCATTGCGGATGCAGCGACGCTGTCATTGCAGACACGGTGACGTCGGCATTGCGGACATGGCGCCGTGTTGTTACGGACACAAAAAATAGTGTCCGATTTCGACGCATCTGTATGTTTTGCTACGCAACACACATATAGATGGTTTCTAAATTCAAACACGCAGCTAGCATAGCTCATGGTTAATCCGCTATTAAAAGCAAGGCCATCTCTCTTCCCGGCGTTGGAAAGTCTGACGGCGCTATGGTGAAGGGCGTTGGGAGAACGATGAGAACAGTTGATGGGTCATGGCTCCATTCGGGTATGGTCGTAATAGCCGCCATGGTTTATCGGCCATTTGACGGAAGGCTTGGGAGGAAGCTCTGGAGCTGCTCGGCGGATGACGACGTAGCCACCATGCCCGACTCTCCTGACCTGCTTAAGTCTTATATCGCCGACTTACAGTTTCGGCTCGATCTGGCGCGCGCCACGATTTTGATGCTTAGGGAATGCCAGGGCGACGAAGAAGACGAATAGCCGGGCTGGCTCCCGCTGAGTACAATCTGCCCATTTTGAGCTGCTGTCGCGAAGCAAGAGGCCTAATCTTAGTTCGCCTCGAGGGTGCCGATCAGGGCCTTGTGGTCCGTGCCGGCGATCTCGACGGTCTTGAGCGAGCTCACCGTGATGCCGGAATCCCTCGCATAGACGATGTGGTCGATCTCGATGAGCGACGGCACGATCTTGTTCGAGGGGTAGGTCATGTGGAATCCCTCGCCGGACGCCTGGCTGGCGTCGGCGAACCGCGTGCCTAGAAGCGTGCGGAAGCGTGCGTGGTCCCAGGTTGAGTTGAAGTCACCCATGATGAGATAGGCGTGCCCATAGTCGGAAAGCGACCCGATTACGGAAAGCCCCTTGTCCCAAAGGTCCTCCGCCCCGCGGACGGGCGAGTTTGGGTGGACGCTCACGATGCGAACGGTGGCCGGGCCAATGACGATGTCCGCGGCGGGCATGGAGCTCGTCTCGATGGGCAGGAGGTTGCGCGAGACGTTGTCCTGTGGCACCGCCGTCCAGATGCCGTTGCGGCCGCCGTTGCTGATGGCGGATGCACCCTCGGAGACCACATGATAGGGAAGGACCTTGTCGATTCCCGCCGCCGTGAGGTCTGCCACCATGCCGTCCGTGAGTTCCTGCAGGCAGAGGACCTCGACGTGCTCGGCGCGGCAGACCTCGACGATCTGCTTGGCGCTCGCGGCTCCGTTCAGTGTGTTGACCGTCATGACGCGCGCATATGAGTCGTCCGTGGTGGCGCTTGAGGACACGGCGTATTCGGCGGCGGGGGAGACCCGCGCGCGGCCTGCGAAGTATCCGGCGTGCCACCAGCCGTTTATGGCGAGCGCGAGGACGCAGATGATAAGGAGGAGGCGCCTCCTCGACAAGAGGGCGATCGCGAGGCAGATGATGGTTGGAATGAGGGCAAGTGGGACGAACGAGACCACTTCGGGGACAATCCGGCCGTTCGCGAGGTCCGTAGGCAGGAACCTTAGCGCCATGAGCGCGCAAACGCCAAGCATAGCAAGCCAGAGCAATGCCGAGACGAGCGGATGACGCGGGCGGTGGTGCCTTCGCGCGGGCCGACGAGCGGGCTTCGCCGCGCGCTTTGCCGCTCTTGCGGAGGTCTTATGCGGGAGGTAGGGCGCTTGCTGCGCAGGGGAGGGAATCGGCGCGCCGGATACGGCTCTCGCGCCTCGGTTCTCGAACGGTGTCGTGCCGTACTCGTATCCGTTTGTGGAACTGCCCTGCGCCATGTACTGCCCTCCCCGTTGTCAGCATTCATGCTAGCTGAGGAGAGCCGACAGCGACCATATCTGACGAAACCGCCGTATGACTTGCAGTGATTGTGTCCTAACCGTGCGGGTCGGTAAACGGTTGCAAGATATTGCTCACATTGTGAAATACTGCGCACGCTGTGTAATAAAAGGAACCTGACGGCTCGATGACGCCGCCAACGCCAAGACCTCTGGAGGTTGCGTGCAAGACCTTCTCACTCAGGCTGCTGCCGCGCGTCGTCGCGCCAGAGCCGATAGGCGCTGCATTCGCTCTCGCTCCCAGCTTCGCGACGCCCTCGCCGCGGAGATTCAAGCCACGGGCGACCTGTCGCGCGTGACGGTCACCGCCGTCACCGAACGCGCGGGTCTCACGCGCCGCACGTTCTACTCGCACTTCCGCGACATCCCGGATCTTGTCGACGCCGTCGAGCGCGAGGCCCTTGATGACATAAGGGACCTCGTCGAGAACATCTCGTCGTCGCACCTCGATGAGCTCACCGCCGCCCTCGCATCGCTCGAGGCCGCCCCCGGAACCGTCGAGCTCCTGAGCTACTTCCGCGACAACGCCCCGCATCTCACGGCGCTTCTGGGCAAGGGCGGCGACCCCGCCTTCGTCGAGAAGATCAAGGACGTCTGCCGCGAGGCGGTCGTCTCTCGTGCCCTCGACGGCATCGACTCCCGAGCCCTCGGCCCGTTTTTCGACTACTACCTCGCTTTTGCGGTGTCTGCCGAGGCCGGCGTCCTTACGCGCTGGCTTACGGGTGGCATGCGAGAGGACGTCCACACGATGGCGCTGATCATGACCTCGCTCATGTTTGTCCGCCCGGGCGACCTCTATGGCAAGTCCATTGACTTCAACGTGCCGGCCTATGCGCTGGCCCTCATGCAACTCAAGAACAATGCGGAGCGCGGGGGCGCTTTCGCGGAGGAAAAGGAGCCCATCCATGACTAACAATCCCGCAGCATCCAATGCGGCGCAGGCCAAGCTGGCCCGCGGCATCGAGCTGGTTGAGAACGGGGCCGAGCTGCGCCCCGCCAACACCACGGACTTCTCGCGCGCCAACCTGCGCCTAGGCATCGACGTGGGCTCCACCACGGTCAAGCTCGCCGTCATCAACGACGCGGACCGCATCGTCTACGCAAACTACCAGCGCCACCACACCGACATCCGCGCCACGGCAAAGGAGCTCTTCGAGAAGGCTCGCGCCGTGCTCGGCAACGCCTCCATGCGTGTCTCCATCACCGGTTCCGGCGGTCTCCTGCTCGCCAAGTGGCTTGACCTCGAGTTTGTCCAGGAGGTCATTGCGAGCAAGCGCGCCGTCGAGACCCTCATTCCGGAGACTGACGTCGCCATCGAGCTCGGTGGCGAGGACGCCAAGATCATCTACTTCGATAACGGTATCGAGCAGCGCATGAACGGCACCTGCGCGGGTGGCACGGGCGCGTTCATCGACCAGATGGCGAGCCTGCTGCACACCGACGCCGGCGGGCTCAACGAGCTCGCGAAGCAGGCGACCCATATCTATCCGATCGCCAGCCGCTGCGGCGTCTTCGCGAAGTCCGATGTCCAGCCGCTGCTCAACGAGGGCGCGGCTCCCGCGGACGTCGCCGCCTCGATCTTCCAGGCAGTTGCCAACCAGACGGTCTCCGGCCTCGCATGCGGCCATCCCATTCGCGGCCACGTCGCCTTCCTCGGTGGCCCGCTCCAGTACCTCTCCGAGCTGCGCCATCGCTTCTACGAGACGCTCTCGCTCGACGAGGAGCACCGCATCGTTCCGACCAACGCCCATCTGTTCGTGGCCACCGGCGCCGCCCTTGCTGGCGAGTCCGACAAGCGCGTGACCTTCGCTGAGGTCATCGACGCCCTCGAGAACCTTGGCGACATGCAGGGCAGTGAGGTCCAGCGTCTCGACCCGTTGTTCGCTAACGACGAGGAACTCGCCGAGTTCCACGCCCGCCACGATGCGCAGGTGGTCCCCAAGGGCGACCTCGCTACGTATCGGGGCCGCGTGTTTATCGGCATCGATGCCGGCTCAACCACGATGAAGGCCGCCGTCGTGGGCGAGGACGGCGAACTGCTCTACACCTGGTACGGCAACAACCGTGGTGACGTCCTGGGCACCGCCCGCGTCATCATGGATGACATCTACGACAAGCTCCCCGAGGGCTGCACCGTCGGTCACGTCACCACGACGGGCTACGGCGAGGCCCTGCTCATCGAGGCCCTCGGCGCCGACTCCGGCGAGATCGAGACTGTCGCTCACCTTCGCGGCGCCAAGGCCTTCGTCCCCGATGTCGAGTTCATCCTCGATATCGGCGGTCAGGACATGAAGTGCCTGCGCGTGCACAACGGCATCATCGAGCACATCATGCTCAACGAGGCGTGCTCCTCGGGCTGCGGCAGCTTCATCGAGAGCTTCGCGGATTCGATGGGCCTCTCCGTCCAGGACTTCGCGCACGCCGCCATGGGTGCCGAGAAGCCCGTTGACCTTGGCAGCCGCTGCACCGTCTTCATGAACTCGCGCGTGAAGCAGGCCCAGAAGGAGGGTGCGACCGTTGGCGACATCGCGGCGGGCCTGTCCTACTCGGTCATCAAGAACGCGCTGTTCAAGGTCATCAAGATGCGCGATCCGGAGGAGATCGGCAAGTATGTCGTCGTCCAGGGCGGCACCTTCATGAGCGACGCGACGCTGCGCGCGTTCGAGAAGCTTACCGATCGCGAGGCGATTCGCCCGGATATCGCCGGCTGCATGGGCTGCTATGGCGCCGCCCTGCTCGCCCGTGACCGTGCCGGCAAGGACGGCACCTCGACCCTGCTCAGCCGCGAGCAGATCGACAACCTCCAGGTGAAGCAGACCAAGGCCCACTGTGGCCGTTGCTCCAACAACTGCCTGCTCACGATCAACAACTTCGGCAACGGCCGCAAGTTCATCACGGGCAATCGCTGCGAGAAGGGTTCTGGCGGCAAGCGTGCCAAGGCGCTCGCCCCCAACCTCTTCGCCTTCAAGAACAAGCTGTTGTTCGATCGTCCGGTACTTGACCCCAAGACCGCACCGCATGGCACTGTGGGTATCCCCCGCGCCCTCAACATGTACGAGAACTACCCCTTCTGGCACGCGTTCTTCACGGAGCTGGGTTTCTCGGTCGTGCTGTCTGACCAGTCGAACAAGAAGACCTACGAGGCGGGCATCGAGTCGATGCCGTCCGAGTCCGTCTGCTATCCGGCGAAGCTTAGCCACGGACACATCATGAACCTGCTCGAGAAGGACCCGGACTTCATCTGGATGCCCTGCATCCGTTGGGAGCGCAAGGAGGACGAGACGGCGGGCAATCACTACAACTGCCCGATCGTCATGAGCTACCCGCAGGCGCTCGGCCTGAACGTCGACGAGCTCGCCGCGCCCCAGGTCGAGTTCCTCGACTCGTTCATCCCGTATGACGACAAGAAGGAGCTCAAGCGCCGCCTCTACGAGCTGATCTCCGTCCAGCGCGAGAAGGACGCAGCCAACGGCCGCGGCCGCTTCCGTGGCGAGCACATCACCCGTGCCGAGGTTGACCGCGCCGTGAACGTTGCCTGGGAGGCTGACCTCGAGTTCAAGGAGACCATGCACCGTAAGGGCGACGAGACCCTCGAGTGGATGGAGGCCCACGACGTCCACGGCATCGTGCTCGCGGGCCGTCCCTACCACAACGACCCCGAGATCAACCACGCCATTCCCGAGCTCGTGAACAGCTTCGGCTTCGCGGTGCTCACCGAGGACTCCGTCGCTCACAAGATGCGTCCCGAGCGCCCGATCCGCGTCGTCGACCAGTGGATGTACCACAGCCGCCTCTACCGCGCCGCGCGCTTCGTCGCCAGCAGAAACGACCTCGACCTCATCCAGCTCAACAGCTTCGGCTGTGGTCTCGACGCCCTCACGACCGACCAGGTCCAGGAGATCCTCGAGGCGTCCGGCAAGATCTACACCACCCTCAAGATCGACGAGGTCTCGAACCTCGGCGCGGTGCGCATCCGTATCCGTTCGCTGATGGCGGCCCTCATCGAGCAGCGTGAGGAGCTCGAGCGCGAAGCTGCCGCGGGCGAGCTCGTGGCCGCCGGCCCTGTGGACGTCCGCCGCGCGAACGGCTCGCTCGAGCGTGCCAAGCCGCTGGGGGTTCGCGAGGATGGCAAGGCTGCGCTGCCCGTGTGGCGCGAGGCAAAGAGCGCTGCCGTTCACAAGGTGCGCTACACCAAGGAGATGCAGGACAGCGGCTACACGCTGCTGTGCCCGCAGATGTCGCCCATCCACTTCGAGCTCGTCGAGCAGCTACTCAAGAAGAACGGTTACAACGCCGTGCTGCTGCCTTCCGTCGACCACGGTGCGGTCGAGGCGGGCCTCAAGTACGTCAACAATGACATCTGCTACCCGTCCATCCTGGTCACGGGCCAGATCATGGAGGCCATCGAGAGCGGCAAGTATGACCTCTCGCGCACGGCCGTCATGATCTCTCAGACTGGCGGTGGCTGTCGTGCCACGAACTACATCGCCCTCATCCGCAAGGCCCTGCGCGACGCCGGCCACCCTGAGGTCCCCGTAGTCTCGCTCACCGCGGCAAAGGGCCTTGACGAGGACAACCCCGGCTTCAACGTCTTCAAGCCCGAGATCATCGTCCATGCTGTCTATGCCCTGCTCTATGGCGACCTGCTCATGCAGGTGCTCTATCGCGTGCGTCCCTACGAGGCCGAGCCCGGCTCTGCCGACGCGCTGTATGACCAGTTCATGGCTCGCGCCAAGGATGAGGTGACCAGCTGCGGCCAGCATTCGTTCCTGAAGCTGTGCCAGGACACGGTTGACGCGTTCGAGACGCTGCCCGTCGTGGCCGATCGCTCCAAGCCGCGCGTGGGCGTCGTGGGTGAGATCCTCGTCAAGTTCCACCCGACGGCGAATAACCAGGTCGTCAAGGTCATCGAGCAAGAGGGGTGCGAGGCGGTCGTGCCCGGCCTCGTCGACTTCTTCCTCTTCGGCATGACGAGCCCGAAGAACATGAAGGGCGAGCTGGGCACCAAGCTCAGCAAGCGCCTCACGCACCAGGCCGGCATCAAGCTCATCGAGTCGATGCGCGAGCCCATCAACCGCATGCTCGAGAAGTCGACCCGCTTCGAGCCGTATCCGGACATCTACGAGCTCGCCGCCAAGGCGAAGCAGGTGCTGTCGCTGTGCAACACGATGGGCGAGGGCTGGCTCCTCACGGCCGAAATGTGCGACCTCATCGAGTGCGGCACGCCCAACATCGTGTGCTGCTCGCCGTTCGCATGCCTGCCCAACCACGTCGTGGGCAAGTCCGTCATCAAGCGCCTGCGCGAGATGCACCCCGAGAGCAACATCGTCGCCGTCGACTATGACCCCGGCGCGTCCGAGGTCAACCAGCTCAACCGCATCAAGCTCATGATCAGCGTGGCCAAGGAGAACTTCCGCGCTGCCCGTGCGGCTGCGGCGGAGATGGGCGGCGCCGCGGAGAACGTGGCCGAGTTCCGCCTCGAGAATCCCGTTGACCCCACCACGAACGTCGTGGCTCCCTACGTGGAGGAGGGCGAGCAAGATCGTGTCGAAGAGACTTCCTGCGGGCTCGGCGCCAATGCCGCCGACGACTCCGGCGTCCTTCCGCTGAGCCGCATGCAGCTTGACCGCATCGAGGCCGCCAAGGCCCGTGCTGCGGAGCGCGCTGCCGCCGCCGATGCGAATGAGCCCGCTCCCGTCGATGGTCTCGAGGCTGACGCGGAGGGTGCCGACGGATTCGAGGAGGGTGCTGGCGCGGCAGACGCTCCCAAGATGTCTGATGCGTCACAGAACGAAACGGAAGCGGACGAATCGTAGCCCGCTCGATTACCATAGAGCCCTAAGAGATTGACGGGCGGCCCGATCGCGCAAACGGGTGCGGTCGGGCCGCCTCTTACGTAGAGGGGATACGTGATGGACGAGAACAACGAGAGCAAGGCGACGCAGACGGCTGCTGAGCCGAAGCCCCTGTGGGGTGGGCGCTTCTCCGGCGCGCCGACGGGTGAGCTCGAGAGGTTCGGAGCGTCGCTGCCGTTCGACAAGCGCATGTGGAAGCAGGACATCCGCGGCTCCAAGGCCCATGCCGCCATGCTCGCGCACCAGGGCGTGATCTCGGCGGAGGACGCGGAGGCAATTCGTGCCGGCCTTGACGAGATTGCCGGCGAGATTGAGCGTGGCGAGTTTACGTTCGACGTTGACCGCGACGAGGACATCCACATGGCCATCGAGCGCGTGCTCACCGAGCGTATCGGCCCTGCCGGTGGTCGTCTTCACACCGGCCGCTCTCGCAATGACCAGACCGCCGTCGACACGCACATGATCGCTCGCGACCTGGCCGACGAGCTGCTTGCTTCGCTTGAGGGGATCCAGCAGGTGCTGCTCGACCGCGCTGAGGAGCAGTTTGGCGTCGTGATGCCTGGCTACACGCACATGCAGCCGGCTCAGCCGGTGCTCCTCTCGCACCACCTGCTTGCCTACTTCTGGATGTTCTCCCGCGACCACAAGCGCGTCGCCGATGCTCGCGCCGCTGCCAACAAGTGTCCATTGGGTGCCGCCGCGCTCGCCGGCACCACCTATCCGCTTGATCGCGCGATGACGGCTTCCGAGCTCGGCTTTGACGAGCCGGTCGCCAACTCGATGGACGCTGTCAGCGACCGCGACTATCTGCTCGACCTCATCTATGCCTGCAGCGTCTGCCAGATTCACCTCTCTCGCCTCTGCGAGGAGCTCGTCTGGTGGAGCTCGGCGGAGTTTGGCTTCGTGGAGATGGACGACGCCCACTCTACCGGCTCTTCGATCATGCCCCAGAAGAAGAATCCGGATTTCGCAGAGCTCGTTCGTGGCAAGTCCGGTCGCGTCGTGGGCGACCTCATGAGCCTGCTCGTCACCGTGAAGGGCACGCCGCTTACTTACGATAAGGATCTCCAGGAGGACAAGGAGCCGCTCTTTGACGCGGCCGATACCGTCCTGGGTTCGCTTATGGCCTGCACGGGCATGCTTGCCACCTGCACCTTCAAGGCCGACCGCATGCGCGAGGCCTCGCACGAGGGTTATATGGCCGCGACGGACCTTGCGGATTATCTTGTCGGCAAGGGCCTGCCGTTCCGCCAGGCTCACGCCGTCGTCGGTCGCATCGTGGGCGACTGCGTTCGCGAGGGTATGACCCTGCAGCAACTCACCACCGATGAGCTCCGTAGCTACTCCGAGCTCTTCGATGACGGCGCTCACGAGGCGCTCGACATCGATAACATCGTGCGCCGTCGCACGACGCTTGGCGGCACTGGCCACGATGCCGTTCGCGCGCAGCTCGCCCAGGCTCGCGACGTGCTTGCTGCCGAGACGGCGTAGGTCGCTGCCGACCCCGCGCCGGGCTTCGGCGTTGGGTTGCCGGGATGGCCGCTGACTTGCAAGCGGTGCCGCCAGCTCGTGCAATCTGAGGTGCCCGCGCGCGACATAGCTCACAGGTTAAGAAGAACGCCCGTCTGCCGATGAACTGCCTCCCATTTCTTGGACACAAGAAATGGGAGGCTTTTTATGGCTGGAAACGTTCTGTACGACGTCGGGGT
>NZ_JBCLNF010000010.1:0-36868 GCF_039062465.1 Collinsella sp. 1033st1_E11_1033SCRN_220408
GGACCTCGGGGGCGTTCGGTTAACTGCGGGAGCGTGCCGTCAGCTCAATGTGTTCGGTTGGGATCGGAAATCAACCCCGCGGAAACGAGCGTCACGCCGCCGTTAGAGGCGGGTACCGCGACCCACTTCTGGTTCCAGGCTCCGTTGTCCTGCCACTGCTGGACGTTGTCACCCTTCGCGCCGCCGCTCGTTGCGGTGGCGAGGACCTTACCCGACCCGACGTTGGTGAGTGTGACGTAGCCCGCCGCGTCATGCGAGACGGTCCAGTGCTGCTGGCCGCCCATGTTGGAATCCCAAATCTGCACGTTGGCACCATTCGCGGCGCTACCGCCGCTTACGTCGAGGACTCCCCTATTGGCGCAAAACGGCCTGATGGCATAGGTGCCGTCCGCGATGGTGGCGCGATTGGCGTCCGCGAGGTCATCGAGGGTCTGGCGCCACGTCTTGGCAGGCTCGAACGAGAAGGACTGCGAGGCGTCATCGCTGGTGCTCCAGATTTGGACGTTGGTGCCGTCCACGGACAGGACGCGGCCGGAGCGAAGCGCGGAGGCGAGCTTCACGCCGCCGTTGGAGTCGGGGATCGCGATCCACTTCTGGTTCAGGGTGTCGGTGGCATCGCGCTGCTCAACGTTATCGCCCTTGTTGGCGGTGCCCCACGTGACAGCGAGGACCTTTTCACTCCCGACATTGGTGAGGGTGACGTAACCCGCCGCGTCGTGCGAAACAGTCCAGCACTGGCTATCAAGCGACGTAGCATCGCTAATACGGACGTTAGCGCCGGAGCTTGCGCTCGAACCCTCGACATCCAGAACGCTACCATCAGAGCAAAGCGCCTTGATGGCATAGGTGCCGTCGGCGATGGTGGCACGGTTGGCATCGGCGAGTGCGTCGAGGGCCTCGCGCGTGGCCATGGGCTGTGGATCGCCCGTCACGGGGGCGTCGCCGCTGGCGCCGACCTGAGCGTCGAGCGACTCGTTGACATCCGCCGAGGCAGGCGCAGGGGCGAGGACGAGAGCAAGGACGCATGCCACCACGGAGGCAGCGGCGAGCGACTTGAGCACGGCTGGGCGTAAAGAGCGCATGGGACCCCCCAACGATCGCGTTTTAAGCCAACTAACAGGCATAGCTTGTCGTAACGATACCACCCTGGGCGCAAGCCGCGTCCAGGGTGGCAATAAAGGTCGGTGACGGGGGTCTATGCGAGATGCCGCCGCCTGGAGCGCCGGGCAGCAGCTGGGCGCGGTCGGGCCTACACGAGGCCCTTGTCGCTCATCCTGCGCAGGAACGCGGCCATGTCGCAGCGGGCGACGTTGCGCATTCCGCCGAAGGTGCCGTCCGGGAAGCCGGCGGACACGCCGTTGGCGGCGAGCCAGCAGACGTCGGAGGCGTGGTTTGCCTCGTCGCCGTCGCGGACGTCGGAGAAGGGGCTCCCGCCCACGGACGAGACGTCGTGGCCCGCCCGGGAGCTCAGCCTGCGCAGGAACGCGGCCATGTCCTGCCTGACCACCGTGGCGTAGGGGCGGAAGGTGCCGTCGCCGAAGCCGCGGGAGACGCCGCTCTCGGCGAGCCAGCAGATCTCGCGGTAGTGCGGGGTGTCCGGGGTGACGTCGGAGAAGGGCGAGGACGCGGGGGCCTCGTAGGCGGGCGACCCCGCGACGCGGTACAGGAACGCGGCCATGTCGCAGCGGGCGACCGAGGCGTAGGGCTGGAAGGCGAAGGTGCCGTCGCCGTTGTCGAAGCCGGTGGAAATCCCGGTCTCGTACAGCCATGCCACGTCGTTCGCGTGGGGAGAATCGACGAAAATGTCCGAGAACACCCCAAGGTGGGCGTTCATGAACTGGAAGGACTGGGCAGCACCGCCGTTGGTGGTCCAAATCTGCACGTTCGTGCCAGACGCCGACGCGCCGCCGGCGACATCGAGCGCACGATTCAAGCGCAGCGCGGAGACCAGGGTTACGCCGCCGCGAGAGTCAGGCACGGCAATCCACTTCTGGTTCCAAGCGCCAGACCCCTGCCATTGCTGAACATTAACGCCCTCGCCCGCCGTGCTGCCAGTGGCTTCGAGGACCTTCCCCGATTTCACATTGGTGAAGGTGATGTAGCCGGCGGAGTCGTGCGACACAATCCAACGCTGGCTGTCTGAGTTATCCGCTTCCCAAATGCGAACATTGGCGCCATTCGCGGTGCTGGCACGGGCAACGTCCAGAACGGCCCTGCTGGAACAGAGCGCTCTGATGACGTATGCGCCATCAGCAATAGCATCGCGATTGGCAGCCGCCAGCGCGTCAAGAGACTTGCGGTCGCTCGCAGCCGCCTCCTTAATAACAGCGAGGTAGTGCGCCTTCTCATCGCGATAACGGTTCTGCCAGCCCTGGTGATACTGCGGCTGACTGGGATAGCGCCTGGCCACGTTGTTGATAACGTAGTCGCACAGCGTCGTAACGAGGGTCTCGTCATCCATGGAACTATTGATACCAGAGTTCTTGATGAACCAGATGGCACCCCAGTAGTTGCCATTGCGGATCTCGTACTTGCCGCCGCCCTTGCCAAAGAGGTTGGCCATGCCCCAGACGAGGCTCTTCACGCAATCGGAGCGGTCATCGATGTTGATGCCCAGCTCGACGAGGCTCCCGCGGATGCCGTCGCTGCTGTCATAGTACTGCGTATAGGCCCAGTCGTTCTGGAGGCCGGAGAACTCAGTCGGGTCGGCGTTGTAGCAAGCGTGCCAGGCGGCGTTAAGGTCCTTGCCGAATTCGGTGAAGTCACCGCCCTTCCTCGTGTCCCTGTTCACGTTCCACCCGTACTTGTCGCCGAGGACCTTGAGCGCCGAGTACTTGGTGGGGTTGTAGCTGTAGACCGAATAGAGGAAGGGCCCGAGGTCATAGCGGTTGTCGAACTGGAAGTAGCCCATGGCGTGATAGCCATCGCCCCAGCTGAGGCCCTGGTCGTAGTTCTGGCCGCTCTCCCACCTGCAGAAGTAGAGCATCTCGGGAGAGACGTCGCGGGGGGACAGGGGCCTCGCGACCCGGCCGGCATCGAGGAGCATGATGCCCGCGTCGGAGTCGCCGGCGGCGGTATCGTCGGCAGCGGCAGCCTCGGGCTCGAAGCTGTTGTCGCCAGCTTCGAGGACGGCGACGCGATCGTACTCGGCCCCGTAGAGATCGGAAACGGCATCGGCCGAGGCGACCGCAGGCGCGACGGCAAGGATACCCGCCAGCGCCGAGACCGCAATGGCGGACTTAAAAGCGATTAGTCGTATGGAGCGCATGAAACTCCCAACGTTTTGCACGCCCGAGAGGCGGGCACGTACAGAAGCAAAAACGATAGCATCCCGAGCGGATTAGTGTATGGAGGCGACGCCGGAACATGCAAAAAGATCAGCAGGGGCAGCGTTGGAGATGACCGCGCCGCCCAGGACGATGGCGTGGCGCGAGCGGCAGCGCTCGGGAGCCGAAATCGCCCGAGGCGTCGGCCACGCCATAAAGAAAGGCACCGCGCTTCGCCGATGCAAAACGCGGCACCTTATCGATTATTAGAGGGAAAGTCGCTGCCCGGCAGAGACGAACGACCCCTACGCCTCCATGGCCTCCTGGAAGGCAGCAGCGAAGCGCGGGTCGGCCGCGGCGAGGCGGGCGTTCGTGGCGATCCAGCCGGCGGGGGTACCGGTGTCATAGCCCTCGTGCACGTCGATGACCAGGGCGTAGAACTCCTCCTCGGCCATGGCGCGAACCATGGCGTCGGTGAGCTGGATCTCGTTGCCGGCGCCGGGCTGCTGATCGGACAGGAGCTCCATCACGCGCGGCGACAGCAGGTAGCGGCCGACGGCGAACAGGCGGCTGGGCGCGTCCTCGGCAGCAGGCTTCTCGACCATGCCGGTCATGCGCCAGACGGCGCCTTCTTCGTCACCGGTTGCACCCGGGAAGTCCGAGATGGCACCCACGGGCTCGCCGGCGATAATGCCATAGCGAGAGACCTCGTCCGCCGGGCACGCCGCCACGGCGATGACGGAAGCGCCGTTGTGCGCGTCCGAGACCTCCTTCATGCGCGGGAGGATCTTCTTGTCAGGTACGACGTAGTCGCCCAGGAGCACGAAGAACGGCTCGCCGTTCGTGGCGAACGACGCGCAGCGCACCGCGTGGCCGAGGCCGCGGGGCTCGCTCTGGTAGCAGAAGCTCACCGGCACGCTGCCGGCCTCCGCGATGGCATCGGCGTAGGCGTCCTTGCCGCGAGAGCGCAGAAGGTCCTCCAGGCCAGGATCGCGCGTGAAGTAGCTGGCGATCTGGGGCTTCGAGGGAGAGCTCACGATAATGCACTCGTCGACCTCGGCCGGGGCCAGAGCCTCCTCCACCACGTACTGGATGACGGGCTTATCGAGAACGGGAAGCATCTCCTTGGGCGTGACCTTCGTACCGGGGAGAAAACGGGTACCCAGACCGGCGGCGGGGATAATGGACTTCATTGCGTTGCCCTCCGTTTGGTTTGTTGTTTGGCTTGTTGATTTGGCTTGTAATCGCAGCTTGCCAACGGCTGCGTTGCATATAGTGCGCCCTGAACGGCCGCAAAACGAGCGCACTCGCAAAATACCACGGGATATGCGCAGGCGGCGGGGCGGGCATGTCGGGTGGGCGGCGAGTAGCCGCGCGACACGCCACAAGTCGTCCTTGAATTCGGATTTTCATGCGCGTAGCATTCGGATTTTCCGTCGATTTGATTCGGATTTTACGTTTGCGCAGGTAGTAGAGCCGTTATAGCAGTGCCGCCAGCTCGCCTGCAACGTAGACGTGCAAGCACAACGATCATCGCAATTCTCCGGGTCGCCAAATCCGCTTTCGCTTACAAGATTCGACCTGAACGCCGCACCCTCTTTCGCGCGCGGAGCCACTCGGCACACCCGTCCGGGAGCCCAATCTTCCTAGGGGTGGTCAAAAACATGCGCGCGGCGGACGCTCGGAGGCCGTTTAGGCTTCCACGTGGGTTGATTCGAGGCCCGAAGAGGATCGTCCGAACGCGTTTTGCCCCTCTCATAAGTCATTTCGGTCCGATAGAAGGCCAGTTACTTGACCACAATCAAGCAACTGGCGCCACAGAAACGAGAGACGCTCGCCATTCTGTCCGCCGCGCGACCATTTTTGGCCACCAGCACAGAAATTACTATTAGGAGACATCGAATTCAGCCTTGGCTTAGCTCAACGACGACGCGCAACGCCCACCGATGGAGCTCCCGCACACCGCCAAGACCCGATCGCGACACCTCGCGCCTGGTCCCGCGGCGCATTCGCGCCCAAACCACTGCTCGCACAAAAGAGGCCCTCCCCCGCAGCGGGAAGGACCCCCGAACAGTCACGCACACACCGCTCACGCGCCTACTCCCCAGCCAGCCTTTCCGCCAGCTCCTTGCGCGCCGCCGCGAGAAGCTCCGGGTTGCGCAGCAGATCCAGGGCCGCGCACGCCATCGCCTTGCTCGTCACGAGCAGGCAGTGCCGCCCGTTCTCGGAAATCGCCAGCTCACGGAACTCGGGCGTATGCCCAGAGATCTTCTTCTCCGGCAGGATCGTCCCAAAGATGTTGCACGCCGGGATAACGCGGCTCACATCGCCCAAATCCTCGCCGCCCTTGTCGCCGGGCATCCCTTCCATAACCGGCTCGCCAAAGGCCTCGAGCTCCCCGCGCGCGGCGTCGCCCAGCACGGAATTGGGAATGCGGCCCAGATACCCGCCGAGTTCCTCGATCTCAACCTCGCACCCCGTCGCCATGGCGATGCCACGCGCCGCACGCCTCACAACATCCATCGCCGGATCGACGTGGGAGCCGTTCGTGGAAGACACTTCTACCTCGAGTTTGGCCCTCGCCGGGATGCGCCCGATGTCGTTCGAGATGTCGAGGATCACGTCACAGACGTGCACGTCATCCGGAAGCTGCTGCCTAGAGACGCCCAGCGCCTGATGGAACAGCGACGCGGCGTCGAAGGCGTTCACGCCCTCCTCCGGATGAGACTCCGCGTGCGCGGGCTTGCCTACATAGGTGATGTACGCGCCTTTGAACGATGTGCATTCCCCGCCAATCCGTGTCATCGCACTCGTGGGATGCATGAGATAGACGGCATCCAGCCCATCGAACGCGCCCCTCTCGAGCATGATGATCTTGCCGCCGCCGTCTTCCTCCGCCGGCGTTCCAAAGACCTCGATCGAGCCGGCAACGCCAAACTGCGCCATGGCGCGCTTCGCGGCAATGCCCGCAAGCATGGCACTCGTGGCGATGAGGTTGTGCCCACACGCGTGGCCGAGCTCCGGAAGCGCGTCGTACTCCGCAAAGAAGGCGATGCGAGGGCCTCCACCGTTGTTCCACGAAGCCCTGAAGGCCGTGGGCAGGTTTTCGCATGCGTCCTCGACGGCAAAGCCCTCCTTCGCAAGGACCTCTCGGCAGAGCGCGCTCGCGTAGGTCTCCTCGAAGCCAATCTGCGGATGCGCATGGATATCCTTGGATACGGCCCACATGGCGTCGATGTCCCCGTCAACGGCATCGTTAACGAACTTCCTCACTTCGTCTTGAAGCATCGTGAACCACCTCTCATGCCATGAGCTAGATATCGAAAGTGGCGCCCGGGCGCAATGGCCCGAGCGCCACCCAAGCAATCGCACGCGAGCCCAAAGTCTAGACTCAACGACGCCCCGTCCAGATCTACACAATCCCGAAGAAGCTCGCCACAATCGAAAGGGCGATGATCGCAAGGATCAGCAGGCCATACTTATTGTTGTGCTTCTTGAGATAGAGGGAAATCAGCCCAATCACCGCAAGCGGCAGAAGGCCGGGTGCCACCGCGTCGATCATCCCCTGGATCGAGATGGGGTCAGCCGCGTTCTCGAGGGTGAACTCCGTCGCAATCTCAAGCGCCACGTTCTCGGCGGAGAGGGCGCCCATGACCATAAGGCCCAGCATGCCGCACGCCATGATGATCTTGTCCATGATGCCACTCTTGAGCATGTTCATGACAGCGGTGCGGCCAAGATCATAGCCAAGGCCATACAGCCAGCGACCGATAAAGTACGTCACCAGGGGGAACATCAGCGCCACGGGAACAGCGAGCAGGTTGCCCGAGAGGGCAAACGTGGTCGCGATCGAAAGCGAGATGGTCTTGCAGGTTCCCCAGACAAGGCTGTCGCCGATGCCGGCCATAGGGCCCATGAGCGCCGTGCGCATGGAGTACATGACCTCGTCGGGCACGTTCTCACCCGTCGCGCGCTCCTCCTCCATCGAAAGCGTCATGCCGTTCACGACAGCGCCGATGGTGCCCTCCGTGTTGTAAAACTGGCTGTTGCGCTTAAGCGCCTCGCGGTAGTCGTCGTCATCCGGGTAGAGCTTGCGAAGCGAATCCATGAGCGACAGCATGTGCGAAAGGCCCTGAAACACGACGTTGTTGCTCTGAACCTCGGCATACAGCCACCACGTGCGCCAGGCATTGTTGATGTCCTTCTTGGTGAGGATCTGCTGGCCCTTCTCTTCCTCTGCCATGGCTATTCGCCTCCCTTGTTAGTAACGGGCTGCTTCTCGGGGGCATTACCCAGGAAGTAGTAGATAACCGCAACGCATGCGCCAAAGATGGCGATAGCAATGGCGCCAAGGCCGAGATACTGGACTGCGAAGTAGCCAATGAAGAAGAACGGCATGATCTCTTTCCTGCCAATCATCGAGATCGCAATGGAGAAGCCGATGGCGGGCAGCAGAGAGCCGGCAACCTCGATGCCATTCATAGCCCACTCGGGGATCGCGTCAATCATCGCCGTCACTACCTCCGCAGCGAGGATGTTGCAGAGAAACACCGGCACAAAGAAGATGACGGCGGAGACGAGCAGCGGCAGGATCGTCGTGTTTATACGCACGCCGCGGAAGTCGTTCTTCTCGAGGCAGGCATCGACCCTGACGGACCAGATGTTGTTGGCAGCACCCTTAAGCGTCCAGAGCGCGGAGCCGAGGATGCCAAACGGAACGGCGAGAACCGTCGCCGCACCAGCGTCGAGCCCCGTGGAGATGGCGATGGGAATCGAAATGAGTGCCGCGGAGGACGCGCACGCAGGCACGGTTCCGCCAGGATAGATAATGCCCAGGTAGAGCAGCTCGAGCGATCCGCCGAGGACGAGTCCGGTCTGGACGTCTCCCATGAGCAGACCCACGACGCCACCCACCACTACGGGCTGGCCAAGGGTGTCAGACAGGGTGTAGCCGAAGTCGGTTGTCGAGATCACCTGCCAGAGGCCACAGAACAGAGCGATTGCGATGCCAGACATCTTCGATACGCCTCCTAGAAGCCGAGCTTATTAATAAGGTCAGGGAGTTCAACATCCTGCTGCGCGGGAACGACGTGAACGTGGACGTGGACGCCTTCCTGGTCGAGCGCCTTCATGGCGTCAACGTCAGACGGCCTGAATGCGATACCAAACGCGGTCGTCGTCCCGGCGCCGCCACCGAGCCCGCCAATCTGGACGTCTGCGAGCTCAACGCCACCGCGGACCGCGGCGAGCGCATCCTCGACGCACTTGAAGAGGACGAGGAGCTTGCCGCCGCCAAAGGCATTAGCCTTGTACTCCTCACAGGCCTGGTCGACGGTCTTGACCTCAACGGACACTCCCGCGGGAGCGGACATGCGATAGATATCAGCCATGAATTCGTCGGCCGCAAGCTCGTCGTTCACGATGATGATGCGGTCCGCTCCGCAGATCTTCACCCACTGCGTCACGACCTGCCCGTGGACCAGGCGATAGTCGACACGCGCCAGCTTAATCTCTGCCATCGGTTACTTCTCCTCCGCGCTCGTGTGATTCTGTCCGTCAAACCCCACGTACTCGTGGCCACCAAAGCCGTTGCGCAGCGCGCTCACGGCCTTGGCACAGAAGGAATCCTCGATCTGGGTGGCGTTGCGCTCCATGAGCGAGAGGGCAATCACAGGGACGGGAACCTCGAGGTCGAGCGCCGTCTCCACGGTCCACTTGGCCTCGCCACTCGCAGCGACGACGCCGCGGATGTCAGCGAGGTCCGGATGCGAGGCAAGCTGGTCCTCCATGAGCTCCATGAGCCAGCCGCGAATAACGGAGCCGTGGTTCCAGTTGTGAGCCACCGCCTCGAGGTCATAGTCAAACCCGCTCGCTCGCATCACGGCAAGGCCTTCGCCGATCGACTGCATCATTCCGTACTCAATGCCGTTGTGAACCATCTTCATGAAGTGGCCGCTCCCGGCGGGACCGGTGTAGAGCAGGCCGCCCTCGACGGTAAGGTCCTTGAGGGCGGGTTCGACGTGATCGAACGCCGAACGGTCTCCGCCAACCATGATGCACGCGCCGTTGCGAGCGCCCGACTTTCCGCCGGAGGTTCCGGCGTCAAGGAAGCGAACGCCCTTCTCCGAGGCCATCGCCGCGTGGCGCTGCGAATCCTTGTAGAAGGAGTTGCCCGCGTCGATGAGGATGTCACCCTTGTCGAGAATCTCCAGAAGGCTCGTCACGCAGGACTCCGTCGGCTCGCCGCAGGGCACCATGACCCAAAGGACTCGCGGCATGGGAAGTGCTTCGACAAGGGCCTCGAGCGTGGGGGCGACTTCGATACCTGATGCAGCGGCGGCAGCCACAGAAGCTTCTGAACAATCGAACCCGACCGCTTTGTGCCCATGATCAGCCAGGTTAAGGGCGATATTGGCCCCCATTTTTCCAAGTCCTACAATTCCGATCTCCAAATGCACCACCCTCTTCGTCGTGCTTAAGGCGGGCGTGCTGTCGGCTGGTTCGGTTTACTCTCGCCGCTCTTGCGCAGTCACAGCCCACCAAGCTTGTTGCCTTCTGGAAGCCAACACCCGAAAAACTCCGTTCGGAAGCTGGCGTCATTATATGCGAAGTTTTTTCGGTCTGATATTATTGTCGAAGAAGTAATTTTTGTTGCGGTGAATGGCCGCGTTTCGGCCGCGAATGGCAAATTAAGATAGGCAGAGGTCTAGAAGACTCGATAGAATGGGCCAAAGACCAGGGATTTATCAGGATGGTGACCGAAATGGCACAGCAGTCGATTCAATTCGCGATCAGGTCGCTCTATCGTTCGCTCAGCACAAAGGAAGCGAGCATCGCTGACTTTATCCTTTCGAACCCGAAAAAAGTTTCGCGAATGACGATTAACGAGATCGCCGACTCGCTGGGAATCGCCCCGTCAACCGTCTTCCAGTTCACGAGGAAGCTTGGTTTTAAGGGCTTCCGCGACTTTAGAAACGAGCTTCTCTCCGAGGAGTTCGACCCCGAGGTCTCCATTCACGAGAACATCGACGAGAAGGACGACGCCCTCGCCATTGCGCACAAGGTCTTCTCCTCCAGCGTCAAGTCGCTTCAAGACACCAACGCGCTCCTCAGCGCGAGCAGCGTCGAACGCGCGAGCCAGCTTCTACTCGAAGCTGGCACCGTATCCTTCTTTGGTGTTGGCGGCTCCAACGTCGTCGCGTACGACGCCTTCCACAAGTTCATGCGCTCGCCGCTTCACGTGCAGTACGGCATGGACGTCCACGTCCAGCGTATGCAGGCGGCCCTGCTCAAGCCTGGCGACTGTGCCGTCGTCACAACGCACACGGGCCTCACGCGCGACACGCTTGATATCGCGAACATCGCCCACGATGCAGGCGCGAGCGTCATCGCAATCACGAGCTACTCGTCGCCGCGTCTTGCCAAACTCGCCGACGTCATCCTCCTCTCTTCTTCCGAGGAGACCGGCTATCGCTCTGAGTCACTCTCGAGCAGGATCGCCCAGCTCGCCATCGTTGATTCGCTATTCACAATCGTGATGTTCGCCAGCCAGGACCAGGCAAAGGAGCCCCTGCGCCGCATCCGCAACGCCATTTCTCCCACAAAGGAGGAATAGCGGGCGGACAGCATCGCGCACGCCGCACCGCCCGCACCCTACGCTCGGACGCGGCGGCAGTACTCGGAGACAGCGCTAACGAGCGCAGCCGGGCTCGCGGCAGCCTCAAGCGCGGGAATGAACCCCGGATACTCGTCTACGATGCTGAACAGCTCATCGAGAGCCGCAGAATGCGCGACCGGCGTCTGTAGGCACAACACCATGACGACGCTCAGCGGCACGTCCTCCCCGCTCATCCTCACACGCACGGGTTCCGCCAGAGTCACCACGGATATCGCGGGACGGTTCCTCTCGTCCGGCTCCGTATGCGGAGCGCAGAGCGGCGCGAGGATCACGCCAAACTGCTCGTAGCGCTTGGCAAAGTCGAGAATCCCGCGGTAGTAGTCCTCCGTCATCCATCCAGCGTCGAGCAAGGGCCTCGACGCCCTGGCAACGGCATCCTCCCACGTCTCAGCCACAACGCCAACCTCGACAAACTCCTCGCTCACGAGCTCGTCGAGCCCCAGGAATCCGGGAAGCACGAGCTTGCCACGTTCCTCGCCGCCACCCATGCCAAGAAGCTCGCGGACGCCCCGCTCCAGCGCCTCCTCATCGCGCACGTCGCAGTTCGCGCGCACCACGTCAAGCAGGCGCGAGACGAATACGCCCTCGTCGCCGTTCGCAGGCGAGTGTAGAAACGCCTCGATTCTGCGCACGTCGACGCGCGTCAGCATGGGCGTAACGCGAATGACCGGCCGCGGCAGCGCCTGCGGCAGCTCGACCGTCGTCAACACGACGTCAACGCCGGAATAGTCGAACGCGTAGCAGTCGCGAGCCGAGAGTTTCGCGACTATCTCGAGATGCGAAAACTCCTTCGCGAGCGATCTCGACAGAAACGCGACCGTCCCGATACCCGCCCCGCAGACAAGAACTGCGCGAACAGAGCGGTCGATCGTCGGCCCCTGACGCAGCCTCTCGAGCGCGGCACCCACGTACAGGACCACGAACGCGACCTCATCGTCGATCGCGCTCAGCCCATACTCCCCCTGCGCGGCGAGCATCGCCCGGGCGCACGTCTCGAAGAGCTCGGGGAAACGCTTGCGGATATCCGGCAAGAGCTCGCACTTCGCCTGGAGGCCCAGCCTCTCCCTCGCGAGCAGTGCGCGGACGTGCACGCGGAGACCATCGACGAGCTCCGTGTCGAGATAGAGGTCGCAGCCCGTCTCCTCCGAAGCAACGGAGAGCAGCGTGTTCAGGATGCGCTCCGCCGTACCCGCGCGGATCACGCCGGAAGAATCCGCGCGCATGCGAGGCGAAGCGGCAAGCATGGCAGCCAAGGCCTCGACCTCGCGCGAGAGGCTCTCGCCCTCCGTCTCGGCCCCGATGGCAGTGAGTAGCGCCTCGAGGGCACTGCGCTCATCCGTCGGCACCTCGTCAAGGCCGCCGGGAAGCTCGGAGACGTAGTGCCCCTGGCACGTCCTGTGACGCACGGCGTTGAGATAGCACGTCATCTCGATGAAGGCGGCATCCGTCAGGTCGTCGTTCGTCTCATCGAGGTAGCGATCGAGCGCCGTGGCCATCCGTTCGAGCTGCTCTTCGCAGACGAAGCCCTTCTTGCGAATCTCCTCGTCATAGTCCGTGGTAGACGCCGCAAGAAGGCCGGCGTATCCGCCGAGCCCCTCCCTGACGAACTCCGCCATCACCTGGCGTCGGCGGTACTCACTCGCCTCGAGGGACCAGCCGCCGTGCGGCGTCGCGATGAGCGGCGCGCCGTGCGAGGCGAGCCACTCCCCCGCGCGCTTCAGGTCGCGCGCGGCAGTGGCGCGGCTCACGCCAAGTGCCTCGGCCATGCCCGCCATGGTCTTGGGGCACGTCTCGTCAAGCAACGCGGCAACGATGGCGTTCGCACGCTGCTCGGCGGAGAGGTACACGCTCTCCGCATCCGGCGCACCCTCGCCCTCGAACGCAATCTCGGCGGCACGGGCGACGTCCTGCGAGGCCACGAAGAACCCTTTACGCGGAACCCGTTCGAGCGCAACGCCGCGCTCCCCGAGCCAATCGGAGAGCGCGGCGATCTCATACCTTACGGTTCGCTCGGAGACGCCGAGCTTGCGCGCGAGCTGCTGCGCCGTCATGGCAGTGAACGGATCCTTCATGAGACACTGCAGGATGTCCCACGAGCGAGCGCTCATCTGTCGCATTCGCACGCTCCTCGTCTAGTCCAGCGCCGCCCTTAGCGACGAGATGTACTCACGGGAGTTACCCGCGATAACCGCATCGATGATGCTGCTTCCTACGATAACGCCGTCGGCGCCCATAGCCATCAGGTCTTTGACCTGCTGCGGCTTCGAGATGCCAAACCCCGCGCAAAGCGCAGCCGTGGCGCCAGCCTCCCGCAGGCGCCTGACGTTGTCCTCGACGCGCGGAGACACGCCATCGCGAGCCCCGGTCTTGCCCTCCTGCGCCTGCAGGAACATGTACCCGCGGCCCGCCTCGGCAAGGGCGGCGACGTCGGCATCTGCCAGATCGACGGGAACGAACAGCGGCTGGAGAAGGCCCGCGCGGTCGAGCGCCTCCGCCAGGGCCGGCTTTGCCTCGTCTGGCACGTTGGGCGCCAGCACGCCATCTGCTCCAATGGCGGCAGCATGCTCGCAGAACGCCTCGATGCCCATGGCCTCGATCGTCTCGTAGTAGCACATGATCTGGAGGCACGCGTCAGGATATGCCGTCCTGAGCTCGGCAATCGAGTCCATCGCCGCGGTGGGCGTCGTCACCTCGAGGGCGCGCGCCATCGACGCGGAGACGACTGCCCCGTCAAGCGCAGGATTCTCGTACGGAATGCCAAGCTCAAGAACGTCAACGCCATCGGCGATGAACTCGCCCGCGCGCTCGACCTGGTCGCCCATCGCGGGGTCGCCCAGGGAAAAGTACCCCACGAAGACCTTGCGCCCGGCAGTCTTCTTCTCGCTAAGAACCTGTTCCATGTGATTCATGGTCACTCCCCCGTTAATTGCGTCGTCGACGACCTTCGCGATCGTCACCGGGTCATCGCTGGACAGAAGCGCCGCGCACGTTCCCTCATCGGAGAAGGCGGCTATCAGCTTGCCAAGAACATCGAGATGCTCGGAGGGGTCCGCCACCGCGAGCATCGCGACGAGACGAACGCCCACCTCCTGAGAGAAGTCCTCCATCCGCTTGAAGGGAACGGGGCTGACGCAGCGGCCGATCGCGATTGCCGCGCCAAGAACGTCATCCGGCTCGCCATGGGGCATCGCGACGCCGCAGAGGGGAAACTCGATTCCGGTGGGATAGTTCTTCTCGCGCTCAAGCACCACGTCTACGTAGGAGTCCTTCGCATAGCCTGCGGAGACGAGCGTCTCGCCAAGCTGCCTGATCGCGTCCTGCGAATCGGCCGCCACGAGCTCTGGAATCACCAGCTCGGGTTTTATCGCAATCTTCTCGCTCACGTTAGTCTCTCCCGAACGCATGGGACGGCGTTTTCGCGCCGTCCGCAGCGTCCTTTACTTCACGATGTCGTAGATCTGCTCGAAGACCTTGTCCGCCCCGACGCCCGTCAGGATGGCGGTCGCCTTAATCGTGGGTACGTCGAGCGGCGGCAGCTGCGTCGCCGAGCAGACGACGTCCGGGTGAATCTGGGAGACCAGGGCGGCCACCTCGCTCACGCGACAGGTCGAGGTCTTGGCATCGACACCCTTGCCCTTGAGGTACTTCTCGATCTTCATTGCGATGTTCTTCGAGGTCACGCCACCGGTTCCGCAGGCGACGACGATCTTCTTGGTTTCCATAAGTGCCTCCTGACGATTTGGGGTTTTAGAAATGCGTGCGAGGTTGCACGCCTTGGTACGACGTCGCGGTGCTCAGATCCGAGCGTCGTACCAATTGAGAGCGGAGAGGACGGCGGCGCTCCGAGGAGGGACTCCGCGCCGTCGTCCGGAGAAGGGAGCCGTTAGGCGAAGAGCGCGAATACCTGGCCGATAGCCCACGCGACCCAGCTCGAGCCAATGCCCAGCGTCGTGGAAATCGACTCGAAGGGCAGGCCGTTCATCGCTGCACACTGCGTGTACCAGCCAGCCGTCGCGGTGCAGACGTAGAGCGTGATGATCATGACGATGACGCCCGCGATGAAGCCACGGAAGATGTTCTTCTTGCAGAAGGGCATGCAGCAGCTGATCAGGAACGGAGCGGCGATGGCGAGGTCAGCCATGGGCAGGACGCGGTTACCCGGGAGAATGAACGCGAGCAGGAGCACGACCGGGGTGACCAGGATGCCCGTTGCCATGACGTCGGGCATACCGATGAGGATGGCAGCGTCGAGGCCGATGTTGAGCTCACGGTTGAACTTCTTGGCGCAGATCTCGCGCATGCCGTCGGCGACCGGGGTGATGCCCTCGACGAGGACGTTCTCAACGCGCGGGAAGACGATCATGAAGGCGGCGATGGTGACACCAAGGAGAAGGGTCTGACCCACATTCTGACCGCCGGCGATGCCGAGAACGATACCCATGACGAAGCCGATCATGGACGGGGAGATGAGGCCGCCGAAGCGCTCCTCGATCTTGTCGGTGCTCCAGTCGATCTTGGCAAGGGCGGGGATTTTCTCGATGACCCAGTTTACGGCCATACCAACCGGGGCAAAGATGATGGCGTTACCGTGAGGGATGGAGACGCCGTCGAGGCCGTAGGCATCCTGGATAGCGGGCGCGGTGATGTCGGCGAGCTTGAGGACGACTACCTCATTGATGATGTAGGCGACGATGGCGAGGGGAACGCTGCCGGTGATCGCCCAGACGTAGGACAAGGCCAGGGCCCACACGGAGTAGTTGAAGACGTCGACGTCGAAGGTGTCCGTGAGCTTGAGGACGATCATCAGGGCGTTAACGGCAAGGCCGACGACGAGGAGGACCGCGTAGAAGCTCAGGGGGAGAGGACGGAGGAGTACGCCGAGCCAAGGCCGAGGTCGATGATGTCAAGCTTGAGGCCGGTCGCCTCAACGACCTGCATGAGGATCGGGGTTGCCGCGCCGGAGAACATGCCGACCATGGTGCTCATCGCAACAAGCGCGCCGGCGACGTAGATGGAGCAGCGCAGGGCCTCGCCCACCTTCAGCCTGGCGAGAAGCAAGCCGACCAGGAAGATTCCGATCATGACCATGACGGATGACGGCAGCGCCGCGTACCAGTTCAAGGCGCCCATAATGACGTCCATTAGTGCCTCCCTTTCTGAGAGTTCCCTTGGGACAAAGTTTATGGGCGGCAATGCCTGCCAAAATGACCAGTTGTTTCACCGTGAAATCCTGCAACTTTGAACAGGCGAATGGCGGCGCGGGCACAAGCGCGACGATAAACACGGTTCTTGGAGTCGCCGGGCGCGTTTCCTCACGCGGAGTCGCCAGGCGCGTGTCGCTCGAAAAACTAATCTTCCGAGGGGTGGCCAAAAACATGCGCGCGGCGGACGCCCTGAGGCCGTCCGACCGCCAAATAGGGGCGAATTGGGGCCCGGAGAGGTTCACCCAGACGCGTTTTGCCCCTCACACGAGCCATTTCGGTTCGGAGGAAGGCCAGTTACTTGACTGTAATCAAGCAAGTTGTCCCATAAGGACGAGGGACAGTCGCGAATCTGTCCGCCGCGCGTATGTTTTTGACCACCGGCATGAAAATTACTATTAAGGGACGCCCCGAAGCGGCCCCGCCGAGCAATTCTCAACGCGAATCACCTGCCAGCACCATGCACTCACCACGCGGAATCAGCGAACTCGAAGGGTCTCCGCTCGGAACGGCGCCACCCGTCCCGCACTTCAGACACAAAATGCCCGCCCGGGCGCAAAACGCGTCCGAGCGGGCCAGGTAACCCCCTGCGAGCCTGTCTCGGCAAGCCCTTAGATCTTCGCAATCTCCTCGGAGATGATGCGGCAGACGTCCTCCGCCTGGGGCATCACGCCATACGCCTCAAAGAAGCCGTGGTCGCAGCCGCAGTAACGAATCGCGGTAACGTCAACACCCGCGTCCTGCAGCTTCTTCGCGAACAGCTCGTCCTGGTAGCGTAGGAAGTCGAACTCAGAAGAAATGATCACCGTACGCGGGAACACGCTCACGTCCTCCGCGAACAGCGCGGAAATCAGCGGATCGAGTATCTTGTCCATGTCGCCGTTGACGTACATGGGCGGAAGGTCGTCGTTGGCAAGACGAATGCGATCGACCCTGCTCAGCGCCTCAGCCTTCTGCTCGTCCACGATCTCGTACAGGTCATAGGACCACTCATCCGGAACGGGGCCACCGTCAACGAGCGGATAAAGCTCGACAACCGCCTTGATCCTATCCGCGTGGGAGCCCTCGAGCACGGCAGCGTTCGTCAGGCTTCCGCCCGCAGAGTCGCCAGCCACGGCAATACGAGTCGCATCGACACCCAGCTCATCCGCATGCTCGACAAGCCAGTCGAGCGTCTTCACGCAGTCCTCGACACCACCCGGGAACATCGTCTCGGGAGACAGGCGATACTCCGGATAGATCGCGACGCAACCCGTGCGCTCCACGATGTCGCGCAGGCAGTTCTCGTACTGGCCGATGTTGCCCACCATGAAGCCGCCGCCATGGATGAACACGAGCGCGGCAGATCCATCCTCGTGCCCCTCCGGCGTGAAGATGTGCAGCGGGATGCCCCTGTCGCCGAAGTTCATGACGACGGTCTTCTTGGCAACGTTCGCGCCCCTCACGACGTGGGTCTCCTTGTTGGGCGCAGAGCGCCACGCGATCACGTCCACCGGTCCGGCCGGCGCCGACCCCGCCGCGGGAGCCGCGGCGAGCTTCGCGTGCGCACGAGCATAGACGCGCGGATCGAGCACGTGCTCGCGGCCGTCACCCGGCACGGGCTTCAGCACAAGCTTGAGCCCGCTAGGCTCGACGACCTCCTTCACGCCGTTCTCAAGTACCTCAAGCTCGGAAGTGGGGTACTTCCTCTCCTCGGCTTCCATGATTAGCCGATCTTCAGCTCGTCGAGCTTGGCGTCGAGCTTCGCCATCTCATCGGCGGAAAGCTCCCACTCGAACGTCTCGCAGTTCTGGATCGCGTGGGCGTCCGTGCGCACGCCCACGAGAGCGGTGCCCACGTACTCCTTCTGGGTGCTCCAGTTCACCGCAACCTGCGCCACGGGCTTGCCGTGGGCCTCAGCGATCTCGTCCATGACCTTGAGCAGCTCCTGGACGCGCGAGAACTTGGGCTCCTGGAAGTAATCGTAGAAGCCGCCGCGGACGTCGCCCTCCTCGAACTTCGGGAGCTCACGGAACTTGCCCGACAGGATACCCGCGCCGAGGGAGCCGTAGGTGAAGGAATCAATACCGCGCTCGTAGCCCCACTTGATGAGGTCCTCGGAGGAGCGATCAACCATAGAGTAGGGCGGCTGCTGAACGTCGACCTGGGCGACCTTCTCGCACTCCTCAATCATCTCCGTCGTGAAGTTGGAGACGCCGATGTGGCGAATCTTGCCCTGCTCCTTGAGGAGCTGAAGAGCGCACATCGTCTCGGAGAACGGGGTCTTGGCGTCAGGCCAGTGCACGAAGTAGAAGTCGATGTAGTCAGTGCGGAGGTTGCGCAGTGAGCTCTCGACCTCCCTCATGATGTTCTTGAACGAGGAGTCGCGGTCATAGCCGTCGGCGCTGGTGATCAGGCCAACCTTGGTCGAGAGGAGGTAGCTCTCGCGATCGACGCCCTTAAGGGCGTTGCCAACGATCTTCTCGGACGTGCCGTTGCCGTAGCACGGAGCGGTGTCGACGAGGTTGACGCCGTGCTCGAGCATCGTGCGGATGGCGGACATGCTGGCCGCGTCGCTGTCGTTCTCGCCAAAGGAGTCGCCGCCAATCGCCCACGTGCCAACGGCGAGCTGGGAGACGTCAACGTCAGAGTTCTTGAGGTGCGTGTAGCGCATGTTGTTTCCCCTTCTAATAGGACGGCACGCGTCGAAAGCGCTCGAACGCGTGCCGCCGGAAATTACCTTGAACAAGCTTCGGATAATCCGGAAGCCGCCTTACACGATACCCACGAGGCCGAGGACGAGCGCGAGAACCATGATGCCAACCAGGATGATGTTGACGTTGACGTTCTTCTTGCGCAGGAGCCACAGGACGACGAGCGTGAGGGCCAGGGGCACGAGGCCCTTGAAGATCGAGTCGAGGTAGGTCTGGATCATGACCGGGTCAGAATCCTGGACCGGGATGGACAGAATCGTGTTGAAATGGACGTTCGCCGCGGTCATGGCGCCGATCATCACGAGGCCGACCGTGGAGGTGGCCTTGGTGATGAGCTTCATGAGGCCACCCTCGTACATCTCGGAGATGAAGTTGGTGCCCATGCTGAAGCCGAGGTAGGTCATGAAGTAACGGCAGAGAATCGACGGGATGTTGTAGATCAGCAGGAACATGATCGCGCCGAGGGGCGAGCCGCTCATGGCGAGGTTGATGCCAATGCCGGCGGCGATGACGCGCAGGACGCCCCAGAAGATTGCGTCGCCGATACCGGACATCGGGCCCATGAGGGAGACCTTGATACCGTCGATGGACTCGGTATCGAAGTCATCGTGCTCGGAGTTCTCCCTCTCCATGGAGGCGACGAGGCCCATGGCGAACGTGCCGACGTTCTGGGTGATGTTGTACCAGGTCGTGTGGCGCTTCATGGCGTCGGCGCGAGCCTCGGGATCGTCGGCGTAGTAGCGGTTAAGAGCGGGTTGGACGGAGTACAGCCAACCATCGGCGCCAGCCTTGACGGAACCGCCGGCGCAGGAAGCGAACACGGAGAAGGAGCGCAGGAAAATGCGGTTGAGCATCTTCTTGTCTTCAGGGCTCACATTCTTGGTCAGATTGCTCATGCGAAGAAATCCTCCTCGTCGCTGGTTGCAGAGTCGCCGGAAACGGCCTGGGTAGCCACGCCATTCTTCTTAAGGTCGAAGATCTCCTTGTCGCGGAGGGCGGAGGCAACCGCGATGATGAGGCCGAGGACGGCGATGGCGATCATCGGGAGGCCGAGGTACTGGTAGAGCGTGAAGCCCAGGAAGAAGTAGATGCTGAGCTCGGTGCTCCAGAGCATCTGGAGCAGGAGCGCCATACCAACGGCGGGCAGGAGGGCGCCCACGGCGTTGAGGCCGTTCATGACGTTGGCCGGAATCTGGTTGACGATAGCGGCAACAGGCTCGGCGCCAAGGTAAACACCCAGGAAGGCGATGAGTGCAAAGGCTGCGTACTTAACAAACCACAGAACGAAGTGCTGGAAAGCAAGGCCCTTCTCGTTGCCATCGGCGGCCATCTTGTCGAGGGTGCCGGCGAAGAACGCAAGGAACACGTTGTTCATGAAGATCGAGAGGAACGCGGTAACGACGCCCACGGGAACAGCCAGCGTGATGGCCGCGCCCTGGTCAATGCCAGCGCCAACGGTGAAGGCAACGGCGAGAGCGGTCGCGGTAACGGGCTCGGCGGAGATAGCGCCACCGATGTTCACCGCGCCCATGAAGATCGCCTCAAGAGAGGCACCGATGATGACACCGGTCTTAACATCGCCCATCAGGAGGCCCGCAACAAGGCCAACCACAAGAGGACGCTCGATCATGCACTGACCGAGAACCCAGTTACCACCGTAGCAAATCAGCACGGTCAACCAGGCCATTACTGCCAACCCAATCATTTGACTTCCTTTCCCTCGTCTGGCCAGACGGCCAGCCCCTTACTTCTCCGCCGCCTCGATCAGGCTCTTGAGAGGAGTCCTGGTGTGAGACGGGATGAGCTGATGGAAGACCGGAATACCCTGCTCGCAAAGCTCCTTGGCCGCGGCAAGCTCGTCCGGGTTGAGCATGATCGTGTCGTTAAGGGCGACCTTGGTGGCCGGATCAGACTTATCGAAGCGGCCGACGTTCGCGACGTTCACGCCCTCGATCTTGCCCGGTGCGCCCTTGACCAGCTCAAGCACGTCGCGCACGCAGTTGGTAAGCGCGAAGATGCGCATGGAGTCAGCACGCGGGTCGTTCGCGATGCGGCAGGCATCCGGGACGTCCTTGACGAGTAGCTTCTGACCCGCCGGCGTGCCCATGGAAAGCGTCATGCGAAGGGCATCGCTCTCCACCGCGTGCTTGTTAGCGACGATGATCCTGGTGGTGTTGAGCTCCTTGGTCCACACCAGGGCGACCTGTCCGTGAATCAGACGGTCATCGACTCGAACCTGAACAATCATTGCCGTTCCCTTCCCCACGTATTGAATAGACCGTTAGTCAAAGAAGTCGCCGTCGGATTCCCCATCGTCCGAAACGCTGTTCGGCGGCTCCACTACCTGCATCGTTTGCCTCGCAAGCTCAATGCTCTGCTTGATCGACTCTGCCGTGACCGGCTCTGCGCTGATGAGCGTCTCGATCACGAGACCGAGGTTCATGCCGGTGACGTGGACGATTCCGTGCTTCTCCGGCTCCATGAGGACGACCTTCTGGAAGACGGAGCCACCGTAGATGTCGGTGAAGATGACCGCGTCGTCGTCAGGGCCCACCGAGTCAATGAAGGCTTCGATGCGCGGCGTGAAGTCCGTGTCGTCGACGTAGCAGTCAACCGCTTCCACCAGGTTGGACATGCCGGTCAGAATCTCGATCGAGCTCCTGATTCCGCTTGCGAGGTGGCCGTGCGACGCGACAAGAATCTTCTTCATCAAGCCCCTCCTAGAGCGAGTAGTGGTTCGGGTTCAGGAGCTGGATCTTGCCGGCGACGAAGGCGCGCATGTCCGGGGCGGCATCCATCAGGAGGCCAATGCCGTTGCCATCGTTCTTGCCAGAGTTGATGTCCTTCTCGAAGGCGCGATACATGGAGCGGAAGTACTCGGTGGCGATGTTGAACTTGCTCATGCCGAGGTTCACGGCCTCCTGGAGCTGCTCGTCAGGGATGTCGGAGCAACCGTGCATAACGAGGGGCACGCTGACGGCCTCCCTGCAGGCCTTGATGCGCTCCATGTCGAGGTTCGGCACCTTGACGTACGGGCCGTGCGCGTTGCCCACGGCGATGGCGAGCGAGCCGCAGCCCGTGCCCTCGACGAACTCCTCGGCGAGGTTCGGGTCGGTGTAGTGATCGCTGTTCACGAAGTCGTTCGCGTCGGAGCCGTTGCCGACGTGGCCGAGCTCGGCCTCGATGTCGACATCGAAGATCTTCGCGACCTGGACGACGTCCTTCGTGAGCTGGAAGTTCTCCTCATAGGGAAGCGAGGAGCCGTCGACCATGACGGAGGGGAAGCCAGCCTTGACGCCCTTGACGGCGATCTCGTAGCCGGCGGAGTGGTCCTGGTGGACGGCGACGGGCACGCTGGCGCGCTCGGCGTAGTAGCGGGCGGCAAAGGCGATGATGTCGAGGGCGCAGTGGTCCTCGAAGCCGGGCCAGTACTGGATGATGATGGGCATGTGCTCATCCTCGGCGGCCTGGATCGCATAACGGATGGTCTCCGTGTTGATGACGTTGATAGCGGGCACGCCGTAGTGGTGCTCGGTCGCATGCTGAAGAAGCTCGTTGACCTTGATGAGAGACATCTTTGTCTTCCTTTCACCTGGATAACCATTGGATCGGACAGTTCTCAGCTCGTCAGCTGGTTGAACACGAAGTGAGGCGCGGAGCCGTTAAGGTGCGGCGCCGAAGTGCGGAAACGCTTGTGGAGCAGAGCTATGCGGCCGTCTGGGTCTCAGGCTGTGGCGCCGCGTTGCGACGCCACGCCGCGTACGCCACAAGAGCAACGACCGCAGCAATCGTTGATGCGAGGGCGAAGATCAGGAAACCAGTACGCGTGCCAAATGCGTCGCACGCCCAACCGCCAAACAGGTTCGCAACCACGACGGACAGGCCGCTCTGGACCATCGCGAAGGCACTCTGACCGCGAGCGCGACAATCCTCGTAGGTGTGGTTGGCAATGTAGGTAACGCAGGAGTAGTAGACGGTCATGTAGCTCACGCTCTGAAGGAGCTGGCCGCAGATCATGACCGGAACGATGCCGGTGCCCACAAGCACGAGCCTGAGCGCCGCCATGAAGCAGGAGAAGATCAGGAGGTTCATCTCGCCGAAGCGCCTAACCAGCCTGGAGGAGACGAGCAGAATGGGAATCTCGCTCGCGGCGGAGACGGCGCTCATCACGCCCACGAGGTTCTGGCCCTCGCCAAGCTCGACCGCGTAGCGGCCCAAGAACGCCCCGATGAAGCCGATCGCGGCCGAGCTGATGAAGGCGAAGACCAAGACGAAGGCGATCTCGTTGCTGGTGAACAGCGAGAGGAGACCCTTACCGTGGGAGACCCTGGGGCCATCCGTGGCATTGGCGCGAGCGCCCGCCTCGGGAAGGCGCCACATGTGGGCCGCGAAGATAACCAGAGCGGCGGAGACCACCGCAAACTGGATCTGGGGAGCCACGTCAAGCAGCTTGCCAAGAATCAGGACGACGATGGCATAGCCGATGGTGCCACCCATGCGGATGCGAGAAAAGTCCAGGCCAGAGCGATCAGCGAGTTCGATAACGAGGGAGTCGCTCAGGGGCAGAAGGCCCGAGAAGAACGCCGAGAACGCGAAGGTCACGAGAAGGACCGGGACGAACGTCTTGGCGAGGTAGTACAGAGGAGCGAGGATTGCCGCGCCCAGGCACAGGACCACGATAACCGCGCGGCGACGCCCGAGCTTGTCAGCGATCGTCGACCAGAGCGGCTGGATGGCGAGCGCACACACCGGAGTCGCCGCGAGGAGGATGCCGGTCTCAGCCGCGCTGAGGCCGAGCCCCGTGTAGTGGGCGGAGAGGAACGGCGAGTACACGCCCGCGCAGACCCAGTAGAGGACGTTCGCGAAGAACAGCGAAGTCATGCTGACGTTTGCCTTGGCGTTCTGCATCGCGCTTCCTCCTTCTTGGTCGCCGGGCCCCGCCTGGACGCCGGAGTGTTTCGCCATCTAGCGTGAAACGAAATTACGAGACTCTGGAACGATGTTCTGTTGTTTCATCGTTATCGTGCCGTTGTTTCACGGCTCATAAGATAGCCGCTCGAGCTGGGGTTGTGTCGAAGGAGCGCCGATTTGCCGCGAACGGTAGGAAATGAGCGGTGAAACGCTGTTTCGAAATTTCTGAAACAACTTGCCCGGTTTTCACCCCCCCCTGCCCTAACATACAAACCAAACCAGGGCTAAGGAGTGACCATGGATAAGACAGGGGACGTGCTCAGCCACATCTGCGCGGTCATGAGCAGCCTATCCCCCTCGGAAAAGGCAATCGCAACGTATGTGCTCGACCATCCGTCTGACGTCGCGGCGATGACCGTTCGCGAACTGGCAGCGGAGACCGGCACGTCGTCGGCGTCCGTCTCGAGGTTCGCAAGGACGCTTGACTACCGAACGTACTCGGATATGCGTCTGGCTCTCGGCATATCCATCAGCAGGGCATCCGGCGAAGAGAAGGCCACCGGCGGCAAGGTCACCCTCGATAACGTCGAGGGATCGATTAAGTACGTTTTGTCGCACAAGGTCAAAGAGCTCGCCGAGACGACCTCGCTTATTGACTCTGATGACTTTGCGGCTGTTGTTAACCTGCTTCACAATGCTAACCTCGTTTTGGTTGCCGGCGTGGGCAACACGATCAACATGGGTGCAAACGCTGCGTTCAAGTTCTCGCAAGTTGGGGTTAGGGCCTTTTGCCCCAGCACCACTGAGGCCATGGCTTCCGTCGCCACAAACCTCACGGAAAATGATGTCTTGCTTGTCATTTCAACGTCTGGATACTCGAAGCGCCTCGTCAACATCTTTGACTCCGCCGAGGACTCGAATACCCCCGTCGTGATGATTACCGACAGCCCCGATACACCCCTCGCAAAACGCGCAACGCATATCATTCGAGCCGTTTCCCGCGACCAAGCCATCACCGGGAGCGAGATTTATTTCTCCCACAACTCGATCAACTTCATTATCGAGCTGCTGTTCCTCTTCCTCGTCTCTTGTTGGGACGATCCCATCGAGCTCAACAGAATCGTCTCGAAGAACCTCATGGGAGACAGGCAGTACAGCTAGGTTAACGGGTGTCGGCGCACCGGCGCGCGGGGCAGCAACGCGCGGGGCAGCAACGCGCGACATCAACGCGCACGGCTGGCACCAGCGCGCACGGCGCCCACGCGCACGGCACGCAGCAGCTCACACGGCATCAACGCACGCGGCACGAAGCACAGTCAGCGTCACGCAGATAAATGGCCAACCGCACAAGCGGGGGCATAGGAGGCGGCATGATCAAGCTCATCCTCGCAGACATGGACGGAACCCTGCTGCCGTTTGGCTCAAGGGTCGTGTCGGAGCGCACGCACCAGGCGATTCTCTCCGCTCTTGCGGCGGGAATCTCGTTTGGCCCCGCGAGCGGCCGCGACTACGTCGATCTCGCCGATGCCTTTGACGGCGATACGCGCTGTTTCTCAACCGGCATCATGGCCAACGGAAAGAAGGTCTTCTCCGGCGGCAAGCTCGTGTTCAAAAAGACGCTCTCGACGGAGGCGCTCATCAAGCTCGAGGGTGCCGTGCGCCCCTACGCAGGGACATCGCTCTGGCTAGTCGCCGATGCCGACGAGACAGGTATGCGCTGCGAGCAGTTTCTCTGCGGCGTCGAGCCCGATGACGAATTCGCCTTGGGGGTCGTCGAGGACTCCGGAAGGGACATGACGCCCGGAGATGTGCCCACGAACCGCGACGTCATCACCGCCGGCATCTTCGTCAACGTTGACTCCGCCCCGACGGAAGTCGTTCGGAGCCAATGCAAGGGAACCTGCCCAGAGCTTGATTTCCCAGCGCCCACCCCGTTCTTCCTGGATGTTGTTCCTGCCGGCTGGAGCAAGGTGAACGGGCTCGACGCGCTGCTCGGCAGCCTTGGGATCACGCTAGACGAGGTCGCTTTTATCGGAGACTCGGAAAACGACGTGACGCTCCTCGAAAAGGTGCCGCACTCCTACGCAGTCGCGGGCGCGACGCCAGAGGCCAAGGAGGCCGCACACTTCCTGATTGGCGACGCCGCCGAGGACTCCGTCGCGCAGCTCATCGAGCAGATCGTGCGGGAGCAGAGCTAGGGCGAGGAGCGGGCGAAACTTTCGTCCGTAATTGCTAATCACACTTTTGCGGCACAAGAAAAGGCCCTCCCGAAAAGGTGGAGGGCCCTGATGTGCATGCGCGCTCAACCACCCATGGCTCGAGGTTCATCGCCCCGCGACGGCCCCGCCGCTACCTCGTGACAACCCACAGCGTTGCCATGGTCGCGATGCCGATGCCCACAATGAGCGCCACCCACAGGACGCGTACCACGGGATTCATGTCGCCCGCCACCGCCATGTCGTTCGCACGCCAGAACCAGTTGTCGTTCATCTTGTTCATGATGGCCTCCTTAGCCTTCGCTTTTCACTGTCTATGGTCGCGAAAGCCCAGGTCACGTGCCATCGATTTGCCTTACGCCCAGCTTTCAGTTCTGTAAGGAGAGGAGCGGGCAGGCGTGCGCACTTGCATCCGTGCGGCTGTCCGGGCACGGCCGCCCGCACACTCGCGGCCGCCCACGTCCACGCATGCGCGCCCACACACGCCCCCAAGCCGTCCTCGCCCGCGCACGCGCGCCCATGTGTGCCTCCAAGCCACCCCCCCCGCGTGGACCCCGCGCGCCCACGCGCGCTCGTGGTACCCTCAGCCAAGACACGGCTCAATCCCGCGAGCCAAGATCGAGGCGCGAAAGGTTGCTCACGACAGATGGCACAGACGGATTCCCCAATAAACCGCAGCTCAAACGCCCATAGCAACACCACCGGCGTTCCCGGCAACGCCGCCGCGTCCGGCAACGCTCCCACGCCCGGCGACCTCGCCGCCTCCATCGACCGCGAGCGCGCTCGCACTGCCTTCCTCGCCTACGTCGCGCCGTATGACCCCGCCAACCCACGCATCGCGCTCAAGGTAACGCACACGCTTCACGTGGCAGACCTTTGCGACCGCATCGCTCGCGAGCAGGGCTGGCCCGCCGCCGACGTCGACCTCGCCTGGCTCTGCGGCCTCCTTCACGACATGGGTCGCTTCGAACAGGTTCGCCGCTGGAACACCTTCCGCGACGCCGTCTCTTGTAGCCATGCCAAGCTGGGTGCCTCCGTGCTCTTTGGTAAGCGCGAGCGCCTCGGAGAACCCGTCCCCGCCGCCACTCCGGACTTCGGCACCCCTCGCATCCGCGACTTTATCGACTCGTCCGCAGATGACGTCACCATTCGCACCGCTATCGAATTGCACAGCGACTACAGACTTCCCCGTGACCTCGACCCGCGCACGCGCGCCTTCACTGAGCTCGTCCGCGACGCCGACAAGATCGACATCCTACGCACCGTCGGCGCGGACACCCCCGAGACCATCCTCGGCTGCGACGCAGACGAGCTGCTCGCAAGTTCGCTTTCACCCGAGGCAACACAGGCCTTCGACGCCCGCCGCTGCATGTTGCGCGACGACCGCTCCCAACCCGCGGACTTCCTCGTCAGCTTCGCCTGCTTCGCGTTCGAGCTCGCCTACCCGCAAAGTCGCGGGATAATGAGGGAGCAAGGCTACGCGACGGCGCTTCTCACGAAGCCCTTTGGCATCGAGGCGCCGTTCCGCAATCCGCACACCCGGTCCGAGCTCCAGCGCATGGCACATGAGCTCGACCTTTATCTTGAAGGGGTTCACGAATGAGCAAGCCGCGCGTCCTCATCGTCGCCACTGGCGGCACCATCGCCTCCGCCGAGGAGGGCTCTGGCCTCACGCCCCAGCTCACAGGCGACGAGCTCGCCGGATATGTCCCGGAGATCGCCCAGCTTGCAGATGTCGACGTTGTCCAAGTCATGAACATCGACAGCACCAACATGCGCCCCGCGGATTGGCAAGCGATCGGTGACGCCATCCTCGCGAGCTACGAGGGTTACGACGGCTTCGTCGTGCTGCACGGCACCGACACCATGGCCTACACCGCCGCCGCTCTCTCCTACCTCATCCAGGACAGCTCGCGGCCCATCGTGCTCACCGGCTCGCAGCAGCCCATGGCAAGTCCCTTCACCGACGCCCGCCTCAACCTCTTCCAGAGCGTCCTCTATGCGGCGGATCCCGCGTCGCGCGACGTCTCCGTCGTGTTTGGGGGAAAGGTTGTCGCCGGCACTCGCGCGCGCAAGCAGCGCACGATGAGTTTCGACGCCTTTACGAGCGTTAACTACCCTGACCTCGCACTTATTCGAAACAATCGCATCGTTCGCGCCGTGGAGACGCCTGTCGCGCAGGCAGCAAGCTGCGCCATTGCCGCGGAGCCCCGTGTCTACCATGACCTCAACGAGCGCGTCTTCGTCCTCAAGCTAACGCCCGAGGTAAACCCCCACGTCTTCGAGCTCCTCCGCGAAGACTACGACGCAATCATCCTCGAGACCTTTGGCATTGGCGGCATTCCGGACTCGCTCCACGACGCAATCTTTGGCTGGGTTGATTCCGGCCGCACGCTCGTGGTCACCACCCAGGTGCCCGAGGAGGGCCTTGACCTCGGCGTATATGAGGTTGGCCGTGCCTATGCGGAGCACCCGGGCATCCTCAAGGGCGACGACATGACCTGCGAGGCGCTCGTCGCCAAGACGATGTGGGCACTTGGCCAGACTCGCGAGCCGCGCGAGCTTCGCGAGCTCTTCTATCGCCCCGTCAACCACGACCGCCTTGCCTAGCCGCGCCGTCTCCGGACTATTTGCTCTCCCTTAATAGTCCAAGCCATCCCTTAATAGAGTTTTTTCGGCAAGGTGGTCAAAATACCCATCTTGGCGTACGCCAGAGGCCCCGGAGCCGCCTTTTTCTTGGCTCCAAAGGGCCTGTCCCGAGCCCATCGGTCCCATCCGGACGTTACTGTCTCCGGGTCAGTAATTAGTCAATCCGTCTACCTGCGGTTTTAGAAATCGCCAAAGCACGAGCCACACGTCATAGTCCTCTATTAGCGGTTCTCGCGTACGCCAAGATGCCCTTTTTGACCACCTGCTCGAAAATTTGCCGTAGCGTCAAAGCCCCGCCGCCCATGTGACCCCACCCATACGCGCGCCGCCCATCCGCCCCACCCACACGCACGCTGTCCATGCCGTAAACACGTTCAGCGCACGCGCATGCGACAGCGAAGGCAAGCCAGCCACCCCGGCGCTCCCCCAAACGTTAAAACTGCGTATCTGACACCCCTTAAATGCGCAGGCAGAGGCATTTATCGAAATGCGTGCGATTAGAATTCTGCCTACGCTTACCAACGTGGCACCGTTGCGCGCAGCAATCGCTCCGCGCAGCTTCGCCACAAAAAGAGGGGGAACCATGAAGTCCATTTCCAGGCGTTCTTTCGTGGCCGCCGGTGCCGGCGCCGTTGCGCTCGGCCTCGCCGCGTGCGGCAACTCCGGCAGCTCCGCCACCACCTCCGCCGCCGACGGCGAGAAGTCCTACAAGATCGGCGTTCTGCAGCTCACCCAGCACGCCGCGCTCGATGCCGCCAATGAGGGCTTCGTCGCCGCCCTCGACGCCTCCGGCATCAACTACACCATCGATCAGCAGAACGCTAACAATGACCAGAGCGCCTGCTCCACCATCGCCTCCAAGCTCGTGGGCGACAACGATGACCTGATCTACGTCATCGCCACCCCGGCCGCCCAGGCCGTCGCCGCCGCCACGACGGAGGTCCCCATCGTCGGCTGCGCCATCACCGACTACGCTGCCTCCGGCCTCGTCGCCGACAACGAGAAGCCCGGCGGCAACCTCACCGGCACCTCCGACATGAACCCCGTCGATGACCAGATCGCCATGCTCCAGAAGGTCCTCCCCGAGGCCAAGCACGTCGGCATGCTCTACTGCACCGCCGAGTCCAACTCGCTCCTCCAGATCGAGATGGCCGAGGCCGCGTGCGACAAGGCCGGCCTCACGCACGAGCGCTTCACCGTCTCCAGCTCCAACGAAGTCCAGAGCGTCGTCGAGTCGATGGTTGGCAAGGTCGACGCGGGCTACTCCCCCACCGACAACACCATCGCCGCAGCTGCCGCTCAGATTGGCCAGATCTGCAAGGAGGGCAAGCTTCCCTTCATCACCGGCGAGGAGAACATGTGCATGGGCATGGGCATCTGCACCCTCTCCATCGACTACACCGAGCTCGGCAAGATGGCCGGCGAGATGGCCGTCAAGATCCTGACCGAGGGCGCCGACCCCGCGGACATGGCGATCGAGTCCGAGTCCGGCGACCAGCTCAAGGTCATCAAGAACGAGGAGATGGCCGAGGCCCTCGGCATCGACCTCTCCGTGCTCGACGCCTAGGACGACGAGGCGGATTCGCCCGTCTACACCGCGGGCGACACGTCTCCGCGCTAGACTAGCTTGAGTTTTTGCGTTGCGCGCCCCGACGGGATTGCCGCCGGGGCGCGTTTGGATGGAAGGAACGACATGCTGACAGCAATGCTCGGCGCCGTCTCCCAGGGCATTCTCTGGGGCATCATGGTGCTCGGCGTCTTCATCACGTACAAGCTGCTCGACATCCCCGACCTGACGGTCGACGGCAGCTTCGCCACCGGCGGCGCGGTCTGCGCCGTTCTCGTGGTTGCCGGCGTCGATCCGGCGCTCGCCATTTTGGCCGCCATGATCGCCGGCGCCCTCTGCGGCGCGGTCACCGGGTTCCTGACCACGGCGTTCGAGATTCCCGCCATCCTCGCGGGCATCCTCACACAGATCAGCCTCTGGTCGATCAACCTGCGCGTCATGGGCAAGTCGAACACCCCGCTGCTCACGAGCAGGACGGTCTTCTCCGCGCTCGGCGACGCGACGGGACTGCCCTCCAACGTCTGCGCCATCATCGTGGGAGTCATCGTCGCCGTCGTGATCGTCGCGGGGCTGTACTGGTTCTTCGGCACCGAGATTGGCTCCGCCCTGCGCGCCACCGGTGACAACGAGGCCATGATCCGAGCGCTTGGCGTGAACACCAACACCACCAAGATGATCGCCCTCACGCTCTCCAACGCGCTCGTCGGCCTCTCCGGCGGCCTCATCTGCGAGCAGCAGAAGTACGCGGACATCGGCATGGGCACGGGCGCCATCGTCATCGGCCTTGCCGCCATCGTCATCGGCGAGGTGCTCGGGCGTCTCCTGCCGGGCGGCCTCACGAAGTTCGCTCCGCGCCTGATCTCCGCCGTGGCGGGCTCCATCGTCTACTTCCTCATCCGCGCCATCGTGCTGCAGCTTGGCATGGATGCCAACGACATGAAGCTCCTCTCCGCCATCATCGTCGCCGCCGCACTCTGCGTCCCCGTCGTCTGGGAGCGCACGCAACGCCGACGCGCCTACTCGAAGGGAGGCGAGCAGTAATGGCCATGCTCAAGCTCTCCCACGTCACCAAGACGTTCAACCGCGGCACCGTGACCGAGAAGCGCGCCCTCACCGGCGTGAACCTCGAGCTTGCCGAGGGTGACTTCGTCACCGTCATCGGCGGCAACGGCGCTGGCAAGTCGACGCTGCTCAACATGATCTCCGGCGTCTATCCGCTCGACGCGGGCACCATCGAGCTCGACGGCACCGACGTCTCGCGCATGAACGAGCCGCAGCGCGCCAAGTACCTCGGCCGCGTCTTCCAGGACCCCATGCGTGGCACCGCCGCAGACATGCAGATCGCCGAGAACCTCGCCCTCGCGAAGCGCCGCGGCAAGAAGCGCGGCCTTGCCTGGGGCATCTCTGCGCAGGAGAAGGAGGAGTATCCCAAGCTCCTCGCCACGCTCGACCTCGGCCTCGAGAGCCGCATGACCGCCAAGGTCGGCCTGCTCTCCGGCGGCCAGCGCCAGGCGCTGACCCTGCTCATGGCGACGCTCACCAACCCCAAGCTGCTGCTTCTCGACGAGCACACCGCGGCGCTTGACCCCAAGACTGCCAAGAAGGTCCTCGACCTGACCGAGCAGATCGTGGCCGAGCGCGGCCTCACGACCCTCATGGTCACGCACAACATGAACGACGCCATTCGCCTGGGCAACCGCCTGATCATGATGCACGAGGGTAACGTCATCTTCGACGTGGCCGGCGAGGAGAAGAAGAGCCTCACCGTGCCCGACCTGCTGCAGAAGTTCGAGGAGGTCTCCGGCGGCGAGCTCGCGAACGACCGCATGCTCCTGAGCTAACGCGGTCGGGCAGCGAGTGCCCGCAACGCGCCGTGGCCCCTCCGATGCGGCCTCGCCTTCTCTTCCCCGTGCAGCCGACGCCCACAACATGCCGTTGCCACCAATGCGGCCTCGTCCGTTGCCCGCCGATGCGGCCTCGCCCCCTCTTCCCCACGCAGCCGGCCGGTGCCAGCCCGCCACGGCGTCCGCGCCCTGCGGCCTAACGCCCGCAACACACTGCAACGCGCGCTCATGAACCGCCGCTCGCCGATAACCACGTCGGCGAGCGGCGGTCTTCTTTTGCGAAGTGCCCACGCCGAGCTGCGATGTCAGATTTGCGTCCGCCAACTGCAAGGTTCTGTCAGGTTCGTCTCCGCTAAGGTCTTCCCACTTTGCGAAGGGAGACCGGATGACAGACAAGCGGACGGACAAGGCGGCGAACGACGACGCGCTCCGCGGCGAGGCGAGTTTCCTCCGCCTCATGAAGGCGCTGCTTGCGTTTGTGATGGAACGGACCGGCGCGCGTCGTGGCCGGAGCTGCGATTTGCAAGCGAGGATCGCCGCTACGTCAGACGCGCTCGACCGCCTATGGGCAGCCCCTCAGCTCATTGACGAGTTTCTAGCCGAGAATCCCGCGGATTTCGACGAGTGGGACCTCGCCACGATCGCGTCCTGGCGCACCCCCGTCATGGGCCGCTTCGTCGTGACTGGTGTCCAGGGCAAGCGATTCGCCTGTCTGCCCGCAGACGCCGTCACGCCGCCCCGCCTCATCATCGTCAAGCTCATCAGACGCGAGGCGGATGAGCTCTTCCGCACCATCCCCTGCCTTATCGAGCTTGTTCTCCTCCCCTTCCGCGGCGCGATCGTCACCGACGGGAGAATCAAACGCCTTAGCTCGGCCACCAGGCCCGGCGGCGCGCCCGTCATCGAGAACCGCCTCCGTCTGGCAGCGCTCCACAAGCTGGTCCAGACGCCGAGCGACCTTGCGGAGCTCACTCAATCCGATCCGGAGAAGAGCGCGGGACACGGCTCCGCCGCGAGCCCTCGAGGTAGCCCCACGCCCCAGCACGCACGTGCTATGCTCAACGCTAGCTTTACCTCACCCCACGATAACAAGGAGGGCGCAAGCCCATGAGAACCGAGACTTCCGAGGCGCTCGCTCGTCTCGTTGGCTGTTTTGTTGCCGCAATCGAGGACACCGGAACGCAGATTCCTTCCGACGTAGTCGAGCACCTCACCGAGAACCCCCTCAAGAGCTGCGAGGCTCTGAACGACCTCGCACTTTCCTGCGGTGCTATCGATGACTCGCTCGACGCGGCGCTCGCCGCCATTTATGAGTCCATGGACGCCGCGGACGCTCGTGGCGAGGTGGATGAGTTCACCGCAGAGCGCATCGCTCGCACCTGGGTCCGCACTCACCGCGAACCGGAGCCCGAGCCGGAACCCGAGCCAGAACCGGAACCGGAACCGGAGCCCGAGGCGTACGAGGGCCACGGTAGCGCTGCGAACGAGCAGGAGACGCCTGCCGAGGAGACGCCCCAGCCCAAGAAGAAGCGCCGCAACCGCAAGCAGAAGGCGGACGAAGCTGCAGAGAGCAACGTAGCCAAGGCGGACGACCAGGAGGCGGCGCAGGAGCCTGAGCCGACACCCGAGCCCGCGCCCGTCGAAGATGCGACAGAGAATTCCGTCCCCGAAAAGCCCAAGAGGCGTCGCGCCCGCAAGACAGAGAAGCCGGCTGCCGAGGCCACAGAGCCGGTCGCGCCCGTCGAGGACGCTGCGCCTGTCGCCGCTGACGAGGACGCGCAGTCGGAGGAGGCTGCCCCCACAACAGAGGCCACGCCCGTGACAAATGACGAGCCCGCAGCCGCCGCGGATGCCCAACCCGAGCCCGCAGCCACCCCCGCCCCTTCGGGCGAGACGCTCAGCGTCGACCAGGCCATCGCCATTCTCGGCGTGAGCCGTCCCACCATCTACAAGCTCATTGAGTCTGGCGAGCTTCCCGCAAGCAAGAAGGGCCGTAGCTGGCGCATCTCCGCCGCCGCCGTGAGCGAGCGCGCCAACCAGTAGCACGTGCCCGAGCGCGAGCTCGAGGCCAGCTTTCACTCCGCTGGCGTGCACTCATCCGAGCACGAGCTCGAGGTCAGCCTTCGCTCCACCCGCGCGAGCCGAAACAAACGAGGGCCGCCCCACCACGGGACGGCCCTCGCGTCATATCGTCGAATCGCGGACGCGCCACCTAGTGGATCGGGTCCTCGCCATCCTCCAAAAACAACGGCACGGCGATGCGCGTGTAAAGCGCGAGCCAAATGAGCGAGAGACAGAATCCGCCAATAACGTCACTCGCGTAATGAACGCCCAGATAAATACGACTCACACCCACCATGACGATGACGATGCCAAAGGCGGCAAGTAGAAGCGTGCGCTGCCTATGGTCCTTCTCGTACTTCCAAACGAACCAGGCAAGAAGACCAAAGAACGCCATCGCCACCATCGAGTGACCCGACGGGAAGCTGAAGCCGCTCACACTCGCAAGGCGGAATCCGTCCGGGCGCGGGCGCTGGATGATGAACTTGAGCGCCTGGTTGATGAGAACAACAAGGCCAAGGTTAACGGCGCAGCACCATCCCGGGCGTCTACCCGGGGCAAACGCGGCGACCGCCAGCAGCAGCACGAGCAGCGTCAGCGGCGTCGCCAACGCCGAGAAGCTCTCCATGATCGGCGTGAGCCACGGGCGACGCAGATGCTCGACGATGAGCCAATATGCCGCACGATCCAGCCGCATCGACTCAAGCTCGAGAACATCCTCAAGAATCATCACGAACACCGCGGAGCACACGGCGATCACAACAAAACGCGCGTTATCGCGGATAAGCGAGCAAAACTGACTCGCGATTGTCTTTGAATCCCTGCCCTTGCCAGAAGACATGTGCGTTCCCCCATAAATCGAACTTGCACATGAGGATGATACCCAAGCCCACGCGCGCAAGCCCCGCGCGGACCTCGCGCATCACAACCGCGCCCTCCCGACGCGCGCGGCGCCACGTCCTCTCACCGACAGGTCTATCATGCTTGTTACTCTGCAGCATTTAGTGGTTTAAGATGTAAACAACGCTTCCCCCAAAGAGAAGGATGACTATGTCCACTTCGAAGCACATCACCTCCGCCGGCATCGACCGTCGCGGCTTCCTCAAGCTCATGGCCGCCGGCGCTGCGACCATGCCGCTCGCCCTCGCCGGCTGCGGCTCCAGCCAGCAGGCCACCACGACCTCCGCTGCCACCACTGCCGCCGGGGCCGCCGACATCTCCGGCGCCAAGCTCACCTTCGTCGGCGACGACGCCTTCGCCCCCTACCGCTACCTCGAGGTTCAGGCCGATGGCACCCAGAAAGTCGTCGGTCTCGACATCGCCGTCGCGGACGAGATGGCGAACCGCCTCGGCTTCACCTATGACTTTGAGCCGCAGGAGTTCACCGCAACCCTCGCCTCCGTCCAGAGCAGCGACACCTCGTTCACCATGGCCATGTCCTCCAATCCCGAGCGCGAGGAGACCTTCGACTTCACGCGCGGCTATTACCAGCCGCTCGTTGGCGTTCTCACGATGAACGACGAGGTCAAGACCATCGATGACCTCAAGGGCAAGTCCATCGCCTGCACCACGGGCACCGTCCAGAACAAGTTCATCTCCGCTGTCCTGCCCGATGGCGACATCCACACCTATGACGGTGGCGACCAGTGCCTGCAGGAAGTCCTCTCTGGCCGCATCGACGCCTACCTGTGCGACGGCGCGGAAGGCCAGTCCATGCGCGACGCCAACGAGGGCCTCGTCCTCGGCTTCCTCGATCGCTCCGAGACGAAGGACTATGTGGGCGTCTATCGCATCATGGCCGCCAAGGGTGCCTCGTTCGTCGCCGCCTTCGACGAGTGCATCGGTGAGATGCTTGCTGACGGCACGATCGACGAGTTCATCGGCCAGTACGTGGGCGATGACTTCAAGTGGGGCGACGACACCAGCGCCTCCGGCACCGCGACCACCGGCGTTGCCGCAAACTAGCGTCTCACCCACCGGTCAGCACCCAGGCAGCTCAGCATGAAATTCTCGCTGATAGAACCCTATGCGCCGATGTTCGTGGGCGGTCTCGCCGTCACCTGCGAGGTGACGGCGGCTGCCCTCCTGCTCGCGTTTGTCGTGGGCTTCGCCATCGCCGTGCTCAAGGTCATCCCCTGCAAGCCGTTGCGTCTGCTGCTCGACTTCTACACCTCGATCTTCCGAGGCGTGCCCCTCATCGTGTTGCTCTTCATCGCCTACTTCGCGACACCGCAGCTCACGGGCTATAAGATCACGATGTTCGCCGCCAGCGTCCTCACGTTGGGCCTCAATGGCTCCGCCACCGTCTCGGAGACGGTGCGCGGCGGCATCGAAGGCGTCGGCCGCGGTCAGTACGACGCGAGCCGCGCGCTCGGCCTCTCCTACATAACGATGATGAGCAAGGTCATCATCCCCCAGGCACTCCGCAGTGTGGCCCCCGCCTTGGTAAACGAGGTCATCACCGTGCTCAAGAGCTCGTCGTTGGTGGCAACCATTGGCCTCATGGATATGATGCGCGCCGCTCAAAGCGTGCAGGCCATCACCTACCGCGCCTTCGAGCCGTTCATCGTGGTGGCCATCGTCTATTACGTAATTGTCATGGCACTCGTCGCCGTCGCCAACCGCCTCGAACGCCGCATGCGCGCCTAGCGCCCTCACGTCGCCCCCTAGATGTTATGTGCCAATAGGTTGTTTACACCCGGGTGGTGACAAATAGGGAGGCCTCCCGCATGCTGTGGGTTGTCTAGGCGCACAGCGAGGAGGGGCCTCCCATGTCCCAGCA
>NZ_JBCLNF010000011.1:0-34093 GCF_039062465.1 Collinsella sp. 1033st1_E11_1033SCRN_220408
TCGTCCAGAGCATGTCCAGAAAGGGCAACTGCATCGACAACGGTGCGACGGAGCAGGTGTTCGGCCACATCAAGGACGAGTTCTTCCGCGGAAGGACGTGGCCGGACTTCGAGTCCCTCAAGGCGGACCTCGACGAGTTCGTGGTCCATTGGAACACGAGGAGGCGCCAGGTCAAACTGAAGGGACTGACCCCGGAGGAGTTCCGGAGACAGTCCCTTGCGGCGTAGTTCTTATTTATGCCGTCCAAGTTTTGGGGTGCAGTTCACGAACCGACGGGACTCTTCCTGGTTGGCCGTCACGCGGCCGATGGTGCGGGAATCTGGCTAGGCCGCCAGGGCCGTCGCTTCGGTGGCGTCCCCGGCGGGGCCGCCTTAAGAGCGGGGCCGTCGCCAACCGGTTTGGCGACGGCCCCGCTGGGCTATGGCTTGGCCGCGAGCGGTTGGCGATGAGTCCTGCAAGACTATCCAACCGGAGCGACCGGTGATGTTGTTGTGCGGCGTTGCCGCGCGCGGGCGATAAGGCCTGCTAAAGCGACAGGAACAGCTCGTGGACGCGCGTGTCCTCGTCCAGCTCGGGGTGGAAGGCGAGGGCGAGCTGGTTGCCCTGGCGCGCGGCGACAATGCGGCCATCGACGGTCGCGAGCGCCTCGGCGGCCTCACCCACGGAGACGATCCTCGGCGCGCGGATGAACGTCATCGGGACCTCGCCAATGCCCTTGAGCTCCGCGTTCGCATGGAAGCTCCCGAGCTGCCTGCCGTAGGCGTTACGCTCTACCTCGACGTCCATCGTGGCGAGGCGCGGCGTGCCCTTGTCGTCGTGCGCCGCGAGCGTCTTGGCCAGGAGGATCATGCCCGCGCAGGTGCCCAGCGTTGGCATGCCCTCCTTGATGCGCCTGCGGAGCGGATCGAGCATGCCGAGCTCGTCGAGGAGCTTGCCCTGCGTGGTCGACTCGCCGCCGGGGAGGATGAGGCGATCGAAGGGACGCTCGAGGTCAGAGGCCTGCCTGAGCTCGATCCAACTCGCTCCGAGGCGGTCGAGCATCTGCTCGTGCTCGGCGAAGGCGCCTTGGACTGCGAGGATTGCGGTCGTGCACGCCATTAGCGGCCACGCTCTTCCATGATGATGTCGATCTCGTCGGCGTTGATGCCCACCATGGCCTCGCCGAGGTTCTCGGAGAGCTGGGCGATGAGCTTGGCGTCCTGGTAGTTTGCGACGGCCTTGACGATGGCGTCGGCGCGCTTGGCCGGGTCGCCGCTCTTGAAGATGCCGGAGCCGACGAAGACGCCCTCGGCGCCGAGCTGCATCATGAGCGCGGCGTCGGCGGGGGTGGCCACGCCGCCGGCAGCGAAGTTCACGACGGGGAGCTTGCCGGTCTCGTGGACCTCGCGCAGCAGGCTGACGGGGACGCCGATCTGCTTGGCTGCTTCGAAGAGCTCGTCGTCTCGCAGGGCTACGGTGTCGCGGATCTGCTTCTGGATCTTGCGCATGTGGCGCACGGCCTGGACGACGTCACCGGTGCCCGGCTCGCCCTTGGTGCGAATCATCGTCGCGCCCTCCGCGATGCGGCGAAGAGCCTCGCCGAGGTCGCGGGCGCCGCAGACGAACGGCACGTCGAAGGCGGTCTTGTCGATGTGGTAGGTGTCATCGGCGGGGGTGAGGACCTCGGATTCGTCGATGTAGTCGATCTCGATGGCCTGGAGGATCTGCGCCTCTACGATGTGGCCGATGCGGCACTTGGCCATGACGGGGATGGAGACGGCCTCCTGGATGCCGCGGATCATGGCAGGGTCGCTCATGCGGCTGACGCCACCGGCGGCGCGGATGTCGGCCGGGATGCGCTCGAGGGCCATGACGGCGCAGGCGCCGGCCTCCTCGGCAATGCGCGCCTGCTCGGGCGTGGTGACGTCCATGATGACGCCGCCCTTGAGCATCTGCGCGAGCTGACGGTTGAGGGCTACGCGGTCCTGGGTCTCGTTCTCCATGTTGGTCTCCTTCGTTGTCTGGCTGGGTCGTGGTGGCTCGCGTGTGGGCGGGCGGCGCGCTTGGATGGTGCGACTTGCTCGCGCCGGTTGCGCCCGGTTGGAGCCGGCTTGCTTCCGGTTTGGGCCGGTTGCGTCCGGTTGGAGCCGGCTTGCAGCGCTAAGCCCGTGCGCGCAGCCACCGATGACTTTCGAGGACAAAGGCTACGCTGGAACTGGCCTTGGCAAAATATCCAATCTGCGAGAAACTTATCAGGCCAGAATAAGGCCAGATGCAGGGGAGCGATAAGGCCAGATGCTTGACTACGATTTGGGCCAGCGTGGTGACGAGAGCCTCTATGACTATCTCTACCAGCGGATTCGCGACGACATCTCTTCCGGTGAGCTGCGCGAGGGCGCACGGCTACCGTCGAAGCGCGCACTGGCGGAGCATCTTGGCGTGAGTGTCGTGACCGTTGAAGGCGCGTATCGCCAGCTGGTTGTTGAGGGATACGTGGAGTCGCGCCCTCGTAGCGGCTACTTCGTGTGCGACCTGCGAGGATCTGTGGCGCCGGTGCTCGGCGTGCGTGCGGGAGCGGCAGCGACAGGCGACTTGCCACGGATGCCGGGGCGCGACGAGGAGTCGCGCTCGGTTGACTTCGCGCTTGGGGCGCGCGGCGCGGAGCAGGACGCGGCGAGCCTCTGGACCCGAGCGCTTCGCCAGGCGCTCGTCTCCGAGTCTGAGGCCGAGCTCTTCGCCCCGGCTCCCGCGAAGGGGACGCCCCGCCTGCGGGAGGCGATCGCGTCCCACCTGCGCCAGACGAGGGGGATGGTCGTCGACCCGGAGAACGTCGTGGTTGGAGCGGGCGCGCAGATTCTTGACTCGTGCATCGTGCAACTTCTTGGGCGCGAGTGCGCCTATGGCGTCGAGGACCCCGGCTATCCTCGCCTGATGCGGCTTTATGCTGCGAACGGCGTCGAGGTGAGGCACGTCCCCATTGACGCGGCGGGCGTTCGCGTTGACGCTCTGGCGGCGAGCGATGTTGGCGTGATGCACGTCATGCCGTCGCATCAGTTCCCGACGGGGTGCGTGACGAGCATCGGCAGGCGTTATGAGCTGCTGGGATGGGCCGCGGATTCGTCGGCGGGCGAGCGCTGGATCATCGAGGACGACTATGACTGCGAGTTCAGGCTCGCGGGGCGGCCCGTTCCCGCACTCGCGAGCGTTGACGCCATGGGGCGCGTGATCTACACAAACACATTCTCGAAGAGCCTGGGCTCGGCGCTGCGCCTTGCCTATATGGTGCTTCCCGATAGCCTGATGGAACGCTATGGCTCTGAGCTGGGGTTCTATTCCTCGACGGTGAGCACGGTCGACCAGGTGACGCTGGCGCGGATTCTGGAGGACGGCAGCTACGAGCGACATGTCGCTCGCGTGCGCAAGCGCGCCCGCGACGAGCGCGATCGTCTCCGCGAGTTGGTTGCCGCGGGCGCCTTTGGCCCTGGCGTTCGCCTCGAGCACGCGGACGCCGGCTTGCATTGCGTCCTCGCTGTCCCCGTCGCCTCGCAGCCGGCCACCCCGTCCGACGCCGCCCCGCGCCTAACATGTCCAGAATACGTGCTCGCCGCCCTTCGCGAGCAGGGCTTTTCCGCCCAACCTATCGCGGACTTCACCTTTCTGCCCCAGGAGGGCCCGCGCGACATGGAGCGCCTCCTCGTTAGCTACTGCTAGCCGGTTGTGACGACTTTTTCGAAGGTGGAAGCCATCAAATGAAGAGTGGGGTGCCCGATAAATCGGACACCCCACTCTTCATTTGCCTTCTCAACTGTATTTCACGCTCTTTGGCGTGAAGCGACTGTCAGATGGAACCGAAATCGAGCGTCAAACATGGCTTTCTGATCGCCAGATTTAAACTCACCCGAGAAGTATGGACCTGATTTAGGTTTCGCCGAGTAGACGAGGTTTTTGAATCGTAAAACCCCAGGTCACAGGAGTTCATAAGCCGGGTCTACTCGGGGATTTGTGTTTTAGGTCCATACTTCTCGGGTGAGTTGCTATTTGAGGCTGATCAGGCTGTTCTTGAGGACGGCCGGGGTGTATTTTGGGTCGCCCAAGTTGCTCTTGAGGTCGCCCAGACCACTTATGGGGTCGCTCGGGCTTTTCGGGTAATTAATTTGCCCCTTGTTTTCGCCCGTTCCGTGCACTTTGACCATATACTGCTGAGCGCTTTCGTTTTGCGATTCCAGCTCGCGGCCTCGTTGTTGGCGGCTGCATTGTTAACGAATCTGCCTGCAACCACTGCCGTTCATGTGCCGTATTTCTTCCATTCGTCGAACTGACAGGACTTTGGCTTCAGATTCTTGTAGTCCCTCGCTACCGTCTCTCTACCTACTAACACTGGAGAGATGATGGAAGAGACGCTTTGTGGTGTAACCGCTTTCAAGTTGCATAGAGTCCCACCGCAGGTAATCGGCTTATGCCCACCTTTGCCCGGAGTTTCTGGCGACCATAACCGGCGTGAGTTTTTATCTCATCCAGTGGTGAGCGAAATCCTTGGGGTGCCCCTGCATAGGTTGGTGACGGCGCGTTGTGATCTTTCCTCGCGCAAACACTTTCGCGACCATCTTTGGACGGCTGAGCTCCCGCTCGGGTCAATTCACGAGCACATTCTGGGAATCAACGTCACCTCTCCGGCAATGACCCTGCTTACGCTCGCAACGTCTATTCCGTTTCCGCAGCTAATCATGGCGATCTACGAGGTGTGTGGCGGCTTCTCCATCTTTAAGCCAACCCCCTCTCTTGAGGAGTTGCTCCAGCATCATTGGGGAGACTGCTCTTCGGAATGTGCCGGTTGGAAACGGGTTACTTCAACAAAGGGGAAGCAGACGAGTCTCTGGATGCGTCCGCCACTCGTTGAGCTTGAAGAAATGCGCCGTTTTGCAAAGTCAGTTCGAGGCCGCAGAGGAGCGGCTGTGCTCGAAAGGGCGACGGAGCTGGTTACCGGTTCATGCGACTCACCGTTCGAGGTGCAGGCGAGCCTGCTTCTCGGCCTTCCTAGGCGACTGGGCGGGATGGGCCTCACGGGCATCGAGAACAACAAGGTGATTCATCTATCAAGCGACGCTCGGGCCCTGTGTGGGAAGAGCGCGTGCCGTGCGGACATCTATCTCGAGGGGAATGGTGTGGCGGGTCCGGTTGACATCGAGTGCCAGGGCGGCATGGTGCACGATTCCGGCGAGTCTGCCATCTCTGACTCGTGACGGACCGCGGCGCTGCAAAGCATGGGAATCGACGTCGTCCCGGTAACATTTGACCAGATCAGCGACCCGCGCAGCTTCGGCGCGCTGGCCGCCCTCGTGGCAAAACGCTCCGGTCGAAAGCTGATGCCCAAGACGGAGGGCCTTCAGCGCCGAGAGCTCGACCTTAGGCGTAACGTGCTTATTGACTGGGATACGCTTGGAGAATAGGAATCGGAGTGCCGCGTCAGCGGATTCGCTAATTCGCCGGTGATAATAGAAATCGCGCCTGCCCTATGAGGGGTAGGCGCGATTTCGTATCGCGGCATGCGGTCATGCGCGGTTCGTTCACGCTAGCGACCCGGCTTCCGTGGTGCGGCGACGCACGATGTCGACCAGCTGCTCGGTCAGGAGCTGGTAGGCCTGGCGGTCGCGCCCGTCGAGGCAGACGAGGTGGGCGTCGATCGTGGCGTGGTCGCCGCGAACAGCGGGCCCGGTCAACGAAGCCTCGACGCCGTTTTTCGCGATGTGCTCGGCGTTGCCGAGGAACAGGGGAGCCAGCGCGGCCTCCGCCTCGGCGCGGTCAAACCCGCAGCGCACAAGCTCGCCGGCGGCCATGTCGAAGAGCCCCACCACGAGGTTCGACGCCATGACGGCGGCGGCGTGGTAGCGGGTCTTCGCACCCGCGGCGACGCGCGTCACCTGGTTGCCCCGTGCGCGGAGGAGGCCGGCCATGAGGTCCACGGCCCAGTCGTCCCCCTCGAGCGTGAAGCTCGCGCGGCCAAGTTCGCGCCAGCAGTCGAACCTGCTGCTCATGGCATAGAGCGGATGCACCGAGCATGCGTGGGCGTCAAGCTTGCGCGCTCCCGCGAAGATGCCGGAGGCGAGCGCGCCCGAGCAGTGCACGACTAGCTTGTCGCGCAGGCTGAGCTCGCCGGCGCGGGCGGCCCGCGCGAGCTCAGCCCACACGTCTGCGATCGAGGTGTCCGGCGTGGTCACGAGCAGTAGGTTCGCGGCGCGGGCGGCCTCGATGGGGGAGGCGAACACGGCGCCCCCGGCAAACTCGACGGCCTCGCGCGCGTGCGCCTCGTCACGCGAGCAGAACCCAACCACGTCTACCGCGGCGCTCTCGCCGAGGTAACGCCCGAGCGAACAGCCAACTTTGCCAGCGCCCACAACGGCCAAACGCAGCCGGCCCGGCCCGGCGCACACGCGCGGCGGTACCGAAGCGCCCTCCGCCGCGGCGCGCGCGGCGTGCTTCGGCGCGGGGATGCGCTCGGGAGCTGCGGCGATGGCATCGCCCCAGGCATCTACGGCGGGCACGAGAGGTGCCGGCGCGGCAGCACCGGCACCCTCCTCAACCAATCCGCGACGCGCCCTCTGTTCGAACCCGGCAGCCACTACTTGGCAGCCTTGGGATCAAAGATGAAGTTGTCGATCAGGCGCGTCTTGCCGATGTAGACGGCCATGGCGCACAGGATCGGCTCGTCGGCGATCTTCTCGATCTGGACGATGTTCTCGAAGTCGACCATCTTCACGTAGTCGATCTTCGCGAGCGGCTCGGCCTCGATGATGGCCTTCATGGCGTCGAGCACGGTCGCGGCGTCACGCTCGCCGTCCTCGACCATCTTCTGGCCGGCGAACACGGCGCGCGACAGGCACAGCGCCGCGGTGCGCTCCTCGGCGGAGAGGTACGTGTTGCGCGAGCTCTTGGCCAGGCCGTCCTCCTCGCGGATGATCGGGCAGCCGACGATCTCGATGCCGAAGTTCAGGTCGCGCACCATGCGACGGATGACGGCGAGCTGCTGGGCGTCCTTCTGGCCGAAGTAGGCGCGGTCCGGCGTGACGATGTTGAAGAGCTTGGAGACGACGGTGCATACGCCGCGGAAGTGGATTGGACGTGTGAGGCCGCAGAGCTCGTGGGTGAGCTCGTCCATGTTGACGTAGGTGCAGGCGTTGGGCGCGTACATCTCGGAGGGCTCGGGGTGGAAGACCAGCGCGGCGCCGGCCTCCTCGCACAGCTTGCAGTCGCGGTCGAAGTCGCGCGGGTAGCTCTCGAGGTCCTCGGTCGGGCCGAACTGCGTGGGGTTCACGAAGTCAGACACGACGACGCGGTCATTCTCGGCGGCGGCGCGCATGATTAGGCTCTTGTGGCCCTCGTGCAGGAAACCCATGGTGGGGACGAGGCCGACAGTCAGGCCCTCGCGCTTCCACTCACGAACTTGCTCACGAACCTCGGCGACGGTAGCGGCGGTCTTCATTAGTTGTTCCTCCTAATCTGGTCCATGACCTCGGCATCAATCTTGAAACCGTTCTCGGCGGCGGGGAACTCGCCCGTCTCCACGGCATTGGCGTACGCCTGATAGGCATCGCGCATGGTGTCGCCAACCTGGGCGAACTGGCGAACGAACTTGGGCTTGAAACCACCCGGCGTCATGCCGAGGAGGTCCTGAGCGACGAGCACCTGGCCGTCGCACGCGGAGCCGGCGCCGATGCCGATGGTGAAGCAGTGGGTGAGCTTGCTTGTGATGAACTCCGCGAGGTCGCTCGGGACGCACTCGAGCACGACGGCGAAGGCGCCCGCGGCCTCGACGGCGAGCGCGTCGTCGACGATGCGCTGTGCGTTCTCCGCGTTCTTGCCCTGGACCTTGAAGCCGCCGAAGCTGTTAGCGCTCTGCGGGGTCATGCCCACGTGGCCGACGACGGGGATGCCCGCCTCAACGATCGCGTGGATCTGCGGGGCGCAACGCACGCCACCCTCAAGCTTGACGGCGTTGCAGCGGCCCTCCTTCATGAGGCGGCCGGCGTTGTGCAGGGCCTCCTCGACGCTGGCCTGGTAGGACATGAACGGCATGTCGCCAACGACGAAGGTGTCGCTCGTGGCGCGCGTGACGGCGCGCGTGTGGTGGACCATGTCGTCCATCGTGACGGGGATGGTGTCCTCGTAGCCGAGCATCGTCATGCCGAGGGAGTCGCCCACGAGGATCATGTTGATCCCCGCCGCCTCGACGATTGACGCCATGGTGTAGTCGTAACTGGTGACCATGGTCACCTTCTTGCCCTCCGACGCCTGTTTGGCGAGGGTGAGGACGGTGTTCTTTGCCATGCGCTTTCTCTCCCTTATTTGCGCTTTCGCCCGTGTGGGCGCCTGGCTATTGTAGTCCCCTTAAAGGACACGTGCAGGGCCCCGGTCGAAAGCGGCCGCTTCCTACATGTGCATGTCGTTGAAGACGTCTGCCCACGCGAAGCCGAACGACCTCACGACGTCGAGGTCCGCCGGGAGCCAGTCGACGGAGAGGAGCTCGTCGCGACCGAGCCAGGCGAGCTCCGCGTGGTCGAGGAGCTGGGGCTCCGCGGATGGGTCGACGGGCGCGCAGAAGACGTCCATCTCCATCGTGAACTCGGGGTATGCGTGCGTGACCGTGGTGAATGGCCAGAGCACGCCGAGGGTGAGGCCGAGCTCCTCGCTGATCTCGCGGCGGCAGGCGTCCTCGGCGCTCTCGCCGGGCTCGAGCTTACCGCCGGGCAGCTCCCAACCCTCCATGCCGCGCTCGCGCCGCGCGGCGAGAACCTTGTTGTCTCGCACGATGATCGCGGCTGCTACGTGCAGGTTCTTGTCAGCCATGGTCCTCCTGTTCGCCGGTCGCGCCGGCATCGCGTTTCGTCCGAGGAGATTCTACCCGCGCGGGCGCGGGCGTGTCCGAGGGAGTGCGGGCGAATGCCGAGGAGGACGAGAGAGACGAGGAGGACGAGAAGGACGTTGGACGAGAAAAACCCGCCCCTGGCCTGCATGATTGGCCAAGGGCGGGTTCCGAGTCTAGTGAAAGATATCCACGCTACAAGACGTAGTCCTCACGAAGGGACTTGATGATCTCGAGCAGGTTTTCGGTGCCCTCGTAGGCACCATCGATTTCGTTCGAATCTAGGTGTGCTTTGATCTGCTCTGCGAGGACCTCGATCTGCTCTAGCTGCTGGGAGAATTCGACTGCTGCCATGGGTGTCCTTTCGTCCGCTTCCGTTGTTAAACCATTATCGGAGATAAGCCGGACACTAAATCAGAGGCAAGTCATGCTACCTGAGCTCGCAAATTGCCTTTCCGATGAGGTGGGGGACACCCGTGACCAGGGCGTTTCCCATGCAGAAGGCACGGTTTCCGTCGGTCATGCCCGTGTTCGTCCAGCCGCGGGGGAAGCCCTGGAGCTGGTCGAGCTCATCGGGCACAAGACGGCGGTAGCGCCCGTCGGCGCACTTGATGACGTGCTTGAAGCGACTCGCGCCCCTACCGCCTTCGCCGGTGAGGATGGTGCGCGACGGCCTGTCGGTTGCGTCCGGAAAGGCCATCTGGCCTTCCGAGTACCAATAGGTGAAGCCCGTCTTCTTATTGGTGCGCTCCTCGCGCTTCGAACCCTTGAGGTACTCCCACTTGGGCAGCTGCTCGGGCTCGATGAAGAACTCCTCCGGCACCTCGTCGATTGGCACGAGAACATCGCCGAGGGTCTTACGGGGCCCCGCGTACCTCTCGGAAACGGGGCACGTCAGGACGCGATGACCGACCATGACGCCAGCATCCATGAACGGAGAGGTCTTGCCCGTGAGGTTGAAGTTCTCCGAAGCGTCGTAGGGGTCCTCGGGGACGAAGACCTCGCGGATGTTCTCCTCGCCAGACGCCTCCATCGGGAAGGCGCGGGACATGACGCCGTCCTGGAGGCGCGTCTCGATCGTCCAGTCGGCGTTTCGCTCGGCAAAGATGTAGACGCGCTTGCGACGCTGGGGAAATCCGTACTCGGCGCTGTTGACGACGCGCCATTCCACGGAGTAGTCGCGCTCGGCGAGGCAGGAGAGGATGATCGCGAAATCTCGGCCGCGCTGGGAAGCGGGGCTCTTAAGCAGACGGTCAACGTTCTCGAACAGGCAATAGCGCGCCGCGTCATCGCTCCTATCGTTCTGGAGCTTGAGGAAGCGGTAGATGTCCCACCAAAGAACGCCCTTCTTGCCCTCTATGCCGTGCGCCTGGGAGAGCGGGCGAGCGACGGAGTAGTCCTGGCAGGGGAATCCTCCGACGACCATATCGATGGTGGGAAGCTCCCTCTCTCCGGCCTCGACCTGGTCGAGAACCTGATTGATGTCTTCGTTTACGACGGAGCCATCGCCAAAGTGCGACTCGTAGCAACGGGCGGCGAACTGGCGAGCCTTGGTTCCGGGCGGTTCCCACTGGTTGGCCCAAATGGTCTTGAAGGGGCCCGCGGAGGGCATATCGAACTCGGGGTGTGCGGGATCGTGATAGCCGTCAAGGCCAAGACGAAACCCGCCGACGCCTGCAAAGAGCTCGGCAACTTTAATTTCCTTGGACACGTTTCTCCAATCGCTACTGTGTCCTGTTGGGTTAGCCCAAGAGAGCTAACCCAAATACACTACTCGATCTCTATCAGTTTTGACAAGTCGCTTTATTGCCGGATAGGAGCCAAATAAACCACTCTCGTGCGAGCGGGACGCAACATTAATACGTTGAGAGAAGTCTCCGTATAGATGCGGACATTAATCACTTCTCAGTCGTCATCATCTTGGCAATCTCATCTCTGAGGTACGACTGATTGAGCCAGAAACACTTCTTCGTAACAGGCTCTCCGTGTGGCTGCGGCTTCGTGTCGGCCTTGTTGCGAGCATGAGGACGAACGTGGCAGCAGCGGTTCTCCGAAGACTTTACCGAGCTTTCTGCATTGCCCTCTTTGACGTTGCTTCGCATCTGCTCATAGCAGCGCTTTGCTTCAGGCATGTCTTCTTCTGGCATTCTCCAGAAGAAGACGTCTTTCAAGACGTAGTTCTCGTCTCCAGCGTCCTGGTAGACGACAAATAGATAGAGCTGTTCAAGCTGCTCCTTGAACAACGAATTCTCGAAGGGTGTTTCTTCAAGCTCGAAATAGTCGATTGCCGGGAATGAAACGGCTTCCTTTGGCGTTCCGTTTGGACGAAGCCTAATTGTCTTGGGCTTAGCGCCTGCCTTATCGAGTTCCGCAATGGTGCTTTTGTCGCCAACGCCAAGGATCCGGTTGGTCACGAGCGCGTATGCGCTTTTTGCCGAGGAGTTCACCTCAAACAGCTCTGTGAGCTCGTCTTGATTCATGCCGAAATAGGGCTCGAACCTCTTGCGAATGAGCTCGAGAATGCCGAGGGACTCTTCGCCGCTCTCTCGTCTGATCGATTCGGAGTGGGCTAGAAGCTGGCGCTCAACGCCAGTCATATAGGAGGCCTTGAAGGCCCATGCCCTCGGCTTGGCGGGCTCGTTCGAGAAGGGCTGCGACGTTCTGATGGAGCTGTCCTTTGCCTTTGTGCAAGCTTCGAGGTACATGGTGTCGCTGCCGGAGATATCCTCGGCGCGGCCGCTCATGACTTTGGCGACAACCGTTTCCCAGTCCTTCTTAATCTGAGGGATATCGCCATCGGGAATCTGCCAGCGTTCCGCGAATTGTATTTTGTAGTCGACGGGGTTCTTATCCGGCTCATACAGATAAGAAATAAGAGCGAGGTCAGCGACCTTATCAAGTAGATGGCTATCCTCGAAAGTCTCCATGGGTACGTGCATGTAGTCGATCATCGTCAGGACGAGACGTTCCTTGGCGACAAGCTGACCATCTGCCCTCTTTTTCATGGGGGTTGTTTTGAGCTCGAGACCCGCTTCCGCAAAGTCCGGAGCCGAGTCGCTATTGATGGCATAGCCGAAGTAATACTGCTCGACTGCGTTGCCAAAGGAACCGCGTCGTGTGTGAGGGTCTGGCAGGTCTGGTGCATCGCACATCTCGCGCAGCGTCTTGCCCTCGAGGTGTTTGGCGTACTCGATAATGGAGTCTGCGCTGGTCGGGTCATAAGCGAGACCGATCTCGTTGTTTGAGGTGGTATCACGAGTCATGACGCGCTCCGATCGGTTATTGTGAGGCGTGGGGGGTGTTTGACGCTCTGTTCCATTGTCGCGAAACGGACGAACGCGCTCAAGGGCGATGCGCGGGGCCTCAGATATGAACCCCTCGCTATCCTCATACCAGACAGGCAACCAATGAAGGCGAGGTCAGGATGGGTGCATCGAAAATCCGCTGGGGAATCCTCGGGGCGGGCGGAATCGCGAAGAGGTTCGCGGCTAGTCTCGAGACCGTGGAGGGCGCCAGGCTCGTTGCGGTCTCCGGCCGTTCCGCGGAGCGCCTTGCCGCCTTTGCTCCTGCCCGCATCTATGCCGATGGTGCGGATGGCTCCTCCGCCCACGAGAGCCTCCTTGCAGACCCTGAGGTCGATGCCATCTACCTCGCGCTCCCGCACTCCATGCACCTCCGCTGGGTGCTCGAGGCCATGCGCGCCGGCAAGCCCGTGCTCTGCGAGAAGCCGGCCGTCCTTACCGAGGCGGATGCCCGCCAGCTCGCCGATGCCGCCCGTGACTCGAACATCCTCTTCATGGAGGCGATGAAGTGCCGCTTCGTGCCGCTCCACGCTCGCGTGCGCGCCCTCATCGACTCTGGCGAGCTCGGGCGCGTCTGCGAGCTGACATGCTCGCAGTGCGTCGACTATGGAGAGGACAACCTCCGCTATCTCGTCGACCCTGTTGGCGGGGGAGCGCTTTATGACCTCGGCTGCTACCCGATGAGCTGGGTCGAGGAACTTACGCAAGGCAATGAGCCCCAGGTTAGCGCATGTGCAAACTGGCGTGACGTCTCCGGTGGTCGCGTCGATTGGTCTGGCGACGCCAACCTCGACTTTGGAGACGTGCGTGCGACCATCCACTGGGCGGGTGACTCCGCGGAGTATGACTGCTCCGTCCTGATTCGCTGCGAGCGAGGAAGCGTCCTCGTCGAGCGCGCGCACCGTCCGGAGCGTGCGGTGGTGAGCCGTCCGGGCATGGAAGACGAGGTCATAGCCGTGCCCTACGATCCGGATGACTTCCACGGCGAGATCGCGCACTTCTGCGAGCTCATGCGCGCCGGCGCCACGGAGAGTCCTGTCATGCCGCTTGCCGCAACCATCCGCAACGCCCGTCTGATCGATGCCGTCCGCTCGGTGATGTAGGGCCTCTTCTTGCGCTAGCTCAGGGCCGCCCGCCCGTGACGGTGCGTGTCACAGGCGGGCGGCCCTGGTAATTGCGCCTTGAAGTGGTTGCGGGCCGAGCTGTGCCTTGAAGCGGTCGCAGACCGAGCTACGCCTTGAAGCAGTTGCGGGCGGCGAACTCGGCCTGGACGGTCCTGAGCATGAGCTCCGTGTCGTCGAGACCCTGGTGTACCTCGGCTTCATTGGTGGCGAGAGTGCCGCGCCTGCGGGCCCAGTTCTCGAGGGATGCGGGAGAACTCTCGCGCGGCAAGGTTTTGACCTCGGGGTCGAGCTGGCGGCAGATGTCGCGGGAGTCCACGGGCACGATCTTGCCCGCGCGCCTCGCCTCGGCATATCCGTCGAGGTGAAGCGTGAACCAGGAATCCTCGAACGCCGCGTTGTGTGCCATCATCGGGTACTTCTTCATGAGCTTCAGGAGCTTGGTCTGCAGGGCCTTGTTCTCGCGGAAGGGGATCTTGCCGTCGACGTCGGCCCAGGTGATGTGGTGGATGTTCTCGAGGGGCACGCCCTTCTCGGCGTACATTTCCGGAATGCCGCAGAAGTAGGCCTCGGCACCGGTGGGCTCGGCGTCTGCCGTGAGCTCCATGAGCTCGAAGCCCACGTTGACGATGTAGCCGCGGTCCGGGTAGCGGTCCGTCGTCTCGATGTCGATGCCCAGGACCGTGCCCTTGACGGGCTTGGAGACGTAGGAGACGGCGAGGTTGTTGCGATCGCCGCGGATCTCGCGGATGACGGTCGTGGCCTTGCGCTTCTGGAGCGCGGCGACGCCGGCGCAGAGGTCCTCATCGCTCATGCCGCGGGCGAGGCTGTGGTCGCGCGTGTTGGCGAGGCGCTCGATGCCCATCTGGTCGCAGAGCTCGCGGTTGCGGTCCGCGAGGTCGCGGATGACGTCGTAGGAGAAACTGGGGTTGTCGTTCTTGGCGAACTCCTCGCGAAGCGCGGCCATGGCCTCCTCGTTCTTCTGACGCTCGGAGTCCATGGCGGGGAAGCCCTCGCAGTAGACGATTTCGGGGATGAAGAGCGCGCTTGCGTGCTCAAGTGCCTGGCTGACGTTCATGCTGCTCCTTATGGGTGTGCGCGGCGGGGGCGTGCGCGCCCGGCGTGGGCGGGGCGGCGTGCGCTCGCGTGCGGCTGCGGTGTTGACTTGCGCTTGCCCGCGCGCGGCGGGTGCGGGCGACTGTTTCACGGCTTGGCATGGTAGCACGGCCAGGCGACGCGGGCGAGGACGCCGTGGGGCGCGCGCGATTGGCGGGCGGTGTTTGGCGTCGAATCACCATGGCCCTAGGTGGCCATCTTTAGACTTAATGGGTTGGAATATAGAGGGAAAGATGAAATAAAAAATAGGGCAGAACCGCTTTTGCGATCCCGCCCCGCAAACCCGAAGGTTTCTATCTGTTATTTATTATGCGGATAAGTGCTTGCTTGTCAATTGGGGAAATGCCCAGAGTGGCTCGTCGGCAGAGGGAAGATAACCAGCCAGAACCTACCCGAGCCAAGCGTCAAAGACTCTCTCGAGGAACTCGTACGACGACGTAATCGTAGTGTTTCCCGAGTACCAGTTGCTGTGAAGCAACGATCTTGCGGTGAGTTCACGTAGCCTTTTTGGAACGCCGGCGCGCTTCTCTTCGGGCACAAATCTAGAGTGGGCATAGGCGAGAACTGTCATCTGCAAAATTCGAGGATTATGCATCTTCGAGCGCCTAAGTCGTTTGGATACGCCAATGCTGCCGAGACCCGCTGCTAGCGGTGCTGGGTATCTCATCTGTGGCGCATCTGATGGAGAGCCTAGGCCGTTGATGATGGCGCTGGAGTGTGCCGTGGCATTGCGTAATGAGTTTACGCGTCTGAGCAAATAGTGATCGTTCTTCATCTCGGAATCGTTCCAACGCTTGGCGCAAAAGAAGTAGAAGTCGGCGGAGGCGCCAAAGGACGAGAGCTCCAGAAACACCCATGCCGGCATCTCATTAATCGGGTATCTAGACACGAGTGATCCCAGGTACGGATCTCTTTCCAGACGGTTGAGCTCGCTCTCCCTTCTGTTGCGATCGGCAAGGTTGAGGGCGGAGAGGTAGTCGGAGAAGATCGAATAGCCATCCTCGTCTGGCTTTTCAGCGATGCGCTCGATCAGCTTGGTTTTGGCCGCACTTTCCACGTCAAGGGCAAGTGGGAGCAAGAAGTTACGAAGCTTGTGGTCGATGGAAGCGAGGTCGACTAGATGGCCGAAGTCAAGTCCGGCATACTGACCATCGCGCGGCCCGCCTTTGCGTTTTGGGAACAAAGTTCGATAGGCTGCGAGTCTGAAATAGTGGTCCTGACAGGTTAGGATTTGCGCAGCGTCCTCTTCGGAACACAGCTCAAAGGCCACACCTTTTTCCTTTAGATGGGCAATCTGCTGTTCACATGTGAGGATGGGCTTCTCTCTTGGGGCGTTGGCCATATTCCTCCTCTCTCTGTAGACTTGAGTGCACCAATTCTAGCGACGTCCTTTCTCCGTATTGCGGAGCTTGATTCGGCATCCGTATTTGATGAGGGCCTTTCGCTTGACGTCGACGCTACCTTCCCGTGCCAGTAACTTTTCCCACGTCCGCGACCTTACATAAGCCCGTTCCCCGATGCGCTACGGCGCGGCCCCATGGCGTGGGGGACAATGCAAACGTTTTCATGTCGATCCGATGGGAGATCTCTCATGGCGTGTTTTGTGGGGTCCGAGGGCGTGCGCGACTCGTATGACGTCGTTGTCGTGGGTGCGGGTGTCGCCGGGTGCTGTTGCACCCGTGAGCTCGCGCGTTATGACCTCGATGTCCTCGTCCTCGAGGCGGGCGACGACATCGCCTGCGGCGCCACGCGCGCCAACTCCGGCATCGTCCATGGCGGCTATGACCCCGAGCCGGGGACGGCGAAGGCCCGCTATAACGTCGCGGGATCGAAGCTCTTCCCCCGGTGGGCGGACGAGCTAGGATTTGCTTACATCCACAACGAGTCGCTGGTGGTTGGCTTTGGCGACGAGGACGAGGCCGCCCTCGCGAGCCTTCTCGAGCGCGGCCGCGCCAACGGCGTCGAGGGGCTCTCGATCATCTCCGGAGACGAGGCGCGCGAGCTCGAGCCGGCCCTGTCGCCCGAGGTCACCTGCGCGCTGCGCGTCTCGACGGGCGCCATCTGCGACCCGTATGAGGTTGCCTTCGCCTCGCTCGAGAACGCCGTCGAGAACGGCGTGAGCGTCGCATTTGACGCGCGCGTATCCCAGCTCGCCCGCGAGGGGGAGGGCTTCTCCGTCACCCTCGTGGACGGCAAGGTCATCCGCGCCCGCGCCGTGGTGAACGCGGCGGGCGTCCGCTCTGACGAGCTCCACAACCAGCTCTCCGCCCGCAAGCTCCATATAACCCCAGTTCGCGGCGAGTACAACCTGTATGACAACAGCCTCGAGACGCACTTCTCGCGCACGGTCTTCCAGGTGCCCAAGGCTGCGGGCAAGGGCGTCCTCGTGAGCCCCACCGTCCACGGCAACCTCTTCGTGGGCCCCAGCGCCGTCGCGCAGGACGACAAGGACGCCCTCGCCACCACGGCGGACGGCCTCGCCGCCGTCGTCGCGGGCGCCAAGCGCACCTGGCCGGGCGCCTCCACGCGCGGCGTCATCACCAACTTCACCGGCGTGCGCGCCAAGGGCGACACGCATGACTTCGTCATCGGCGAGCCGGATGACGTCCCGGGCCTTTTCGACATCGCCTGCCTCGAGAGCCCGGGCCTCTCGAGCGCGCCGGCGATCGGCGCAGACATCGCAGCGCGGGTGGCGGCCCGCCTCCGCGCGGGCGAGCGAGCGGGCTTCGATCCCCGTCGCGAGCCTCGCCAGCGCCTCCGCCACATGGACGCGGAGCAGCGCGAACAGGCCGTAGCCGCCGATCCCGCCTGGGGCCACGTGGTCTGCCGCTGCAACGAGGTCTCCGAGGCGGAGGTCGTCCGTGAGCTTCACGGCACGCTCCCCGTGCTCTGTCTCGATGCGATCAAGTGGCGCACGGCGGCCACCATGGGCCGCTGCCACGGCGGCTTCTGCACGCCTGAGCTCGTTCGCATCATCGCCCGCGAGACGGGCCTGCACCCGAGCGAGCTCGAGAAGCGCGGCCGCGGCTCGTGGATGGTCTCCCGCGAGAGGCCTGACTACGTGGAGCTCGCCCAGGCCGAGGGCAATGCGCCGCAGGTAAACGGCTCGTCGCGTGACCGCACGGAGGCCAGTGCCGTGCCCGCGCCTGCACCCTATGACGTCGTCGTGGTGGGAGGCGGTGCCGCGGGTATGGCGGCAGCCGCTGCTGCGCGTGACGCCGGTGCTGCTCGCGTCCTTCTCGTCGACCGCGAGCCCACGCTTGGCGGCATCATGCGCCAGTGCGTCCACAACGGCTTTGGCCTCAAGCGCTTCTCTGAGGAGCTCTCCGGCCCGGAGTTCGCCGCGCGCGAGGCGGCCCGCCTCGACGGCGTGGAGGTCTGGCCCGGCACGAGCGTGCTGGGTATCGAGCGCGCTGGCGGCGCTGACGGCGTGGGCGACGCCGACGGCGCTAACGGCGTGGGCGGCGCTGACGCCACGGCCGCGCTCCATGCGCTCGAGCTTGTGCGCCCCGAGGGGGCGTGCCGCGTCTTTGCCCGCGCGGTCGTGCTTGCGACGGGTTCGCGCGAGCGTGGCTTTGGCGCTCTCGGCATCGCGGGCGACCGCCCCTCCGGTATCTACACCGCAGGGTCCGCCCAGGCCCTCATCAACCTGCAGGGATGCCTCCCCGGCAAGCGTGCCGTCATCCTCGGCTCCGGCGACATCGGCCTCATCATGGCCCGCCGCATGACGCTCGAGGGCATGGAGGTCGAGGGCGTCTACGAGCTCCTCGCGCACCCGAGCGGCCTGCGCCGCAACATCGTCCAGTGCCTGGATGACTTCCAGATCCCGCTGCACCTCTCGCACACCGTCGTGGCCACGCACGGCCGCACGCGCCTCGAGTCCGTCGACATCGCCGAGGTGGACCCCGCGACTAGGCGTCCCATCCCGGACACCGAGGTCAAAGTCGAGTGCGACACGCTCGTGCTTTCCTGCGGCCTCATCCCGGAGAACGAGCTCGCGCGCGAGGCGGGCGTCGAGCTCTGCGGCGGCACGGGTGGCGCCGTCGTCGACGAGCTCCTCGCCACGAGCGTCCCGGGCATCTTCGCCTGCGGCAACGCCCTCCACGTCCATGACCTGGCAGACCTTGCCGCCGGCGAGGGTGACGTCGCCGGCGTGAGCGCCGCCGCCTGGGCGGCCTCGGTCGCGGCAGGGGAGGGTGCCGCCGATGATGTCCTGCGTATCCCCGTCCGCCAGGGCGAGGGTGTTGGCGCCGTGGTGCCCCAGCTCGTGCGCGCCGACGAGCGCGGGACCGTCGCCCTCACGTTCCGTCCCGGCCGCGTCGCGCAGAACGTCCGGTTCGAGGCCGTCGCCGTCGCGGCTGATGGCACGGAGACCCCGCTCAAGTCGAGGCGCGCCCGCGTGGCGGTGCCCGCGGAGATGGAGCGCCTCGAGGTCTCGATTGCTGAGGTCGCCGTGCCGGATCACCTCGAGGTTCGCATGGTTGACGCCCCTGTCCGCGAGGTCGCGGCCGGGGTCGCTCCGGCTTCGAAGGGAGGCGAGTGACGTGTCCTATCCCGGGAGGCTCGAACTCACCTGCGTGTGCTGTCCTGTGGGTTGCTCGCTCGTCGTCGAGCGTATCTCGGCCGATGAGGCCACTTACGTCTCCGGCGCCGGCTGTGCCAGGGGCAAGAAGTACGCCCCCGCCGAGGCGACCCGGCCCGAGCGCGTCGTGACCACCACCGTCTGCGTTCCCGGCGCGGCCGAGCCCCTCTCCGTGAGGACCGTCGCCCCCGTTCCCCGCGAGCTCATGGCCGAGGTCGTCGCCGCGGCCAAGGACGCCGCCGCCGGCATGCGCGCGCCCGTCAAGATCGGCGACGTGGTGCTCGCGGACGCATGCGGCACTGGCGTGGACGTGATCGCTACGAAGAGCGTGGGCTAGGGCGACGCGCCTGGCCCCAGGCATTCTCCGCATTGCCTCGGCACGGGCGGGACGCGTCGTATACTGTCCTCACTAATCCGCCGAGACGAAGGAGGGCGCCATGGGCGTCACGCAAGCTATAGACCCCGCCCTTGCGCCCGCCTACGGCCTTGCCGTGCTCGACGCCCTCGAGGCCGCTGGCCACGAGGCGTGGTTCGTCGGCGGCTGGGTGAGGGATGCCCTGCGCGGCGCTCCCGCCCACGACGTCGACGTCTGCACGGACGCCCCCTGGGAGGAGAGCGAGCGCGCCCTCGTCGCCGCCGGTATCACCGTCCACGAGACAGGCACGGCCCACGGTACGGTCACGGCCGTGGTCGAGGGCAAGCCCGTCGAGGTCACCACCTATCGCGTCGATGGCGCCTACACGGACCACCGCCGCCCGGACTCCGTCACCTTCGTGACCGACGTCCGCGAGGACCTTGCGCGCCGCGACTTCACGGTCAACGCCATGGCGTGGCACCCCCGCCGTGGCCTCGTAGATCCCTTCGATGGCGCGGGCGACCTCGAACGCCGCCTCATCCGTGCCGTCGGCGTGCCTTCCGAGCGCTTCGAGGAGGACGCCCTGCGCCTGCTTCGCGCCGTGCGCTTCGCATGCCGGCTGGGGCTCGCCGTCGAGGAGGCCACGCAGGAGGCTCTCGTCGAGGCGGCACCCACGCTTGGCGACGTCGCGCAGGAGCGCATCGGCGTCGAGCTGCGCGGCATCATGGCCTCCGGTAGGGCCGCCTGGGCGATGCGCGCGGAGCGCGAGGTTATGCTCGCCGCCGTGCCGGAGCTCGCCGCGATGGTGGGCTTCGACCAAAGGAGCCCCTACCACGCCTATGACGTCTTCGAGCACACGGTTCGCGTGATGGAGGGCATCGAGTGCTACACCGGCGGCGTTACGTCCGAGCGCCTGCGCTGGGCCGCGTTTCTCCATGACATCGGGAAGCCCGCGTGCTTCACGGTGGGCGAGAATGGCCAGGGCCACTTCTACGGACATCCGCACGAGGGTGCCCAGATGACGGAGAAGATCCTCCGTCGCTTCGCCATTCCCCTCGAGCTCGCGCGTCCCGTCGTGGCGCTCGTCCGCCTGCATGATCGTCCCATGAAGTCCGAGAAGCGCCCGCCCCTCAAGCTCCTCGCCGAGCTTGACCGCAGGAGCGGCGTGCGCACGCGCGGCGAGGCGATCGCCCTCATGCACGAGATGTTCGACCTGCGTCGCGCCGATGCCCTCGCCAAGGCGCCGAACTATCGCGATTGGGCCTGTGAGCTCGACCGATACGAGCGCATACTGCGCGCCATCGACGCGGGCGGCGTCTGCTGGCGCACGAGCGACCTCGCCATCACCGGCGGCGACGTCATCGCCGTGCGTGGTATCAAGCCGGGTCCCGAGGTGGGCAAGGCCCTCGAGCAGGTGCTCGCTGCCGTGATGAGCGGCCAGGTGGAGAACCGCCGCGACGCCCTCCTCGCCTGGCTCGCGAGGTAGCTCCGCGCCGCGGACCGCGCGTCGTTGCGTCGGGCGCTGGCCCTCGCCGCGTTGCGCTCGCGTTACCGTGTTGAGCGCGCCGCGCTTTTCCGGGGGCCGCTCTTGTGCGAAGGCCGCCTTGGGCGCGTGCCACGCTCTCCCGAGAGCCGCTCTTGCGTCGAAACACACACTTTCTCGAGTTGTGCGGCCGGAAACGCACCCATATCTCGATAAGTTGCATGTCTCGACGAGCCTGCGCCTGCGAGCTCATGCCTGCGTCCGCGCGCCCACGCCCTCCGCCCACGCACGTGGTCGCCCTCGTCTCACGCGCCGCCGTCGGCCACGTGCGCTCCCGCTCGCCGGATTGTGGACGCCGTGTGGAGAAAGCCTGACAAATAAGCGACCCATCGGGGTACGCTCAGCTCATCAGCACAAGAAACCGCATCTTGGGAGGGATGGCTGATGGGTTTTCTCAGCAGGTTCTTTGGACGCAAAGACGCTGCTAATACGCCATATAACGCTGCTTCGTCCGCTGTGACGGCCCCCGTTGAGGCGGCTGCGCCCTCGGATGAAGCGATGTGGGTTGATGTCCCTCCTTTTATTGACCTTCCGGCAGGCGAGGAGCGCTCTCGCGTGGCCGTCATCGCCGCCGCTATCGCAGCGGGCGACAACCCAAACACCAAAGTGGACATACGGCGCGTCGGTCGGGTGAACCCCGAGTACCGACGCGTCTCGCTTATCGCGGCGTCGATCGCCGCGGGAGACAGGCCGGAGAGCGCGCTCTCGTGCGTGCGCATCCAGCGCCGCGTTGCGTCAGGGGAGGAGAATCATGCTTCGTAAGTTCAAGATCAAGATCGACGGCACTGAGTATCTCGTGGAGATGGAAGAGCTAACGGAACCCGGCGCCGCGCCCGCGCCCGTAGCCGCTCCCGTCGCACCCGCTCCGACCCCCGCGTCGCCCGCCCCGGCTCCCGTGGCTCCCGCGCCCGCAACTCCCGCTCCCGCTCCCGCTCCGTCGCCCGCCGCGCCCGCTGGCGCGGATGCCCAGACGGCCCCCATGCCCGGCAAGATCCTCGAGCTCAAGCACAACGTTGGCGACGTCGTCGCGCAGAATGACTGTGTCCTCGTTCTCGAAGCCATGAAGATGGAGAACGCCATCGTCGCGGAGCACGCGGGCACCATCTCCGCCATTCACGTTACGGCCGGCCAGATGGTCAATCCTGGCGACGCGCTCTTCACCATCAGCTAGGGGGCGGCCATGGAAACTCTGATCTATGGCGTCATGGGGATGATCGCCGAGCCCGGCCGCATCGTTATGATGCTCATCGGCGGCGTCCTCATGTACCTCGGCATCAAGAAGGAGTACGAGCCCACACTGCTCGTACCCATGGGCCTCGGCACCATCCTCGTGAACTTCCCCAACACCGGCGTGCTCGAGACGGCGGGCGAGGCGGGCCCCTTCCAGGTGCTCTTTGACGCCGGCATCGCCACTGAGCTCTTCCCGCTCCTGCTGTTCATCGGCATCGGCGCGATGATCGACTTCGGCCCAATCCTGCAGAACCCGTTCCTGCTGCTCTTTGGCGCGGCGGCACAGTTTGGCATCTTCTTCACGACGATCCTCGCCGTGGTCCTGGGCTTCGACCTCGCGGACGCCGGCTCCATCGGCATCATCGCCGCGGCGGACGGACCTACCTCGATCTTCGTTGCCAACGTCCTCAACTCGAAGTACCTCGGCGCGATCATGGTCGCGGCCTACTCCTACATGGCGCTCGTGCCCATCATCCAGCCGCCCGCGATTCGCGCCGTCACCACCAAGAAGGAGCGCCAGATCCGCATGACGTACCGTGCGGGCGAGGTCTCCCAGACGGCAAAGATCCTGTTCCCGATCGTCATCACCGTCGTCGCTGGTCTCGTCGCGCCCGTGTCGCTCCCGCTCGTGGGCTTCCTCATGTTCGGCAACCTCCTTCGCGAGTGCGGCGTGCTCGACAACCTCTCGCTCTCCGCGCAGAACGAGCTCGTGAACATCATCTCGATCGTCCTTGGCCTCGCGGTCTCCGTGAAGATGGTCTATTCGGACTTCCTGCAGGTAGACACCCTGCTCGTCATCGCGCTCGGCCTGGTGGGCTTCGTGATGGACTCCGTTGGCGGCGTCATGTTCGCCAAGCTGATCAACCTCTTCCGCAAGGAGAAGGTCAACCCGATGATCGGTGCGGCGGGCATCTCCGCGTTCCCCATGTCTTCACGCGTCATCCAGAAGATGGCCACCGAGGAGGATCCGCAGAACTTCATCCTCATGCAGGCGGCGGGCGCCAACGTCGCCGGCCAGATCGCTTCCGTTGTCGCGGGCGGCCTTCTGCTCGCGGTGCTGGGCTAGGGGGTTGCCATGCCTACCATCTTTGTCTCGGGCGTCAACTTCGAGGCGCTTAAGGCGTCGCTCGAGCTTCTCGTCCTCGGGTGGGGCGGCGACTTCCTCGTGCTGGGCATCATCGCCCTCGCCTCGCTTGCCCTCTGCCGCCTGTTCCCGCCAAAGAGGGGAGGGAGCGATGACTAGCGACGTTGCCGCGAAGGCGCCTGCCCGCCACGTGGGCGTCTGCGAGACCATCCTGCGCGACGGCCAGCAGAGCCAGATAGCCACGCGCATGCCCCTCTCGGACATGCTCCCCGTGCTCTCGGACATGGATCGCGCGGGCTATCACGCCCTCGAGGTCTGGGGAGGGGCTACCTTCGACTCCTGCCTGCGCTTCTTGAACGAGGACCCGTGGGAGCGTCTCCGCGCCATTCGCGAGGCAGCGCCCAACAGCCGCCTGCAGATGCTGCTACGCGGCCAGAACCTCCTCGGCTACAAGAACTACGCGGACGACGTGGTGCGCGCCGTCGTGGCCAAGTCCGTCGAGAACGGCATCGACGTGGTGCGTGTGTTCGACGCCCTCAACGACGTACGTAACCTCCGCACCTCGATCGAGGCCTGCCACGAGGCGGGCGGCGAGTGCCAGTGCGCCCTCTGCTACACCACGAGCCCGGTCCACACCGTGCCCTACTTCGTGGGCCTCGCCCGCGAGCTTGCCAAGATGGGCGCGAGCTCGCTGTGCATCAAGGACATGGCCGGTACCCTCACCCCGGCTGCGGCGTTCGAGCTCGTGAGCGGCATCAAGGCGGAGTGCGACCTTCCACTCGAGGTGCATACGCACGCGACTGCCGGTATCGCCGAGATGACGCTGCTGAAGGCCGTCGAGGCGGGCGCGGATGTCATCGACACCTGCCTGAGCCCGCTTTCCGGCGGCACGAGCCAGCCCACGACGGAGTCCATGGCGATCGCGCTTGGCGAGCTCGGCTATGACTGTGGGCTCGACCTCGACGCGCTCGCGCCCGCGGTGGAGAGCCTTAACGGCGTGCGCAACCGCTTCCGCGCGGAGGGCAAGCTCAACCCCAAGGTCAAGGACACGAATCCCAAGGCCCTTGTCTATCAGGTTCCGGGCGGCATGCTCTCGAACCTCCTCTCCCAGCTGACCGAGCAGGGGCTCGAGAGTCGCTACGAGGATGTCCTGGCGGAGGTTCCCCGCGTGAGGGCGGACCTCGGCTATCCGCCGCTCGTGACGCCCCTCTCGCAGATGGTGGGCACGCAGGCCCTCATGAACGTCATCTCCGGCGAGCGCTACAAGCTCGTGCCCACGGAGATTCGCGACTACGTGCTTGGCCGCTATGGGGCAGCGCCCGCCGCGATCGACCCCGACGTCGCCGCTAAGGTCCTCGTCGGCGCGCCCGAAGGCGCCGAGAAGATCACCTGCAGGCCCGCGGACCTCATCGAACCCGCGCTTCCGCGTCTGCGCGAGGAGATCTCGCAGTACGCGCGCTCCGAGGAGGACGTTCTCAGCTATGCGCTCTTTCCGAAGCAGGCGCGCGACTTCCTCGGCAGGAGGGAGGACCCGTTCTACGACGTCCCCGTCCAGACGGTTGACGTCACGATCTCCGTCTAGGGCGGTCCGGGAGTCTGGTGCTCCGGGTGCTGTGCCCCTTGCGACCTGCGCGTCTGGACCGCGCCCGGCGCTCCGGGTACGGAGGACCCCATTGGCGGTATCATTTCCGAGCTAACGTTAGCCGGTCGACGTTGCGGCGTCGGCCGGCATTGCTATCAAGGGGGATGCTCATGAATTCGAACCTCTCCACGCGGGAGATCACATTCTCCGCCGCGTGCGTGGCCCTGCTCGCCGTCTCTGCGTGGGTGACGGTGCCGTTTGGGCCTGTGCCGTTCACGCTGCAGACGCTCGCGCTGGTGTTCGTGCTCGTCGCGATGCCCGGGCGCACGAGCATCCTTTCTGTGGGTATGTACGTGCTCCTTGGCGGTGCTGGCGTGCCGCTGTTTTCCGGCATGCGCGGCGGCCTCGGCGTTCTGTTTGGCCCGACGGGCGGCTTCATCCTGGGATTCCTGCTCGCGGCAGTTCTGGCTGCCGTGCTACGCCGGCTGATGCCTTCGGGCGGTGTCGTGCGCGACGTCGCGACGGCGGTGCTCGCGATCGCGTGCTCCCACGCGGTGGGCGTGTGCTGGCTCGCGACTGCGGGCGGCTATAGCCTCGCGGCTGCCTTCGCCGCGGGCTCTGCGCCGTTCATCGCGCTGGACGCGATCAAGGCCTGCGTGGGCGTGGGTCTCGCTAAGGCCGTGCGTGCCGCCGTCCCGAGCCTGACTGCGTAGCGCGTCGTCACTGGCGAGCCCGGGCGCGCAGCACGTCGCATCTGGCATGTCTCTCACCTGCGGTTATGCATAACTTGTGAAGGCATACTCGTTCTCTCGAAGAAATTTGAAATTAGTCCTTGCGCATATGCCTTTGCTCCCGTATAGTTCTTCCTTGCGCGAAGGCGCTGCAGGCATTCATTGGGATGTCGTCTAATGGCAGGACAGCGGATTCTGGTTCCGTCAATGGGGGTTCGACTCCCTCCATCCCAGCCATCGCCTGCGTTGCACCACATGGCCCGTTCGTCTAGCGGTTCAGGACGCCGCCCTCTCAAGGCGGAGATCACCAGTTCGAATCTGGTACGGGCTACCAAGAATTGTGAGGTCAGAGGCAGTGCTTCTGGCCTCTTTTCTTTGCTTGGGCAGCTCTCCACCTCCTACAGAAGACAATCTAAAGACAATGGGAAGAACAACTGCTTAGGCCGTGAGTTCCAGTGCTTCGTCCTTCTCTTGGCCTAGGGAGAACAGGGTGCCTATGAGCTCCGCTGCCTTTCTGTCGTTCTCGGGCAGGGCATGGGCGTACTGGTTCATGGTGAGGGTGGCCGATGCGTGGCCGAGCCGACCTTGGGCCGTCTTGATGTCCACGCCGTTTGCGATGAGCTGAGAGGCTTGCGTGTGACGAAGCTCGAGGAACTTGAGGTGCGGAAAGCCGCTCTTCTCTGCGAAGCCTCGCCACCAGCGGGAGAAGTTCGTGGGATTGACGAATTCGCCCTTGTCCGAGCAGCAGACCGGGGTGGAGCCCGATTGCACGACGCAGATCTTGTCGAGTTCGGACGCCTGGTAGTCCTTTCACGACCTCAGGTGCTCCACGGTTTCTCCATCGATGTTGAGGACGCGCTTGCCAGCCTCGCTCTTGGGGTCTTTGGCCTCGCCGTAGACCGTGACTGACTTCTCGACTTGGATGGTTGCGCCTTCCAAGTCGATGTGGTCCCAAGTGAGCGCCAGAACCTCCCCTCGGCGCATGCCCGTGGCAAGGCCGATGCGCGCTGCGATGACGTTGCCGATGGCCGAGAGGCTGCGAAGGTAACAGCGCTCAGAAGTGTCCTTGCGGGCGGCCTGCCTGCGCTCGATGTCGTCGCGCTTGGCGTAGGCGGCGTGCTCGGCCGCATCGATGCTTGCGATGAGCTTACGGGCCTCTCTCGCGCTGAGGGAGCGGCGGTCCACTGCATCAACCTTGGGGGCATTGACCTTGTCTGCCGGGTTGCGCAGGATGAGGTCGTAGTCCATGGCTTTGTTGAGAATCTGCTTGAGGAGCTTGTGAATCATGTTCATGGCGGCGCCCGAGCACTTGCCGCTCTTCTCGAGCTTCTCCACGCGCAGGAGCGTGTAGAGGCATTATCTCACGGCATAGGCGCTCTGGGTAGGTCTGGCGTCGTTGCGGCTCGTGTTTGAGCCTGAGCGATGCTTGCGGCGCGGGCGGGTGGTGCCGTTGCCGCGAGGGCTCAGCCGCCCGGGGACCGGGGGACGGACGGGCTTGGCGCGACCGAGCCGGCGGAAGCGCCCGGAGCGCACGCGGCCACGACGCGAACGACCCCCGACGAGCAGCGCCGAGCCCGGCCGGCCCCCGGCCGCGGGGCGGCTGAAAAGTTGAAACGCTGGCGAGCGTGGGGCGGATGTGCGGGAGCTCGTTAGGCTTATCGAGGTATTACACCGGACGGCCAAAAGTAGAGATTCATTTTTTGTCCCCGCTTTGTTGTAGGATTCCTCGCAGCTAATTGGCCATGTCGCATTGCTAATTAGCATGGTAAAATTGCACCGTTTGTATTGCATTACGGTTCAGGAGCAAGCCATGAATTTTGTAGAGCTCGAAGAGCAAGGTGCTTCCTCGAATGATAAGCGCTCCTATTTGACTGGTGGCGATACTACGGCGATTACGATTCGGATTCCTAACAACCTTAAAAGTGCTGTTGCCGAAAAAGCCTCTCTACGAGGCCTTAGTTTCAGCGCGTATGTACGCACATGTCTCATAGACGCGCTGCTTGATGAAGAGTAGCCACCACTGACGACCGCTTGATTTGAATGGAGTATTCGGTTGCCTGATACACAGAACAACAATCTGAAAGTCAACTCGTTCTTTGCGGGTATTGGTGGCTTTGACCTTGGCTTCGAGCACCAGGGTTTCAGCAACTCTTTCATTTGCGAGAACAATGCCTTTTGCAACGACGTTCTGGCCGCGCATTGGCCAGACGCCATCAAGGCCGGCGACATCAACGAAGTTGACCCGAACGAGATTCCCCAAGCGGATGTTTGGTGTGGGGGCTTTCCTTGCCAGGACATATCTGTTGCTCGTGGCTCGCTTTCGCGGCTTGGTCTTAAGGGTAGCCGTTCCGGGCTCTTCTATAGGTTTGCCGAGCTGATCGGCGAGCGAAAGCCCGAGGCTGTGCTCATAGAGAACGTCGCAGGCCTCTTCAACTCCAACAACGGCAACGACTTCGGCGTCATCCTCTCCACCCTCAACGACCTCGGCTATGCCGTTGCGTGGAGGCAGCTCAACAGCCGGTACTTTGGCGTCCCGCAGTCGCGCCCCCGCGTTTACCTCTGCTGCTGGAAGGGCTCTCCGAGCAAGGCGCTTGACTCGCTTTTCGAGAATGAGCTCCCCGGAAAGCAGCCGGGCGTCCGCTCGTCGTTCATCACCGAGTCAACGCCGAAAGGCAAGTACCCCCGTGTTGCCGAGATGGGCTATTGCCTCGCCGCGACCTCGGGGAGGCATACCGGCACCGATTGGAGCAGGACCTACGTCACCTGCGAGAACGGCGTACGGAGGCTTACGCCCATCGAGTGTGAGCGCCTGCAGGGCTTCCCCGATAACTGGACGAACATCGACGGGGACACCGAGGATTCGGACTCCTTGCGCTACGCGGCCATCGGCAACGCCGTCTCCGTTCCGGTCATAGAGTGGATCGCTGGCAGGATCAAGGCGGTCCTTAAGGGCGCTTCCGAAGAGCGAGAGAACCCCGTCGAAGGCTTCGGGTCCTTCGCCAATTCCCCCTGGGTCGAGTTGCCCGACATTGAGGCCGAGCACGAAAAGCTCGTGTGGCCCAAGTCCGGTTTGATGTGGGACGGGAGATTCCTCGGCGCGGCCCACAGGGAGTCCCCCTGCAAGCCGAAGTCTGCGACGCTTTACCAAATCGTCGAGAAGCACGAGGTCAAGCAGAGGTATTACCTCACGCCCAACGCGGCCGAGGGGATACTCAGGAGGGTTGACAGCAACCAGAGGCAGCTGTTTGCCCCGCTGCGCGAGGGCTTGGAAGTATTGTCCGGCAGGAAGGCTAGGTCATGATGGATGCTCCAAAGTTCGTCACGATGCGTCTGGGCAAAGACAGCGTCGATGACATAAAGAAGATTGATGCCTGCGTCGCTGGCATTCAAGAGGAGCCGCTTTCGCTGACCGTAGTCTGCAAGCAGGTTCCGAGGACGCTCGCGGCCGGTACCTACGCCCTGCTTTGGCTTGGCTCCGACAACTCGAAGGGCATGAGGACTGAGTGGAAGCAAGGTTTTCGCGCCGTCGCAAGAATCGAGGCCGTTGAGCTCGGAGACAAGCACAACGATGACTCAAAGACCACTGTTTCCATAGGCTATGTCTTTCCGAAGTCTATGGACAAGAACGACCTCTTGGAGGCGTATTCCGACGCCTACATCCACTTCTCCGAGATGCCTTTGGTCGGGTTGAGCGACTATGCGAACCAGACCATACGAGAGGTCGAGTACGGCGTCCGAAGCGATATGGGGGCGCTGCTCTCGGCGTGCGGGATGGCTTCGGCGACCTCTCTTGCCGACCTGTTCGTCGTCTACCCTGACTTGAGCGCCCTGGTGAAGCAGAGCACATTCCCGGCAGCGAAGAGGCTCTTGGTCACTGCTGACATTCACGAACCGCGCAACCTCATCTACTTCGGTGCGCCCGGTACGGGCAAGTCCCATGACCTCGACGCGCTCGCCAAGATGCATTTCGACGCGGCGCACACCCGTCGCGTGACCTTCCACCCGGACTACAGCTACGCTTCATTTGTTGGTTGCTACAAGCCCACTATGCGCTATCCCGAGCAACGTGATGACGAATCGCTGTTGGATACCGTGGGAAAGCCCTATATCTCGTACGAGTTCGTTCCCGGCCCTCTTGTGCGCAGCTATGTCGAGGCAATGACGCACCCAGATGAAAGCTATGTGCTCGTGATCGAGGAGATTAACCGCGCGAATCCAGCCGCCGTTTTCGGTGACGTTTTCCAGCTGCTTGACCGTGGTGACGATGGCGCGAGCGAGTACCCCGTGTCGGTCTCCGAGGATTTGGGCGGGTACCTTTATCTGAAGTTCGAGCACGCCAATGGGGGCTGGCAGGGCTGCCCCGAGGAGGTCTCTGGGCTTTACACCGCTCAAGAGCACCGCGCACGCCGCGTCGGCTCCATGGCCCTGCCGCCCAATCTCTACCTCTGGGCCACGATGAACAGCGCCGACCAAGGCGTGTTCCCGATGGACACGGCCTTCAAGCGGCGCTGGGAGTTCCGCTACATGGGCATCGACGCGGGCGAGGACGTCATCGCTGGTAAGGTCGTGCGCCTCGGCGCCGAACGCGAGCCGGTGCTGTGGAACGACCTGCGCAAGGCCGTGAACGGCCTGCTCGTGAAGGCGGGCGTGAACGAGGACAAGCTCATGGGGCCGTTCTTCCTGCGCCCCTCCGTGCTCGACGACGACGCGGCCTTCGCGGAGGCGTTCAAGAGCAAGGTGCTGCTCTACCTCTTCGAGGACGCGGCCAAGATGCGCCGGGGCAAGGTGTTCTCCGACAAGGCGGGCGCCACCTACTCCGAGATCTGCGCGAGCTTCGACGAGGTCGGCGACGCTGTTTTCGCCATGGTGCCCGTAGCCAGGGTTGCCGAGGGCGTCACCGACGGCGCCGACGAGGGCAAGGAGGTGTAAGGCCATGCCCTTCAAACCCGTCCTCGTGCGGGAGCGGGACTGCTACACCGTCCGGGGGATCGCGAACAAGCTGGGGATTTCGGCCGAGGACGCGCTCGCGTGCGTGCGCTCGCTCTCGGCGCGAGGCATTCTCACGCTGCGCTCCGACTCGCTGCCCGACGGCTACGACCCCGGGGGAGACGCCGAGGCTATCGGCAAGTATCAGGTCACGTGGGTGGGACTCGCCCGCTTCAAGGGCAAGCTCCTCGTGGCGTACCCGAAGTACTACCCGCTCGGCACAGAGCCCTCAGAGGACGAGCTCAAGCAGGTGTTCCGCGTGCTCAGGAAGGCGTCGGGAGGCCTCGCGAGCATAGGCGCGGCCGACCCGGACGCGCTCGAGGACGGCGGCTCCTTCGCGCTCATGCTGCGGCTCCTCGAGTCCTACGAGGAGAACGGCATCTACTCCAACTACGTGCGGGTGCTGCGCGACAACGGCACGGGCGAGATAGCCTGGGAGCCCACGATCGCCGCCTTGCAGCCCTTCATGGACGGCGACGCGCCGGCGTACTTCGACCTGAAGACGTGCGGCACCTCGCGCGACGCCGCCGACTTCGTGGAGCGGCTCCACCGCTGCGTGCTCACGCGCTGCTCGGCCGACCTGGAGGCGTGGGGCATCGACGAGCTGCTGGGCCTCGCGCCGGTGCGCATCTCGGGCGAGGAGCTCGAGGACTTCGGCGACGCCGAGGCCGTGAGCTACCGGCTCGAGCAGGAGCGCTCGGTGCAGTTCGTGACGTGGAAGCAGGACGTCATCGACATGCTGCTGCGCTACCTGAACCCCGGCGAGGAGTACGCAGCGCCGGAGGACGAGCTATGCCTGGGCACGACGAGCTTCTACCACGCGTGGGAGGAGGCCTGCAAGGCGGCCTTCGGTGACCGCTTGGCAGACCGGCTTGACTCGCTTGGCGTGGAGCTTCGCGGCGAGTGGACCATGCGCGGGCGCGAGACGCTGCTCGGCATCATCCCGAGGCCGGAGTGGGCGCGCTACGACGCCGAGGGCGTGGAGGAGCCCTGTGGCGAGGTGGACACGCTCATACCCGACGTGGTGGCCGTGCACGGAGACGGCGCGGGCGGGCTCGCGTTCTGCATCTACGATGCGAAGTACTACACGCCGACGTTGGGCGAGCGCGTGCGCGGCGTTCCGGGCGTGGAGTCCGTGACGAAGCAAGTGCTCTACCAGAGCGCGTACAGGCGCTTCGTGCTCGACTGCGGCTTCTCGCGCGTGGCGAACGTGTTCCTGGTGCCGCGCCACGGCGGCTGTGTGCGGCGCATGGGGCGGGTCGCGTTCCCGGGCGTCTTCGAGCCTTTGGGCGGGCCGTTCACGGACGGCGTGGAGATGTGGGAACTGCCGGCGGAGGACGTGTTCGAGTGCTATTTGCGCGGGGAGCTAATCGACGGGGACGTGCTGCGCCGGGTCACGGGGCTCGGGTGAGGCTGCGGCGCTGGGTGCGATGGTGCCGGATGCAGCGGCGCTGTCCTCGCTGGCGGGCGTTGACTCGCCGTCCACGATGACCCAGATCCACGAGCCCGCGCCTATGGGATAGAGGTGCATGCCGCCCACGTCCTCGCCTTTGAAGGCCTCCGGGAGGTCGGGGTCGTAGGTCGTGGTGAAGGTGTCGTCCTCGGTCGAGTAAACGAGGCCGTCATCGAACTCTAGGAGCCATGCGGCCATTCGCTCGACTTCGGATTTCTCGAAGTACGGGCAGGCCCAGCCGTTCCACTCCTCCTCGGGGTCGAGGTAGGCGCGGTGGGCGCACTCGGGGCGGGACTCGAGGTCGGCGATGGCGACGGTGTGCCAGGACTTGGGCATGGTATAACCTCTATCAGTGGTTCGAAACGCTTTGTATGGGATGGAAACAATGGTGATTACCTGCGCTTATGCTGTTCGCGGGAAGCGTGCAGCCGCTCAGTGACGTTTTCAAGCTCAGGCCTCCAATCCCTCTGATTGCTGCTAATCTATAAGATTAGCGAGTTGAATTCTCTTCGAGTTTGTGACGCTCGCATACGGTCATTCTAGGACGCCGAAGGGGTGATTGCGATGAGCGTTGATAGTTCCACGGAGGATAAGGCTCAGAGCGCCTCCATCGGCGCCGTGGATCTGTTTTGCGGGGTCGGGGGCCTGACCTATGGCTTGCGCACCGCTGGCATCGATGTGGTGGCCGGGTTTGATCTCGATTCCTCCTGCCAGTACGCCTACGACGCGAACAACGGCAAGGATAAGTTCATCTGCAAGAACATCGCCGAGGTCACCGGGGAGGAAGTCAAGGAGCTCCTGAAGGACTTTGACATCAAGGTCCTGGTGGGATGCGCCCCTTGCCAGCCCTTCTCGAAGCACCGCAAAGACAAGAAGCATCGCGAAAAGCACAAGGACTGGGGGCTGCTTGCGCAGTTCGGAAGGCTTGTGCGCGAAGTGAAGCCAGATTACGTGTCCATGGAGAACGTGCCCGAGCTCGAGAAGGAGAGCATCTTCGCTGACTTCTTGAACACGCTCAAGGAGTCCGGATACTCGGTGGAATACAGCGTCGTGAAGGCTGAGGAATACGGTGTGCCCCAGCATCGGCGGCGATTGATACTGCTTGCCTCTAAAAATGGGTCTATCAACTTGATTGACCCAACGAATGATGACGCTCATGCTGTTACGGTTCGGCAGGCAATAGGTGCGCTGCCTGCCGTGAGCGCTGGCGGCTCTTGCAAGGGGGACTCTCTGCAAACGGCGTCGGCGCTATCAGAACTAAACTTGAAGCGTATTAAGGCTTCAACGCCTAATGGCACGTGGCGAGATTGGCCTGAGGACCTGAGGCTTGATTGCCATAAAAAGGCTGCTGGCCAAACATACCCTGCGGTCTACGGGAGGATGGCTTGGGACGAGACGTCCCCAACCATAACTACGCAGTTCTATATGTACGGTACGGGCCGGTTTGGGCATCCAGAGCAAAATCGAGCCCTAACCTTGCGTGAGGGCGCCGTCTTGCAGAGCTTCCCGCGGGATTACAAGTTCATTAGGCCTGGCGAGAAGATCAGCAAGAAAGCTGTGGCACGGCATATTGGAAACGCCGTGCCACCTAAATTGGGCGAGGCCGTAGGCAAGAGCATAATCGCTGCCTGCGCACACTAATTCTCTCCTGATTCGGACATGCTGCGCCGATACTCGCCGGCGTTGAGGTAGGTAGAAACATCCTGGTGGAGCTGCGTCAAAAACGAGTCAACATGATTGACCAGCTCCGCAAGCTCCGATGTTGTTACTTGATTGCCTGCTTCTGCAAACGATACTGAGCCATGTGCGAGGGCATTTCTTCTGTCTTTGATGTCTTCAAGCTCGCCCTTGAGTTCGTCAGTTCTGCAGTTCGCCACATCATCGTGAATTGAAATTCCGTGTCTGTCGAATAGCTTGAAGATTTTGTCTGCATCAAGGTTTCCACCTGCGATGGTGTTGCGCGTATTAAACCTAAGCACATTTTTTTCAACAGCGTAATCAAGCAGTTCCTTACTAATACGCTCGGCGGTGTCGTTGTTTGCATTGCGTTTGCTCAGCTTGCTGCGCATTTGGGTTTGATGCCATAGCAACTGCAGCTGGTTGATTTCCGATCCCAACCGAACACATTGAGCTGACGGCACGCTCCCGCAGTTAACCGAACGCCCCCGAGGT
>NZ_JBCLNF010000012.1:0-27833 GCF_039062465.1 Collinsella sp. 1033st1_E11_1033SCRN_220408
CCCCGACGTCGTACAGAACGTTTCCAGCCATAAAAAGCCTCCCATTTCTTGTGTCCAAGAAATGGGAGGCAGTTCACTTGGTGACGGGGCCCTTCGCATGTTCGAGTTGTCATCCCGAGGTAGCTATGAAGCTCGGCGACGACTGAGGCCGCCGGCGGACTACATCAGGCGGAGGCCAACTTCCTTGAGCTGCTTGGAAGAAACCTCGCTGGGAGCGTCGCTCATGAGGTCAGAGCCACTCGAGGTCTTCGGGAACGCCATAACCTCGCGAATCGAATCGGAGCCGGTAAGCAGCATGCACACACGGTCGAGGCCAAGGGCAAAGCCGCCCATGGGAGGCGCACCAAACTCGAGGGCGTCCATGACGAAGCCGAACTGCTCGCGGGCGCGCTCCTCCGTAAAGCCGAGGAGCTCGAGCATCTGAAGCTGCATCTCCGCGTCGTGGATACGCATGCCGCCGCCACCGGCCTCATAGCCGTCCATGACGAAGTCATACGTGAAGCTGCCAGCCGCCAGCGGGTCAGCCTTAATCTTCTCGACGTCAGACTCAGTCGGGAGGGTGAAGGGCTGGTGCTCCGCCGCGTAGGCCTTGCGCTCCTCGTCCCAGTGGAACAGCGGGAAGTTGACGACCCAGAGGAAGTCATGGCCCTCGCGCTTGATGTTGAGGGCATCAGCCATGTGGCAGCGCATGCCTCCGAGGATCTCGCAGGAAGCAAGACGCGGGCCGGCGGCGAACATCACAAGATCGCCGGGCTCGACATCAGCGCGCTCGCGAAGGGCAGCCATCTCCTCATCGGAGAAGAACTTGACGATGGGGCTGTTGATGGAGCCGTCCTCGCGGAAGGCGATCCAAGCAAGGCCCTTGGCACCAAAGGTCTTTGCCACGTCCTCGAGCTTGTCGATCTGGGCGCGCGGCCAGGTGCCAGCACCCTTGGCGTTGATGCACTTGACGACGGAGCCCTCGGTGTTCGCAGCGGAGGAGAAGACCTTGAACTTGGACTCGGTAAAGATATCCGTGACATCGACGAGGTGCATGCCATAGCGAGTGTCCGGCTTGTCGATGCCGTAGGTATCCATGGCATCCCAGTAGTCCATGCGACGCAGCGGCGTGGGCATGTCGACGCCCATCTTGGCGAAGGCGTCGTGGAGGACGTCCTCAAGAGCGCTCATGACGTCGTCCTGGTCGACGAAGCTCATCTCGATGTCGACCTGAGTGAACTCAGGCTGGCGGTCGGCGCGGAGGTCCTCGTCACGGAAGCACTTGGCGACCTGATAGTAGCGCTCGACACCACCAACCATAAGCAGCTGCTTGAGGAGCTGCGGGGACTGCGGCAGAGCGTAGAGGCGACCCGGCTGGATGCGGCAGGGCACCAGGAAGTCGCGCGCGCCCTCGGGCGTGGACTTGAAGAGGCTCGGCGTCTCGACCTCCATGAAGGCGCGGTTGTGAAGCGCCTCGCGGATGGCGAAGGTGAAATCGGAGCGCAGCTTGAGGTTGGCCATCATCTCGGGCCTGCGGATGTCGAGGTAGCGGTAGCGCAGGCGCGTGTCCTCGGCGGTGTCAATGCCATCCTCGATCTGGAACGGCGGCGTCTTGGAGCGGTTGAGAATCTCGATGGTGTCGACGCGAACCTCGATCTCGCCGGTGGGGAGCTTGGGGTTGATGGTCTCCTCGTCACGGCCGCGAACGACACCGTGGACGCAGATGGGCCACTCGGGGCGGATGGTCTCGGCAGCGTGGAAGGCGGTGCCGCCGGAGTGCTCGGGGTCGAAGGTGCACTGGGTCATGCCAGAGCGATCGCGGAGGTCAACGAAGATGAGGCCACCGTGATCGCGGCGACGCCACACCCAACCCGTGAGCGTAACCTCACGGCCGATGTCCTCGCGACGAAGCTCGCCGGCGGTGTGGGTGTGCATGGAGTGCTCGTGCATGGCGCCCGTCTCGGCGGCGAAGGCGCTAGCGGCCTGCTCCTCGACGGCGGGGGTGGTGCTGGTGTCGTGCATATGATTCCTCTCGTCTGGGCCATCCCGTGTCGGTACGGACGGCCTGCCATCAGACGGCGAGCGCCGCGTAGACAGCGTGGTAACTCGCGCAAGAAGACATGATACCGCAGCTTCGACACCCACAAGTTGCCGGCGTGTTACTCAGGACGCCCGGATTGGGGTGCCAAACCTTGGGGAGTCGGCGCCCAAACCAAATAGCTTCCGCGCGCGGCAAAAAACGCCCCGCCTTCCGCACGCGCAGCAAAAAACGCCCCGCCTTCCGCACGCTCGGCAAAAAACGCCCCGCCGCGGTTGTTCGCGACGGGGCGCATCGGAGCAATGTGGCCGAGCCGCTAGCGCGCTAGCACTTGGCGAGGGCCTGATCCAGGTCGGCAATCAGGTCAGCCGTGTCCTCGAGGCCGCAGGAGAGACGCACCATATCGGCGGAGATGCCACAGGCGAGGAGCTCCTCGTCATTCATCTGGCGGTGCGTGGCGTTCGCCGGATGCAGGCAGCAGGTGCGGGCATCGGCGACGTGCGTGGCGATCTGGCACATCTCGAGGCTTTTCATAAAGGTCTCCGCCGCGGCGCGGCCGCCGTTGAAGCCAAAGCTCACGACGCCGCACGTGCCATTGGGCATGTACTTCTGAGCGAGGTCATAGTACTTGTCGCCCTCGAGGCCAGGGTAGCTCACGAAGCGCACCTTGGGATGGTTCGCGAGGTACTTGGCCACGGCCATGCCGTTCTCGCAGTGGCGCGGCATGCGAACGTGCAGGCTCTCGAGCGAGCTGTTGAGGAAGAAGGCCGCCTGCGGGTTCTGCATGGGGCCAAGGTCGCGCATGAGCTGCGCGGTCGCCTTGGTGATGAAGGCCCCGCCCATACCAAACTTCTCCGCGTACGTGACGCCGTGATAGCTCTCGTCCGGCGTGGTGAGGCCCGGGAACTTGTCAGCGTGCGCCATCCAGTCAAACTGGCCGTGGTCGACGATGACGCCGCCGAGATATGCCGCGTGGCCATCCATGTACTTGGTGGTGGAGTGGGTCACGATGTCGGCGCCCCACTCGAACGGGCGGCACATGACCGGCGTCGGGAAGGTGTTGTCGACGATCAGGGGCACGCCGTGCGCGTGCGCCGCGGCGGCGAAGCGCTCGATGTCGAGTACGGCGAGCGCCGGGTTGGCGATGGTCTCGCCGAAGACGAGCTTGGTGTTGGGCCGGAAGGCAGCCTCAAGCTCCTCATCCGTGCAGTCAGGCGCCACAAAGGTGCAAGTGAGGCCCATGCGACCCATGGTGTGGGCGAGAAGGTTGTAGGTGCCGCCGTAGATGGCGGAGCTCGCCACCACGTGATCGCCCGCAGCAGCCAGGTTGAAGATGGCGAGGAAGTTTGCCGCCATACCGGAGCTCGTCAGCATGGCCGCAGTACCGCCCTCGAGCTCGGCGATCTTCGCCGCGACGAGATCGCAGGTGGGGTTCTGGAGACGGCTGTAGAAGTAGCCGGACTCTTCGAGGTCGAAGAGCTTGCCCATGTGCTCGGACGTGTCGTACTTCCAGGTGGTGGACTGCCAGATCGGCACCTGGCGCGGCTCGGCGTCGCCGGGGCGATAGCCACCCTGCACGCACACGGTCCCGACGGTCTTGGCGGCACTGTTATTGGTGGGCTGCTCGCTCATATGTAACTCCCTCGGTTTGGCGCTGTTTGCATGCCCCTGAGAATAGGCGTGCGAATGCCCAGGTACAACCTAGTATTTTGGTGGGATTTGTACCTAGGCGCCCAGCCCCGTCTTGGCTTCCAGCGCAGGTGCAGCTAGGGCGCGGCCCTCCCCCGGCGCGCGCAGGTACGGCTGGAGCGTGGCCCTGCCCCAGCGCGCGCGAACACGGTTAGAGCAAGGCTTTGGTCCCCAGCACGCGCAGACATGACTCGTCAATGCGCTCCCGAGAAAGAATGCCACTCGCGACTGCATCGAGAACACCCTGGTAAGCAGCATCGAGGTCCTCCGGCATGAGAATCATGTCTCCCCCAGCCTCGAGGAACCTGACGGCCGCCTCCGCCGACGAAAAGCGCTCGGTCACAGCCCCCATCTGGAATGAGTCCGAGATGATGATGCCGTTAAATCCCAGCTCACGGCGCAAGGTCTCCCCTATCATCACGCGAGAGAGGGATGCGGGAAGATCGTCCGCTGCGACGTTGGGCGTCTTGATATGACCCACCATGACGAGGGGCACGCCGGCGGCGACGGCACGGCGAAACGGCTCGAACTCGCACGAATCAAGATCTTCGCGAGTACGCGTCGACACCGCCCCTCCCGTGTGAGAATCGGCGTTCGTGTCGCCGTGGCCGGGAAAGTGCTTGACGCAAGGAAGGACGCCGGTCGCAAGCATCGCGGTTGTCTCGGCGGCAACCATGTCTGCGACCAAGTGCGGGTCCGTGCCGAAGGAACGCGACCCGATAACCGTGTTCTCGGGGTTGGTAAGCACGTCCGCAACCGGCGCGAAATCGACGTTAAAGCCAATTTCATGCAGGTAGGAACCTATGTCCGTGCCCACTCGCTCAGCCTGGGTCACGTCTCCCGTGGCTCCGATGGTTGCCATATGGGGGAAGGTCGCGACGTCGAAGCCTGGTGAGTTCGCGACGCGGGACACAAGCGGCCCGCCTTCCTCGTCCACACCGAGAAACACAGGGATACCAGCGGCCGCTTCCGTCGAGAAACGTCCCACGTTCGCAAGCATCTCGCGAAGCTGTCCCGGCGTCTCGATGTTTTGCGAGAAGCATATGACGCCGCCCACGGGCAGGGTGGCGAGGGCGGCCTCCATAGCCCCGCCAGCTTCGGTCACGCAATCCGTGCCCGTAAGCTGCTCGGGCGTCACGAAGAAGAGCTGTGCCACCTTCTGCTCGAGCGTCATGATTCCGAGGATTCGCTCCGCGACTGAAGAATCCGACATCGCGGGCGCCGTTGTTGCGGGCACCGGTGCCACGGACGCCACCGTGCCCGGCGTCGCGACACCCTCAGGGTCTTGGCCAAGTCCGCAGCTAGAAAGTGCGACCGACGCCCCCGCAAGGCCGAGCACACCGAGAATCTCCCTACGCGTAAGCTCGTTCTTCGCCATTTCCCCTCTCACATCCCCTCTCGCTCGCATCCGAGCCACCGCAGAAGCGTCCCCATTATCATCGCGTTCCATCTTGACGCATGCGGAGCTCCGCAAGCGCGAGCGTGTTACCCTCGATTGGTGATTAGACCTGAGCGACGGGGAGATGCACATGGCACAAGGGGCGGATATCGAGCGCGAGAAACGCGCCGCAAGCATGATCATCGCGAGGCGGGTGGAGACGAGCGACTATGTCATCGACCGTCGTCGCTGGTACCACGCCCATCCCGAAATTGCCTATCACGAAGTTGCCACCACCGAGCAGATCTGCGCAGACCTCGAAGCCCTCGGTATCCCCTACGAGCGCCCAACGGCAACCGGCGTCGTGGCGACCATCCGCGGCACCGCCCAGAGCGCCTATGACGCAGCCGGATCGGCGCGCCGACGCATCATGCTCCGCGCCGATATCGACGGCCTCCCCGTGGCGGAGAGGACCGGCGAGCCCTTCTCGTCAGAAAACGACGGATTCATGCACGCCTGTGGCCACGACTGCCACATTGCGATGCTCCTGGGCGCCGCTCGCCTCCTCGCCGGCATGACCGACGAGCTCGAAGGCGAAGTTCGTCTCGTCTTCCAACCGGCCGAGGAGGGCGGCGACGGCTCCAAGACCATGATTTCAGCCGGAGTCCTCGAAGGTGTCGATGGCGTCTTTGGCATGCACATCTGGAGCGATGTTCCCGCAGGCAAAGTCTCCGTAGAAGCCGGTCCACGCATGGCAGCGACTGACTGGTGGCGCATCGACGTCACCGGCCGTAGCGCCCACGGCGCCATGCCCAACCAGGGCGCCGACGCGGTGCTCGCCGGAGCCGCCATCGTGGAGAGCCTGCAGGCGATTGTAAGCCGCAACATGAGCCCCTTCGAGCCCGCCGTGGTGACGGTGGGCCAGTTCCACGGCGGCACGGCACGCAATGTCATGGCCGGCAGCTCTTGGATGGAGGGAACCGTCCGCACTTTCCACGAGGATGCCCACGAGCTGATTCCCAGCCTCATGGAACGCATGGCAAACGACGTCGCCGCGGCGTTTGGCTGCACGGCAAAGCTCACGTACGAGAACGCCCACTCCACCGTCGTGAATGAGGCCGCCGCGAGCGAACGTGCCATGCGCGCGGCCAGCGAGGTGCTTGGCGAAGACGCGCTCGTTCGCTACCAGGGCTCCATGCCCGGCGAGGATTTCTCCGAGTACCTAAAGAGGGTTCCGGGCGCATTCGCGTTTCTCGGCAGCGGCACGGCAGATCCCAACGGCAAGGTCTGGCCACAGCACAGCTGCTTCTATGACCCCGACGAGTCCGTCCTCGTGCGTGGCTCCATGCTCGCCGCCCAGTATGCGGTCGACTTCCTCGCGGAGTAAGGCAAGCCTGGACGACGCAGGCGCAACGAACCTGAGCTCGCGCAAGCCTGGACGACGTAGGCGAAACGAGCCCGAGCTTGCGCAAGGTCACGCACGCACACAGGCCCAACATCAAACGAAGCGCCGCATGTCAGCGAGACATGCGGCGCTTCGACGTTTTCCACGGCTCGCACGAGCCTGCGCTATTCCTTCTCCTCGCCGGAGATGAGGCGCTGGTACATCGTCTCGTTCGCAGCGAGCTCCGCAGTATCATCGAGCGGCTCGAGGGAGCCGTCGCCGTACTTGCGCTCGAGTGCACGTGAGATGAGGTAATCCGCCACGCCGGGGTTCTTGGGCAGCAGCGGGCCATGGATGTAGGTGCCCACGACGTTCTTGTAGAGGCACCCCTCGTACCCAGTCTTTCCGTCGTTGCCATGACCATGGATCACGCGGCCAAGAGGCTCTACACCGGCACCCAGATGCGTGCGTCCGCCGTGATTCTCGTACCCGACGATGGGACGGTCCACGATGCGACTCTCGATGGCGATGTTGCCGATGAGGCGCGGCGCGCCGCGATCCGTGTAGAGGTCGACGAGCGACAGGCCCTCGACTTCCTCGTCGCCCATGAGGTAGGAATGGCCAAGAAGCTGGTAGCCGCCGCAGACGGCACCAAGGGCGCCGCCGTCTTCGACAAAGGAGACGAGCTCCTCGCGCTCCGCCAGAAGATGCTCGCAGACGATCCTCTGCTCACGGTCCGAGCCGCCGCCGATGAATGCGATATCCACGTCCGAGAAGCTCGGGCGGTCGTCGATGTGGACCTCCTCCACCTCGCAGCGAATGCCACGCCACTCGAGGCGCTTGCGCAACACAAGGATATTGCCGCCGTCGCCGTAGAGGTTCAGGAGCTCAGGATAGAGATGCGCGATACGCAGGGACTTTTCGCTCACAGTCGCTCCCCCATCTGCTCGAGTTCCGCCTTCGCGGGCCACAGGGCCGAGTAGTTCGTCAAGACATACAGGGGGCGATCCAGCGGCAGGTCTGCCACGGCATCGAGCGCCTCGCGCACGGTCAGCGCGATAGGAGCCGAGATCCCCGCATACTTCAGGCGAACGCGAACGTCATCCGCACGGTGGCCGCCAGCAACAACGGTGAGGTCATCGGGCTCGACGACGCCGCCACACTCGCGGGGGCTCCCCACAGCGAGACGCTCGAAGTCGACGTCCCAGATCCAGGAGATGTCCTTACCATCGTTGGGGTTGTCGTTGATGACGAAGAAGGCCGCCTTCTTGCGGTCATCCGCTAGCATGAGCGAAATGTTCTGGTTGAAACCCGTGGGGTTCTTCGCCAGGTTGAGAATCACATCGCGCCCGTCGACGCGGAAATGTTGGAGGCGACCGTTCTCCGGATGATATGCGTCAAGAGCGGCCTGGAACTGCTCGGGCGTGGTACCGGCAAGAGTCGCGCCCACAAAGGCGGCGAGCAGGTTATAGACCATGTATACGCCACCGAAGCTCGCACTCACACGCACGGGCTTATCAAGACCCACACCACTCACGTCGAAGGAGACGCCCTCGCGACCGACCTTGACGCCAGTGACGCGCCAGTCAAGCTCGGGACGGCAGAAGTCTCCCTTGGGGCAACGGAAGGCGCCCAGCTGGGCGTAGGCGCGGTAGTCATAGGCGAGCTCCGTGCCGCAAACCTGGCAGAAGCGCGCCTCGGGCACGCGGTCCGCCGGCAGGTGGAGGTCCTCGCCGATGCCAAACGCCAGCACCTTGGTGCCAGCCTCACGCGCGCGACGCGCGACGCCCATGACGAGGGGGTCGTCACCGCAGGCCACGAGCGTGGTCTCAGGCGAAGCAGAGAGCGCGGAGACGATGACGTCCTGGACGCGCTCGATCTCGCCGGCGCGGTCGAGCTGATCGCGGAAGAGGTTCAGGAGTACGAGGTAGCGTGGGCGGAGCTCGGGCAGGATGTTGATCGTGGAGAGCTCATCCGCCTCCATGATGGCCCAGTCGGCAGAGCGGCCGGAAAGGAGGGCCGCCGCGACGCCAGGAGCCATGTTGGCGCCAACGCGGTTGCACAGAACGCGAGCGCCACTTGCCTCGACAGCACTCGCGAGCACGTTGTTCGTGGTCGTCTTGCCGTTGGTTCCACACACGACGATGGCACCCTGCGTGAGCTTTTTGGCGGAGTGTGAGATTGAAGCAGGATCGATGGCGAGCGCGATGCGGCCAGGCAGCTGCGAGGCGGAACGGCCCGCCATGTGCAGTGCGCCGGCGCAGGCGCGGCCGAGGCCCTGCGCGAGAGAGGCTCTGAGACCCACGGCCTACTCCGCCTCTTCCTCGTCGTGGCTACCGCCCTGCATGTTCTCGTACTCCTCGGGAGTGAGAACGTCCTCGATGCGCAGGTTGACGCCTCCAACCTCAAGGCCCGTCATCCCGACGACCTGCTTGACGACGACCTTCTTGACGTCCTCGAAGACCTGCGGGGCGAACGCACCATATTCGATGAGCACGGAGATGTTCACGCGAACAGAGCTGTCCGGCATGACCTCGACGGAGACGCCCTTCGTGGGGTCCGCCGCGCCAAAGGTCTCCTGGACGCGGTTGATGAAGCCGCCCTTCATGCCAAGGACGCCCGGGACGTCACGCACGGCAATGGCGACGATCTTCTCGATGACACCGTTGGAGAAGGTGAGCGAGTCTTCGGAATCAAGGTCCTCATCGGCATCGGAGAAGGTGAGGTCACCCTCCTCGGAGGTGGCGAGCGACGCAGTGGCGGCCTCCTCGGCGGGAGTCTCGGCCGTCTCCTCGACGGTTTCCTCGGTAACCGGGGCCTCGACCTCAGGCTCCTGCGCGATGGTGGGCTTCGTGCTCATGTTGGCTCCTATCCACCGGGATTTCCCGGCAATCACGGGCGTGACCCTTAGCGGGCGCCCTAGCGCTTCTTCATCAGGTTCTGGATAAAGCGAACGATTTTGGGGTCGCCGTCAAGGTACTGGCCGCAGGCGATGCCGACAACCACGAGGATGGCGATGACCAGGGTCTTCAGGACGCCAATCGTAAAGAGGAGAAGCGCCACGACAAGACCGGTTACGCCGCCAAGAACCGCATTGCGACTATTGGGGAACGTCTCGTCAAGCCAGTGCGAGACACGCGCAAGGACTCCAGGCTGCGCCGCGGGCTCGGGGTCACTCGCAGGCTGCGCCGCGGGCTCGGTGCCACTCGCAGACTCCGCCGCATCGCCCGAAGTCTGCGCGGCAGAGGTCTGGGCACCAGCAGCATTGGCTGCAGACGAACCGTTGGTTGGCGCCTTACCTGACGAGGCGGAAGCAGGCGCATCCGCTGGCTCGATGCGACAAGTGAGCTTCTCGGACATGTCTTACGCCTCCTTCTCGACGCTCATGGGAATCGTGATGTCACCCGTGGACTCTGTGGGTGCAACCGCAGACACGGCCTCAGCGGACTGGCGCTCGGAAGCACCCTCACCCTCGTCATCCTCCTCAACGGGAACAACGAGGGATGTACCACGCTGCGGCTCGAGGAACTCAACGTTGATATCCCCCAGGCATTCGCCGCACATGGCGGAGAGCCCGGTCACGAGCGCCTCGTGGAGCACCGGCGCCTCGCTCGTGATATCGACGGACTCATACGGCATCACGTGTACGTCAACGGTGACGACGCCGTACCTTGAGGCGCGGACCTCCACATCCTTGGCAATGCCCAGACCAAGGGCCTCCACGATGTGGCCCGCCTGCGAGGCAACGGCGTTGCGAGTCACCGTGATGGCGCCGCCTTCGATATTCATGACGGAGATGGCGGCCTTGGGGCGGCGCGAGAAGATCGAGCGCAGCAGGTTGAAGACGAGCCACGCCGCCGTCATGCCAAGACAGACCTCAAGCGCCACATAGGCCGCGTCATACGACAGAAACGCGGAGATTTCCGCCTCGCCAATGCCAAACGCAGGCAGGGCGAGCATGGCGAGGGCAAAGAGCCCCGCCAGCGAGAACAGGAAGAGAACGATGCGCTTGAAGCCACCCATGAGCACCCTTTCTAACAAAAAGCGCCCCGGCCTCCCGACCAGGGCGCGTCTTGCTCTAGAATACCCCGAACCTCTGACACGATACATACTGGGCGGGGATTAGAACCGCTTGGGCGAGGTCTACTCGTCCTCCTCCAGGGCGGCGGCGATCTCGTCGGTCACGTCCATGGTGTGGTAGACGTTCTGGACGTCCTCGAGCTCCTCGAGGCGGTCGACGAGGCGCTGAACCTTCTTGGCGTCAGCGACGGTGACGGTCGTCGGGGTGGTGGGGACCATGGTCAGCTCGGAGCCCTTGACCTCGATGCCCTGGGCCTCGAGCGCCTTCTGGACATCCTGCATCTTGTCATAGGCGGTCCAGACGACCCACTCCTCGCCGGCGTCCTCGTAATCGTCTCCGCCAGCCTCGGCGACGGCCATCATGAACTCGTCCTCGTCGACGGCGTTCTCCTTGTCGGCGACCTTCTTGTCATCGGACTTGATGATCTTGTCGACAGCGATGGAGCCCTTGCGCTCGAACTGGAAGGCAACGGAGCCGGTGGTGCCCAGGGAGCCGCCGGAGTGCGTGAAGGCGGAGCGGACGTCAGCAGCGGTGCGGTTCTTGTTGTCAGTCAGGCAGTCAACGTAGACGGCAACGCCAGCGGGGCCATAGCCCTCGTAGGTGACCTCAGAGTAGACCGCGGCGTCAGCGCCAGCGCCAAAGGCCTTGTCGATGGCGGCCTTGATGCGGTCCTTCGGCATGGAGGACATGCGGGCCTTAGCCACGGCAGCAGCCAGGGAGGCGTTGTTCTCCGGGAGCGGGTCGCCGCCGAGCTTGGCCGCAACGGTGATGTTGCGGGAGAGCTTCGAGAACAGCGCGGAGCGCTTGGCGTCCTGCGCGCCCTTACGATGCTTGGTGGTTGCCCACTTAGAGTGTCCGGACATTCACGTCTCCTTCTTGTACACAGCGCCGGTCCCTCTGGCCAGCGCCCATACTGCAAGCTAGCGTGCGCACGGTCTAAGGCACATGCGCACAACTAGTGAACTTTATCACTTTTGCAGTGTCGCATACGTCATCTGCGGACATATCTTTGATCGGCTTGATTACGTCACAAAATCGAGCGCGAATGCGGACGCCCCTACCCCACGTGCCCAATCTGCGGGCGCTTGGCACGCGCCGCCCACGCAAGCACGACGATGCCCAGCAACACGAGCGGCAGGCTCAGTAGCTGACCCATCGTGATGGGCCCAAGCAGGTAGCCAAGCTGCGCGTCAGGCACGCGGACAAACTCGATAAGGAAGCGGAAAACGCCGTAGAGCACGAGGAACGTCCCCATGAAGGTACCCTGCGGGCGAGCGGGCCTGCGTCGGCTCATCATCCACAGCACGCAGAAGATGACGAGGCCCTCGAGAATGGCCTCGTACAGCTGACTGGGATGGCGCGCGACGTTGCCGCCCGTCTCGAAGACTACGCCCCATGGGAGATCCGTGGGCTTGCCCCAAAGCTCGCCATTCACGAAGTTGGCGCAACGACCGAAGAACAGTCCCAGGGGCGCGCCGATAACGCCGAGGTCGCAGACTGTCGGGACGGAGAGATGGCAGGAGCGGCACATGAGCGAGCCACCAACGATGGCGCCCACGAGGCCGCCGTGGAAGCTCATGCCGCCCTCGTTCAGGGCGAAGATCTTCAGCGGGTTGGCGAAGTAGTAGCCATCACCGTAGAAGAGCACGTAGAACAGGCGGGCGCCGATGATGATGCCCCACGCCATCGCAACGATGATATTCGCGACCTCGTCCCCGGTAATATCCAGGCCCCAGCGACGCGAGACACGGTAGATCACGACGCCCGTTAGGACAAAGCCCGCAAGGTAGGCAAGCGCGTACCAGTAAATGTGGAGGGGTCCAATCGAAATCGCAACGGGATTGAGACTGTGGTAAAGCTCGTTGAGCATGTAACTCCTCGAAACGTTATTTGAGCGCCGGGCCGACAGGGCGCATGCGGATGCGGATGCGGTGCACGCAGACGCGGCGCACGCGGATGCGGCGCACAAGGCGCCATTAGGAACGCGCCTCAGCGCGGGGCGATACGGCCGTCTCTAGCGCGTGAACATATGAAGGCGGCCCAGGGCTCGATCCCCTGACGGCACACCAGAGGCCGTCTTTAGCGCGTGAGCGTATGGGCGGCAGCAGCGCCGCGCTGGCCCTGGTAGTGGCTCCCGAGACTGGCAGAGCCATACGGACGCTCGGCCGGGCTCGACATGCGCTCGAAAGACATCTGCCCGATACGCATGCCCGGATGAAGCACGATGGGCAGCGTGGCGACGTTGGAGAGCTCAAGCGTGATCTCTCCATCCCAGCCCGGATCGACATAGCCAGCGGTTGAGTGAATCATGAGGCCGAGGCGGCCCAGCGTCGATTTGCCCTCGAGTTTGCCGAGGATGTCATCGGGCACGGCGATGCGCTCGAGCGTCGTGCCAAGCACAAACTGCCCAGGATGCAGCACGAACTGCCCGCCCTCGGGGACCACAACCTCCTCGGTGAGGTCCGGCTGGGGCAGCGTCGGGTCGATGTAGGCGTGCGTGGAGTTGCGGAAGACCCTGAAGCTCGAGCCAAGACGCACGTCTACCGAAGCCGGCTGGACATCCTCCATGTCGAGCGGCTCGATGACGATGCGGCCGGCGGTCATCTCGGCCTTGATGTCGCGGTCTGAGAGGACCACCTACATCACCGCCCTCACACCGGTGACGCCGGGAACGTTGTCCTTGAGCACGCGCTCGATACCTTGAGAGATTGTGACCTCGGAGAGCGAGCAGCCCGCACAGGCACCCGTCATCTCGATGGTGACGACGCCGGTCTCGTCATCGACGCCAACGAGGGCGCAGTCGCCGCCGTCCGCCTGAAGACTCGGACGCACTGCATCGAGCACGACCTCCAGAAGGTCCTTGTCAATCGCCATGTCTCCTCCTTGCCGTTCGCGCGAGGCGAGCAGACGCGAGCGCGGCCCGGTTGAGCCGCGGGCACGCGCCGCCCGATCAAGCGCTAGTACATTACGGGGCGTACCGCGGTGACGCCGGGGACGTGCTCCTTGATGATGGTGTCGATGCCCTCGGAGATGTCCGTCGAAGCGAACATGCAGGCGGCGCAGGCACCCGTCATTTCGATGGTGACGACGCCGGTCTCGTCATCGACGCCGATAAGCTCGATGTCGCCGCCATCCGCCTGGAAGCTCGGTCGAATCGCGTCAAGGACGTCCTCGAGCAGACGGTGGTCGATCTTGGCCGTCTTGTCCTTCTCCGACGCGCTTTCCGTGGTGTTCTCGTTATCAGCCATGTCTATCCTCTCCCCCGCAAGGCGGGCGTGTTCTCAAATCATTCTTGGATGCTACCCGACTCGCGCCTATCCGATGCCCCAGAACAGATGCCCACTTGAGGCGTGGCGCTCGCGCGAGGCGGGCTTGCGACCCTCTCGAACGGCGGCGAGCGCGTTGACGAGGCGCTCAACGGCAGCCCTGGTCTCCGCCTCATTGAGAAGCGTCGCGTCGACCGCGAAGCGCGTCACGCCCGCCTCGATGAGCTCGCCTACCTGCGGTGTCAGGTCGAGGGGCACCGCGTCATAGATGCGCGAACGGCCGTTGAGATCCGTTCTGACGGGCAGGAGACGGCCATCTCGATCGCGAAGCGAGATCATGCGCCGGCGTAGCGCACACCTCGCGCAATCGTGGATGCAACGATTCGCCGCCTTAAGAACGCAATGCTCGCTCGTCATTACGCGCGGGCGGCCCGAGACGATGATGCCCACGGGCACGTTGGCACGCGGGGCGAGAGTCTGGATCTCCGCGAGCGTGAGCTCGGGCGAAAGCCAGATGCCAGCCGCACCGGCACGCTCGAGCTTATCGAGGGCAAAGGCGTTGTGAATGGGGATGCAACCACGGATCTCCGCCTTCGCGCCGCGGCTCGCAGCAAGCGCGAGCTCGGAGACGTTACCCACGGCAACGGAAGCGCCGGCCGTTACCCACGGGTCAATGCGAGCATGCTCTGGATCGCGGCAGACCTCGTCGAGGATAGGGACGCTGCCGGCAGGCCAGACGGGCGCAGGGCTTCCAAGCTCGCCAAGCTTGTCGGACGCAACGTACACGCGCGTAGCGCCGGCTGCAGTGGCAACACGAGCCACCTCGGGCGACGGCGCAATGACGCAGGCCTCCGGAGCTGGCGTCGCGACAGCGCAGGCGGCATCTTCCGCACCGGAGGTGGCGGCAGGCATGGTGGCAACGGCAGCCATCGCGGAGACGGGTGCGAGCTTGCGGGCACGGTCGGCATACGGCGCGAGAATGGCTTCCTCCAGCGCCTCGCAAGCAGCAGCGCGGACCTTGTGCACGACGGAGAAGCCCATGCCGCAGCCCTCGTCAAGTTCGACCTCGACCGAACGCGGTTCGAAGGCCGAGGCACCCATGCGCCCGACATGCTCGGCCAGGTCCTCGCTCGTCAGCGCCTTCGTGCGCGCGGCCTCGACAACCGGGCCCAAAGCCACAGCCTGCGGAAGTGAGCCACCGGGCAGCACGGGACCATTGGCGCAGGTGAGCTCAACGGAAAGGGGCTCTCCTAGCCGCGCGACAACACGCACGTCGACCGCGCGCTTGCGAGCGACCTCGCGAGAAAGGTCCGCCGAGCTGCCATCGTGCGCCGCCTTGCTACGGATGACCCTGACCGGGCAGCCCACCGGCATCGGGCGCGCCACTCGGCACTCGACCGTGCCGCCCGCGGGAACATCGCTTGGAACGGTCGTCGTGAGAAAGGCATCGGGGTCTTTATCCGGACGAAGCTCAAGCAGGTCTCCGGCGCCAACGGGCTCGTCGACGCGGACCACGACGGTGCAGCGGGCGCTCTTCTTGTCCTGACGCGGGTCTCGATGGAGGTTGCCCCTTCCGTCCCTACGCTGAAGCTGGCCACCCGAGCTCGAGAGGACCTCGCCAACGAGCTGACCGCGGTTGTTCGAGCGTTCGTAGCTCATCATCTCGTCATCAGCGGAACCGCGCAGGTAGGCATCGGTGAAATCGCGGTTGAAAGCGCGCTTGAGACGACGAGCGACATGGGCAGGGACGGGCGTGCCGCCAAGCTCGGCCGACACAGGTGCCCCCGCCAGCACGGAATCGATTTGTTCGCGATAGGCCCCGATAACGCTCCAGACGTAATCAGGCGCCTTCATACGGCCCTCGACCTTTAGCGAACCGACGCCAGCCTTCATAAGCGCAGCGACATCGCCAGCGGTGCAGGCATCCTTCGGGCAGAGGGGACGCGTGCGCCCCGGAGCGGCAATGTCATTTCCAGCCTCATCGACAAGGCGATAGAGTAGCCTGCAGGGCTGGGCGCACAGACCGCGATTGGCGCTGCGACCTCCGGCCATGCTCGACATGAGGCACACGCCGGAGTAGCAGAAGCAAAGGGCTCCGTGGCCGAATACCTCCAGCTCGACGCCCTCCTCCGCGATGTGAGAAATCTCGGCAAGAGAGAGCTCGCGGGACAAGGTCACACGATGCGCGCCCTGCTCGCGAGCCCAGGCAACGCCGCGCGCATCATGGACGTTTGCCTGCGTGGACACATGCAGCTCAAGCTCGGGCCAGGTCTTGTGGATCTGGTCGAATAGGCCCCAGTCCTGAATGATGAAGGCATCAGCGCCACGCACGGATGCCTCGCGCACGAGGGCGAGAGCGCGCGGCATCTCCTCATCGCGAACGACGACGTTGATGGTCACGTAAACGCGCGTGCCCGCAAGATGCGCCTCGCGGCACGCAGCCTCAAAAGCATCGAAATCAAAGTTGTGAGCGTTGCGGCGAGCATTGAAATCATTGCCGACGCCGCAGTAGATCGCATCAGCACCGGCAGCCAGCGCCGCACGGAACGGCTCCGGGCCACCCGCCGGAGCCAATAGCTCCATCGTCATCGAATCCCCAATCGCACGCGGCGCGAGCCGCCTTTCGTTTCCAACTTTTTAGAATAACAGTCGTCTCACAAATCGACAGTCCGGTAACGCTAACGTCTTCACACAGATGGACCCAACCGAAGCTATCCGTTCGTCACAATCCCCAGCTACGACAATCAAGGATTCCAAAGAGAGGGGCCCTCCCCCTACGGAAGCCGCCTGTCAGGAAAGGGCGCTCCCCTACGGGAGCCACCTGTCAGGAATAACCCCTAGCACCAAAATGCAACATGCGCTTCATGATTTGCGTAGTATTTCACCGCGAGCAGCTATCCCTTAATAGTAATTCTTCAAATGATGGTCAAAAACCATCGCGCGGCGGACACTCAACGGTCATTTAAGCCCCTGTTTATATCAATCTTGGCCTCTACAACACGTTATTGCGATTTAACGGACGCCTCTTAGGCGTTCTTAACGCCCTATAGGACGCCTTTCCTTGATTTCGGTCAAATAAATGCACCCACATCGCTGTCAAACTGTCCGCCGCGCGGATGTTTTTGGCCACCGCGAGCAAAATTACTATTAAAGGACTATTTGAGAGCAGATATACCGTTGTATCCCGCTTGGATTACGACTCGAATCTGTGCAAACCTGGAACCAGACGGGAGCGTAAAGCGCGCTGGCGAGCACGGAATTTTTCGGAGCGTTTTCTCAGCCGTCGATCTATAGCTCTATATGTATTAGCTTCAAGCTCGGAAAACAGGTAGGGGTCAGTAAGGTCCTCGTGCCAAACGTTAATGACCGTCCATCCAGCCCCCGCCAAAGCATTTTGTCTTCGATCGTCGCGCCCTGCTTGTTCAGGAAGATGATACAGGCGTCCCTTGTATTCATATGCAATCTTGAGTTCCGGGAAACCGATGTCAACAAATCTATCTCCGGAAGAAGTCTGAACGCACATGTTCATCCGTGCTCCTTCAAGCCCAAAACCACCCAAACGCCGAGGAAACGTAAGCAAAGCAACCAGAACAGATTCCATGGGAGAATGACTGCCGTCAACGATAAGATCCAACGCCTCTCTTGCTTTTCTACTTCCCGCCACGCTGCCCTGATATCCCAAGACGCGACCAATTTGCGCCGAAGAAGTCATTGGCGTATCCGTATTGATGAACCCCTTCCAGGCGTTTTCATCCTGCTCAAGAAGATAGGTACCGCAGAGCTCAAGCCCAAGCATCGCAAGATCTACGACGTCAAATTCGGCAGAAGCCGCAAGGTCACAAAACAAAAGTTCAGGAGATTCAACGAGAAGGTCTCCCGACAGTCTGATCAGGCTTTTCAGAGGCAGTTCTTTGCTTCGCTCATGCCTCACGGCCCATTGACATTTCCGCGAGCAATCAGATTTCACCATCAGATGGCAAGGGCGACTAACACCTCCCAGCCGAGACATAACATCCTCAAGCTCAAGCCGGCTAGGGATAACGCACTCTTTAAGCGACGACGTGCGGGCACAATCCAGGAGCTCTGGGGCGAGTTTGCCTCGCGAGCGAAGGAGTTCGAGTGCCGATATGTCGCAGATGCAGATAGCCATGGCACAACGCTATCAGGCTCGCACCCGTCCGCGAAGATCGAGGCCAAGAAAGTCCCGCGCACTCAAACCGAAGCCCGACATGAATCCAACACGTTATCGCAAAAACGAGCCAAAGTGCATCAAACAATGACGCTACAAAAGCTTTACCTGCGACGATACTGGCAATCCGTTCCGAGAAGGACGAAACAATCTGCAGGGAATTACTTATTGTCATAGAAAGCCCACGACCCGCTCGCGAACGCGAACGGGTCGTGGGCCTTACGTCACATGAAACAAAGCAGATAGATGCTCGCCATCGAACGCACCAGGAGTAAAGCGAAGTTGAGCTCAGCCCGTAGACGCAGTTGGAAGAACAAACCCGCAGGCGTGCTAGGCGAGTCCGCCCGCTGGCACGTTAGGCGAGTCCGCCCGCTGGCACGTTAGGCGAGTCCGCCCGCTGGCACGTTAGGCGAACCCGCTCGCAGGCATGTTAGGCAGCCTGGCCGCGAGCGCGTCGGGCAGCCTGGTCGAAGGCGCGTCAGACGAACCTGGCCGCAGGCACGTCAGGCGACCTGGTCGCGGGCGCGTTAGACGAGCCTGGCCCAGCGCCTCTTGCCGGACTGGACAACAGCACCCGCCACGAACGGCGTGGGGTCGACGTTGTAGCACTTCGGCGCGAGAGCCTCGCCATTCACCTTGACGCCACCGCCGTCAACGAGACGACGAGCCTCGCCGGCGCTGCTGGCAATCCCCAGGTCAACGAGAAGCTTGCCGAGGTAGACCAGGCCCTCATCGTTCACCTCGACGACAGAGGCGGGGAACTCCGGCACGTTCTCGGGAACCTCACCCTTCTTGAACTGGGCGTCGAAAGCCTCGAGCGCCTTCTGGCCAGCACCCGCGCCGTGGTAGAGGTCGACGATGTTAACGCCAAGCTCGCGCTTGAGCTTGTAGGGATCGGCGGAGCCGTCGGCGAACGCGGCGTCGATGGCCTCGATCTCCTCGATGGTCTTGGTCGAGCAGAGGCGATAGTACATCGGGACGATCTCGTCGGCGATGGACATGACCTTACCAAACATATCGGCAGGCTCGTCGGTAAGGCCAATGTAGTTCTTGTAGCTCTTGGACATCTTCTTCACGCCATCGGTGCCCACGAGCAGCGGCATCGTGAGGGCGACCTGCGGCTCCATACCCTCGGCGCGCATGAGGTCGCGGCCGGCGAGCAGGTTGAAGATCTGGTCGTTGCCGCCCATCTCGACGTCGGCCTTGACCACGACGGAATCATAGGCCTGGAGCACGGGATAGATGAACTCGTGCAGGGCAATGGAGAGGCCGTTGGTGTAGCGGTTGTGGAAGTCCTCGCGCTCGAGAATGCGAGCGACGTTGAACTTGCTCATGAGGCCAAGCATCTCGCCAAGGTTGAGCGGCTTGATCCAGTCACCGTTGTGGACGATGGTCGTCTTCTCGGGGTCGAGGACCTTCATGGCCTGCGCAACGTAGGTCTCGGCGTTGGCCTCGACCTGCTCTTCCGTGAGGGGCGGGCGGGTGGAGTCGCGACCGGACGGGTCGCCAATGAGAGCGGTGCCGTTGCCGATGATCAGGGTGACGTTGTGGCCCAGGTCCTGGAACTGGCGCATCTTGCGCAGGGGCACAGCGTGACCCAGGTGGAGGTCCGGGCTCGTGGGATCGACGCCCAGCTTGATGTTCAGGGGCTTTCCACGACGTAGCTTCTCGCGGAGCTCCTCCTCGGGGACGATCTGGGAGACGCCAGAAGTGATGACCTTCATCTGCTCGTCAACTGAAAGCACTGTTCCTCCAAAATACGTGCTAGCACCCTCACCCGGTTGGGCGGTGCTCATGATTGTGTGGCGCCGCACAAGCGCGGCTCGCCCGCATAAACGGGACGGTTGCTAAGTGTAGCGAAAAGCGGCGGTCGGCGAGCTGTCGCTTATGCGGTAGGCATCCCCGTGGCAGAGCTAAAGTTCCACACCGAGATCATCTTGCTCGAGATGGCGCCGGCGCCGAGGTCAGAGACCTTGGTGGCAATCACCGAGGGGTCGACGTGCTCTTGCAGATAGACCTCATAGAGCTTCGCCGTCGACTCGGTCGCGACAAGCGTCATGTCGCGGCGCGTGGCGAGTTGCATGAGGGGCGCGGCATCCGTGAGGCCCCAACGCTCGAGGCAGGCGTCCCACGGTGCGGTCTCACTCTCCCATCCTCCCACAAGCAGAATGTTTTCCGGGCACTGCCACCTCGCGGATGCGAAGGCGTCGGTCCCGCTGAACCAAGCGCTCTGGGTGTGGCCGAATACCACGAGCTCATCCGGGTTGCTCTCGACGTACTCGCTCGCCGCAGCCGCGAAGGGAAGCGAAAGCCTCGACTGAAGCGGGCGCACCGTCGTCACCCAGAACATGCCGAGGCCCGCCGCGCAGACGACGCACGTAATCGCTGCCACCACGCGGGCACGGGCGCCCGGGGCAGGAACCGCATCAGCACTGTGGCGGCCCTTACGCTCGGTGGGACCCTGGCAGCAGACAAGAAGGGCGAATAGCGTGACGATCGCCACGGGAATAACGATATGAAGCCTCGGACGGCCACGCATGACGATGAGCAGATAGCTCAGGAGCGCCATCGCGACCACGCCAAACGAAAGGACGCGAACGGACTTCTCCAGACCCTTCATCCGCGAAAGGGCAGCCGCAACAGCGAGCAGAAGAGCCGACAACGCGATTAGCAGATACGTGACCTTCGCCTTGAACGACGCGATGAGATGCGCGAGCCCGTAGGTGGACTCAGCCTTGGAGATGCGCTCGAACAGGTCCGTCGAGAAGACCTCGTGGTCGACGAAGTCCCAGTCGTACATCATGGCGACATCATTGTCGCTGAGCTCCGGCGCCTGCTCGCGGACCCTCGAGACGTCCATTCGCTGCGTGTCGAGCACCTTGCGGCCGGCGTCGAGATAGGAGGGGAAATCCTCCCAACCAGGAGTCACGCGGTAAGCGGCCTGGCCAGCCCCATAGGAAATCGCAATCACGGCAACAACCGCCACAGCGCGGAGCAACGTACCCGCGCGACGACTACGAGCGAGCGCCCAGACGAGGAAGGGAGCGAACAGGACGAGGGCTGCGACTCCGGACTCGGGGCGCAGAGAGAAACCGAGCGCCACGAGCACGTAGCCTGCGATGTCAGCCAGGCTCGGGCGGCCGGCGTCGCCAAAGATCGCGCGCGGCATGATGAGCATAAGGCCGGCGGCAAGCGCAATGAACGCAACGATGGTGTACGTGAAGTACCACACGCAAACGATCTCGCATGAGAGCAGCACAGCGCCAAGGCACACAAGCCGTGCGCGAGAGAGGCCCAGGGAGAAGAGCTGACTCCAGGCTATCCAGAACGACACGACCAGCATCGCGAGCAGCATGAGCGCGTACCACGGAACCTGCGGCGCAAGTTGGTAGAGCGCCGAGAGCGGCGCGCTCACGAAGACGAGCGTATAGGGCATGAGCGAGCTCGCGGCGGCCTGGAACTGGCCACGCGCGAAGAGTTCCTGCACGAAGTCATCCGGAGGGGTGGCATAGACCGGCGCGTGCAAAAGGCAGAGCGCCACCGCAGGTAGAAGCGCCAGCAAGAAGGGCACGACCATGCGGAAGGCGCCACCTTGCGGAACGCGCGGGGCGACGGCTCGCGAATCGCAACTGGCAGGTTCGGGCTTTGGCTCTATCGGCATCGAGCGTCTCCAAACGGACAAGGAGACGTGCTAGATCGAGCGCCCGCCCCCAATTGCAGACTTCGCCCATTGTAAAGCTTGTTCAAGGCCCTCCGCCGCAAGGGGAAGGACCACGATGGCAAAGGGCAACACATAGACGGCCTTTGCCTCCCAAAGCAGGTAGCAGCCAAACCCCGTAAAGAAGGTCGCAGCAATGAGCAGGGTCGCGCACGTCACGGAACCACCGCCCACGCACACGTCAGGAGTCGGGGCGACGTCATGTCGCCGTGCGCCCGCAGAGGAGCCGACGCCGCCAGTCGGGTCAGCCGCAGGCGCGCCCGCAGAGGAGCCGACGCCGCCAGCCGGGTCAGCCGCAGGCACGCCCGCGACCTCCTTCCCCTCGCTGCCCCTCCCCCATCTACGGCAGGCCCAGGCCACATAGCCAAACGCAGCGGCGAACTCAACCGTCTGGTAGCCGTCGAGCAGGTAGGTCAGCCACGAGGAAATGGCGCCCAGGGGCTTGCTCGCATCCCCCAGGTTGAGGCGTCCGCCACCGGGGATCCCGCACATCGAGAGGTAGTAGAGAGACTGATAGGTCGGGTCCGCCCACTCCGTAGCGAGTTTGATGGAGAAGAAGCGAGTCGCGTAAGAGGGGTCGGAGACGAACTCGGTGACGTCCGCCGCGATCTCCCCAGCAGCGATCTCATTCTGAATGTCGGCGCTCTCGCCCGAGAAGAACCACGTGGCGTTGGCGTGATTGGACCAGCCGCCAGGCGCGAACTCGGGCGCGCCACCGTCTACGCTCACGTAGAACTCGCCCGCACCCATGCGAAGCCCGAGCTCGAGGTGGTTAAGCGTGGTCAAGGCATCACCAAACTCATAGCCAGAGACCGCACGAAGTGCCTCGAAGGGCAAACCCGCCGCGGAGCGCGCGAGGAGCACGACGGAAAGGCACGCCGCAAGGCCCCAAGCACTCTTGCGGCTGACGGCAAGTACGAGCCATGCGAGCACGGCGGCGATTGCGAAGAGCACGAAGGTCGCCTTGACGCAAAGCGCAAGAACGAGCGGCACGAACGAAAGCGCCAGCCACCTGAGGGTAACGCCCAGCTCAACCGCCCGCATCGCGCGAGCCTGTAGGGCGAGGAAGGCGAGCGCGAAGCCACAACCCATCGCGTTTCCGTAGAGGAACGCGGAGAGCCAGTACATCGGCAGGCACATGGCCACGAGCACCCAGAGGATGCGGCGCGCACCCGCGCTCGCCCCAACGTTCGACCCCAGGTCGAGCAGCGCCCACACGCCGAGGCAGGTCACCAGCGACGACAGCAGCTGGAAGACCATGTAGGAGTATTCGCCAAACGCGAGACGAAGCGCATACATGATCCAGAAGAGCGATGCCTGGAACGGATAGCAGCAGAAATAAAGACGCGCGTCAGTGAAGAGCGTCCCGTACGGGCCGGAAAACGCCGCCGCGACGTCCCCTCCCTCAATCGCCTTATGGACAAAGTCGCGAATCATCCACGAGTCGCCCCAATAGGTATCGCGCGCCTGGATGCCCAGAATCATCAGCACCTGGAAGGCGAGCGCACCAAGGATAAGCGCCCTCGTGGCACGCGGCCCATCGAGGACGCCGCCGTGGCGCCAAGCCACATAGCACAAGGCCGCGGTCGCCACGCTGCCAACGGCGCCCGCGATTAGGGACGCCTTAGGGCCCGCCCAGGTGTAGATCGACATGGATTGCGTGAGGTTGCCGTCCTCCGCGCCCACCATGAGCCAGACGGTGGAAAGCACCACCACGAGAAGGACCACGCCGAGCATGAGCGCGCACAGCGCGAGGCCGAGACGGGCGAGGCCATCGCCGACGCGGCGCCAGCGATCGCCATCGTTAAAAGCACTGGAGCGCTCGGGGAGTCGGGCCACCTTTCGCGCGATGGTCCTACCCGGCAGGGACTGATGCACGGCGCCATCCGTCGCGGGCATCATCGCGTTATCCGAGCTCACGAGACAGCCACATCCGTCGTGGCCACATCCGTCGTGGCGGTATCCGTTACAGCGGCGTCAGCCGCAGGCGCATCCGCCACGGGCGCATCCGCCACGACGTCGCTCGCCATGGTGCCGGAAGGCGCGTGATAGGCCACAATCGACTTCTTGCCATACCACTGACAGAGACGGTAGTTGATGTAGTTGTCCATGTTGTCACGGATGTCGCCCATGAGCAGGACGTGCGGCACGTTGGTGTAGAACGGCACGCGGAGCTCGTCTGCGGTCGAGGTCTCAATGGTCGCGAGACGATCCTCGACCTGGGCGTCATATGCGGCGGCCTGCCCGGAGATAATCGAGCGCGCTGCGGAAACACTCGAAAGTTCCTCGCCCATATCCTTATCGGTAGCCATGGAGCCCACGACGCACGCAAACACCAGGATTACGAGGCCAGCCGCGATTCCAACGTGCTGAGCCGTCATAACGTGGCCGCGCGTCGAACCCGCACCCAGCTCACGGCGACGCGCCGCAATCCAGCCACAGAACCAGAAGACGTTCAGAACGACAAGCACCACGAACAAATCGAAGCGGCAGTTCTGAACGCGGCCAGGGCCCACCGTTCCCTCCGCCCAGAACGTGGGCGTGAAGCTCGTGGCAAACAGCGCGATCGAACCGGCGGCGACGAGGGCGGGCATGGGGAAACGCCAGCCGCGCTCGGCGGCGCGGACGCAGACGCGCACGGCAATGACGGCTGCAAGCACCGCAAGGAGCAGCACGAGACCGCCGGTCCACTCCTCCAGATACTGGAACGCCGCAAGCGACGACTTCACGATGGTGCCGACAACCCCCGCGGAGTCCTCGGGGAACTGCGTCTGCTGACGAACTTCGTTGCCGGGAGCGGCAAGCGACAGCGCAAGTCCCACGACCAGGAGTCCAAACGGCGCAAGGACATCAGACGAGGCCCGCCTACGGCGGGCAATCAGCACGACGAGCACGCAAGTCATGACCTCCACCACAACGAGCGCCGTAACGAAGTTGCCACCCGCAACGAACACGGCGAGCACGCACGCCCAGATCTTGGCCCCTCGAGGAACCGTGCGGCAGGCGGGATCGGCGATGCGCGCCACGCAACCCAGGAGGGCAAGTGCGGCGGCGTGGTAGGTGGTGTAGTAGACGGCGCTGTTAAACCAGAAGATACCCTCGACGGGGCTCGGTTGCAGAAGGAGCTGGACGGCTACCGTCACGCAGGACAGCCCCAGCCAGGCACCCCTCTCGGCACCAAGCAGCTCGACCATGACGACATGCGTGAAGAAGAAGGTGCCGGCGACGAGGCTTGCGAGTACGAGCGGCGCGGCGATCACGTAGAACTGCTCTCCAAAGACGCTCGGCTCGAGCGCCATGAGGAAGATCGCGGAGTAGGTGCCCTGCCAGTCGAACCAGGCATTCCCCGCCTGCTGAAGCGCGGTAATCAACGCGACGCCGATGTTGCCCGTCCTCTGAAGTGCGAGATGCGCCCACACGCCATAGTGCCAGTCATCCGCATAGGAGTGGTTGTACGCGCTGATGAGCACGAGGGGCACGAGAACGGCCACCAGCAGCGCGACCCCGGCGACCCCGACGGCCGTCATGGCGCGGGGTTCGCGCGGGTGGCCATCACGCTTGGGACACTTCATCTCGCGCTTTGTGCCTTCATGCTCGGCGCGGCGATGACGCGCGCGCCCATAGGACCCCTCCGGGGCCACGACACAACTCTCCATGCAATTCCCTTCAGTCATGTCCACAGTTTAAGGCAGGCGCGCCTCAAGCGATGTGGACGCGACGTTAACTCACCCGCGCGCTCAACGCTCCACCACGATTTAGCAGATAATGGGTAAGTCTGTGTACCTGTATTGGAGGACTGCATGGGAATTCGCAACCGTCGCGCCCGCGCCCACTCTAAGACGCACATCGTTGGCTTTTCCGCCGCCGGCGTCCTGGGTTTCCTGGTGCTGCTCGCCATCGCTCTCGCCGTCTCTCTCGGCGCCGTGATCGAGTCCTGGCTCCAGGACCTGCCTGACTACACCTCCGCCGACGCCTACCTCGTCGCCGAGCCGAGCGAGGTCTATGACGCGGACGGCAACGTCATCGCGACGTTCTATCTCGAGAACCGCCGCTCCATCTCGCAAGACGAGGTCTCTCCCTACGTCTGGAAGGGCACCGTCGACGTCGAGGACGAGCGCTTCTACAGCCACAACGGCGTCGACCCCATCGGCATTGGCCGAGCCGTCATCTCACAGCTCTCCGGCCGCTCCGAGGGTGCCTCGACCATCACCCAGCAGCTCGTGCGCAACACGGTCCTGTCTGACGAGCAGTTCGAGAAGTCCCTCAAGCGCAAGATCCGCGAGGCCTACATCGCCGTCGAGATGGAGAAGACCTACTCCAAGGAACAGATCCTGTTGATGTATCTCAACACGATCTACTACGGTCATGGTGCCTACGGCATCGAGGCCGCAAGCATCACCTACTTCAACAAGCATTGCAGCGAGCTCACGCTCGCGGAGGCGGCCACGCTCATCGGCCTGCCCAACTCGCCCTCCTACTATGACCCCACGCAAAACCCCGACGCCGCCAAGGAGCGCCGCAACAAGGTTCTCGACAACATGCTGCGCCTCGGCGACATCACGCAGGAGGAGCACGACGCCGCGCAGGCTGAGGACCTCGTGCTCAACCTCGGCAACACGAACATGGATAGCCAGGGTACCTACCCCTACTGGACCAACTACATCAAGGGCCTGCTCGAGGGCGACTTCTCGCAGGACACCATCGTCCAGAGCGGCCTTAAGATCTACACCACGCTTGACCCGACCTACCAGGATGCCGCTCAAAGCGCGGTCGAGCGCATGCTCGACGAGACGGGCAACCCCGACAACGACGGAGCGCTCGTCGCGATCGACCCACAGACCGGCTACATCAAGGCCATGGTCGGCGGTCGTGACTTCTACGCGGATTCCGACACCGCCCAGGTCAACGCTGCGACGTCGAACGCCAAGCAGACCGGCTCGAGCTTCAAGATGTTCACGCTCGTCGCCGCACTCAAGGCGGGCATGAACCCCACCACCAAGATCAACTGCAACTCCCCCATCCAGGTCAACAATTCCTGGAAGGTCCAGAACGCCGATAACGAGCCCTACGGCACCCTCAGCCTCGCCGATGCCACCGCCATCTCCTCGAACACCGGATACGTTCAGGTCGGTATGGCCGTCGGCGTCGACAACGTCGTCCAGACCGCCCACGACATGGGCATCTCGAGCGACCTCGACCCCTACGGCTCCACGATCCTCGGCGCCAACGGTTGCTCCCCGCTCGAGATGGCGGAGGCCTACGCCACCCTCGCGAGCGGTGGCCTTCACCGCGACGCCGTCGCCATCAGCAAGATCGAGGACCGCAACGGCAACGTCGTCTACGAGCACAAGGACAGCCCCACGCGCGTCCTCGACGAGAGCGTCGCCAAGGTCGCCGTCCAGACGCTCGAGGGTGTCCTCACCTACGGCCGCGGCACGGCCAAGCAGCTTCCCGGCCTCCTCACCATCAACCAGCCCGTCGCCGGAAAGACCGGCTCTACCGACAACCTCGAGAGCCTCTGGTTCTGCGGCATCACGCCCCAGGTCTCCGTCGCCGTCTGGACGGGCCACAAGGACGGAGACTACACGGTAAGGCTCGGCTACGGCGCAGGCGCGCACCCGTTCCAGACGTCGAACAAGGCCTTCGCCTACTTCGTCAACGCCGTCCTGTCAGACACCCCGCGTGCGGACTGGCCGATGGCAAGCGCGTCCGATCCCTCCTACAAGCCCAATACGAGCTGGAAGTTCTCCAACACGAGCGCCGGCGAGAACGACCCGGACGCCGCGACCACGGAGGCAGCGACGACCGAGGCCGCCACGACGGAGAACGCGACGGCCCCGACCGAGCCCACGCCGGCGCCCGAACCCACTCCGACGCCAACGCCGGCGCCCGAGCCTACGCCTTCCCCGGAGCCGACTCCCGACCCCGACACGCCAACCGAGGGACAGTAGTCCTTTCGAGCCTGTCCTCCGGCCAGTGAAAACACGAACGCCCGTCTGCTTCGTGAACTGCACCCCAAAACTTGGACGGCATAAATAAGAACTACGCCGCAAGGGACTGTCTCCGGAACTCCTCCGGGGTCAGTCCCTTCAGTTTGACCTGGCGCCTCCT
>NZ_JBCLNF010000013.1:0-26693 GCF_039062465.1 Collinsella sp. 1033st1_E11_1033SCRN_220408
CCTAGACAACCCACAGCATGCGGGAGGCCTCCCTATTTGTCACTATCGGGGTGTAAACAACCTATTGGCACATAACAGCTAGCGGCTCACCCTCGCCAGCAGTTTTCGCTGCGCCTTCAGACAAGACGGCGTCGACGGAGAGACTTGCCGACGCGAACTCGACTACACCCAGGAGCAGATCAGCGTCATGTCACCGGAAAACTCGAGGTCACCACTCTGCGCAGGCGCCACGAAGTGGGAACCCTTCTCGAGCTTGGTGCCATTTACCGTACCCTCGCCCTCGATGACGCTCACGCACACGAAGTCATGGTCCTGGACGAGCGTCTTGGTCCCGGCGACGCGAACGCGCTCGACGGTATAGCGCTCGTTCGACTCGAGGAGCGTGACTCCATCGACCTCAGGAGCGACGACCTCGCCGTTCGTGTGGGCCTTTGCCGCATAGTCGACCACGTCCATGCTCTTCTCGAGGTGAAGCTCGCGCTTGGTGCCATCGGCCTGAACGCGGTCATAGTCATAGACGCGATAGGTGACGTCGCTCGACTGCTGGGTCTCGAGGATGAGCGTACCCGCCTTGATGGCGTGAAGCGTGCCTGCGTCAATCTGGAAGAAGTCTCCCTTGTGGATGGGCACCTCGTTCACAAGGTCGCCCCAGCGGCCCTCCTCAACGAGCTTGGCAAACTCCTCGCGGTCCTTAGCCTTCTGCCCAACGATGATCGTGGCACCCGGATCGCAATCGAGCACATACCAGCACTCGCACTTGCCAAGGCTTCCGTTCTCGTGGATGGCGGCATACTCGTCATCAGGGTGCACCTGGATCGAGAGGTCTCCATCGGCATCGAGGATCTTAATCAGCAGCGGGAAGCGATCGCCCTCCGCATCGCCGAACAGCTCATGATGCTCGTCCCAAAGCTGAGAGAGCGTCTTGCCCGCGTAAGGCCCGTCCACGACCTCGCAGTCACCCGCGGGATGCGCGCTGATGGCCCAGCACTCGCCAATGGCGCCTTCGGGGATGTCATAGTGAAAGACCGTGTCGAGCCTACGGCCTCCCCAAATCTTCTCGTGGAAGATGGGCTTCGTGAAAATGAGGTCCTGAGCCATAACAATTCCTTCCAACACGTCTTAACCGCGTGCAAACAGAAAATGGCCATACGTTTATAGATGTCTAATCGTATGGCCATTCATACTAGATTATCTATGCGTGAGATGGCTTTTCGTTACGTTAGCACGCCGCGACGAACGCCTTCCAGAGGTTGAAGTCCTCCTCGCACTTCTCCCACGTGTACTCGGGATGCCACTGCACGCCAAGCACGAAGCGCTTCCCCGGCATCTCGACGCACTCGGGGATGCCGTCATCGGATGACGCGGAGAGCACAAGGCCGTCGCCCAAATCCTTCACGCAGCAATGGTGCGCCGAGTTGACGCAGTAGCCACGCGAACCACTCGCGCGCGCAAGGAGACTCCCCTCGTCGATCTCGACCTCATGACAAGTCCTCGTGAGGAGGTCTGCGTGATCGTGCGAGGTAGACCCCTCCCGGCGGGAGATTGACGGCACGTCCATATCTAGCGAGCCGCCAAGGGCGACATTGAGCACCTGGGTTCCGCGACACGTCGTGAACAGGGGTTTATCGGCCTGCACGACCTTGCGAACGAGCGGAACCTCGCAGGCGTCGCGAACGTGGCAGAGAAGGGACTCGTCATAGGGACGCTCGTCTCCCCAGAGCTTGGGGTCGACATCCGGGCCGCCGGGAATGGCAACACCGTCCGCCAGCTCAACGTACTGGTCAATCACGTCCTCATCATCCGTAAGGGCCATCTGTACGGGAAGACCGCCTGCCGCGAGAATCGCGTCGATGAAGACGGTGGCACCGCACTCGTTGGGCGCGAGCTTCTCGGTCTTGTGGAGGTGGCCCTCCTCATAACGCGTAGCGACAAGAATGATGGGCCTACGGCTCTGAGACGTCTTGGTTTGAGCTTCGTTCTCCACCATGCCTTAGTGCTCCTTGATCGAGTTGAGAAAATCACGGGCGCGCTGGGTCTTTGGGTTGTCGAAGAACTCGTCAGGCGTGCCCTCTTCGACGATGGCGCCGTCCGCCATGAAGATGACACGGTTGCCGACACGGCGCGCGAAGTTCATCTCGTGCGTGACGACGACCATCGTCATGCCGCCGCGAGCGAGCTCCGTCATGACATCGAGGACCTCATTGATCATCTCGGGGTCGAGGGCGCTCGTGGGCTCGTCGAAGAGCATCGCCTTCGGGCCCATGGCGAGCGAGCGCGCGATGGCGACGCGCTGCTGCTGGCCGCCGGAGAGCTGCGCGGGCACCTTGGCGGCCTGCTCGGCCACGCCGACGCGCTCGAGCAGGGACATGGCGCGCTTCTCGGCCTCCTGCTTGGAAAGACCGAGGACCTCGATGGGGCCGAGGGTCACGTTCTCGAGCACGGTCTTGTGTGCGAAGAGGTTGAACTGCTGGAAGACCATGCCGAGCTCGGCGCGGGTGCGCGCGAGCTCCTTGCCCTCCTGCGGCAGCGGCTCGCCCTCGATGAGGATCTCGCCGGAGTCGATCGTCTCGAGGCGGTTGATCGTGCGGCACAGCGTCGACTTGCCGGAGCCCGACGGGCCGATGACGACGAGCACCTCTCCCCTGCCGATCTCGAGGTTGACGTCCCTCAGGACGTGGAGGGCGCCGTAGTGCTTGTCGACGTGGCGGAGCTCGATGACGGGCTGCTCGCCCGCGGATGTCTGGTTCATAACTCTCTCCCTTGGCAAGTGCCGCTAGCGGATGATCTTGACGCCAGTACGGCGCGAGACGGTGACCGCGGCCTCGTTGATCAGGCTGTTAATGAGGATGTAGATGACGGCAACCACGAGGTACGTCGATACGAGCGCGTCATAGTTGGTGCGCAGGACCTGGGCGTTCTGCATAAGGTCAGGATAGCTCACGACATACGCGAGCGCCGTGTCCTTCACGACGACGACGAGCTGGCTGATGAGCGACGGGATGACGAAGCGGATCGCCTGCGGCAGCACGATCTTCGTCTTGACCTTCCAGCGAGTCAGGCCGATCGAGAGGCCCGCCTCGGTCTGGCCGCGCGGCACGGCGTTCACGCCCGCGCGGAAGACCTCCGCGAGGACGCCGGAGGCGGCGAGCGTCACCGGGACGCACAGCATCCAGAACGCCGGCATCTTAATGCCGAGGTTGGGCATCGCAAAGAAGAAGAAGTAGATGAACAGGAGGCTCGGGACGCCACGAAGCACGTTGGTGAGCACGGCGCAGACGGCGCTCAGGACGCGGAAGTGGCTTGTGCGCCCCAGCATGAGCAGCATGCCGAGGACGAGCGAGAGCGCCGCGGCGGTGAGGGCTACGGCGAACGTGCCCTCAAGGCCCTTGAGCAGGAAGCGCCACGTCGTGCGCCAGGAGAAGAGCTCCCAGTACCTTGCGGAGAGCTGGCCGGTGACCCAGAAGCGGTACACGACCCACGCCGCGAGGGCGACGAGCAGCGCGAGCGAGATGACCGTGCCGACGATCATCTTCTTGCGCGTCTTGGGGCCCGGCTCCTCGTAGAGCGCGTCCCTCATGGTCTTTGCGCTCATCGGATCACCCTGACCTTCTTATCGATGGCATTGCCGACGAAACCGGCCACCAGGGCGGTCGAGATGTAGCCGGCGGCGGAGACGAAGAACGTCACGATGCCCGCGGACTCACGCGTGTTGATGTAGGTGACCGCGCCCGTAAGCTCCTGCGGCGTCATGGGCACCTGGGAGCCGAGCGCCGTGGTGAGCATGACGGCGATGAAGAGGTTCGTCATGGGAAGCACGGTGGAACGCAGAGCCTGGGGAATGACGATCTTGCGCAGGATCTGGCCGAAGGACAGGCCGATGGAGCGCGCCGCCTCGATCTGGCCGGCACCGACGGTGTTGATGCCCGACATGAAGTTCTCAGAGCCAAACGCCGTACCGAGCAGGACGGTCGCGAGGATGACGCTCGGCTCGTAGTCGAGCAGAAGCTTCAGGTGAGGGAGCGCGTACACCACGATGAGCAGGAGCACCGCTCCGGGAATATTGCGGAAGATCTGCACGTAGACGTCGCCGAGCAGGCGCAGCGGCTTGAACGGCGAGACGCGCATGACGGTCACGAGCACGGAGAACACCATGACGAGCGCGAACGAGACGAGCGTGAGGCGCCACGTCGTCAGAAGCGCGGTCAGGTACAGAGGACCGTATCCGGAGATTAGCTCGGGAAGCCCCATCGTACCTCCTTACAGGGAAAGGGGCCCGCCGCCCAGACGGACGGAGGGCCCCGGACTATCTAAGGACTTGCCAAGGGCGCGGGGCGCGCATCCTCAGGCGGTGCCCCGGATGGGAGCCTAGGCGCCGAGCGCCGGCGGCTCGGGGACCGTGTCGATGCCGCAGCGGTCGGCGAGGACGATCTTGTAGAGCTCGGCCCACTTGCCATCATCCTCGAACTTCTTCAGGAAGTCGTTGATGAAGTCGACGGCGTCGGTGTTGTCGAGCTGGACACCGATGCCGAGGTACTCCTCGGGGCCGAACGGCTCGCCGGCGATGCGGTACTTGCCCGGGTTCTTGATGACGCTGCCCATCTGGAGCGTGTTGTCGACGACGTAGGCGTCAACGCGGCCCTGCTCGAGGGCGGCACGGCACTCGTCATCCTTCGAGAACTCCTGGATCTCGGCCTCGGGGGCGAACTGGCCCACGACCTCGGGGCCGGTGGAGCCGGACTGGACGGCGACCTTCTTGCCGGCGAGGTCATCGACGGAGTTGATGTCGGTGTTGCCGTCGAGGACGAGGATGGCGTACTGGGTGCTCATGTACGGACCGGCGAAGGAGATGACCTGCTTGCGCTTGTCCGTGATGGTGTAGCTGGCGAAGACGGCGTCGACCGTGTCGTTCTGGAGGACGGATTCACGCGTGTCAGAGGTGACCTGCGTGTACTCGTAGCTGTTCTCGTCGCCGAGGATGTAGCGGACGAGGCCGAGGTAGATGCCGGCGTCGAAGCCGTAGACCTTGCCGTCCTGCTCGTCGAGCTGGGAGAAGATCGTCGAGGTGCGGGTGGCGCCCAGGCGGAACTTGCCGGCGCTCTTGATCGCGGATGCCCAGGGGTTGGCTGCGATAACGTCATCGGCAGCGGGTTCGACGGAGGCGACGAGCGCGTTGAAGGCGTCCTTGTCGATGCCGGTGGCGGAAGCGGCGGCGCCGGAGGTGGCAGCCGTGCCGGAGGTGGCAGCAGGGCCATCGGAGCAGCCAGCGAGGCCAAGGAGGGCGGTACCGCCCATGACGCCGAGGCCGAGGGTGATGAACTGACGCCTGCTGTAGGTGCTGTTGCTCATGGGTAATCCTTCCCTATGACTTGAATCCCAGAATAGGAGTGCTGGTTGGGATGTTGGGTCTACTGTACCCAATTACCGCGATTTTATAAATCCTACTAAAAAGTAGTGTAATTGGGTTGAAACAAAAAGGCGGCGGCGAGCCTCGAAGCTCGCCGCCGCCCGCCTGGCGCAGTCTATGTGTGACGCGACTCTTAGCCGAGAAGGGCCTTGACGTCGAGGGCGATCATGAGCTCCTCGTTGGTCGGGATGACCCAGACGTGCAGGCTGGAGTCCGGCGTGGAGATCTCACGCGGATCGTCGCTGCGGACGGCGTTCTTGTCGTCGTCAATCTTGACGCCCATCCAAGCGAGGCGGTTCACGACCTCCTTACGCATGTGAGCGGAGTTCTCGCCAACGCCAGCGGTGAAGACCATGGTGTCAACGCCGTTCATGGCCTGGACCATGGTGGCGAACTGGGAGGCGACGCGGTAGCTCCACATGTCGATGGCCATCTGGCAGCGCTCGTTGCCCTCGGCGGCACCGGCCTCGATGTCGCGGCAGTCGCTGGAGACGCCGGAAATGGCGGCGAGGCCAGACTGCTTGTTCATCATCGTGTCGATCTCGTCGATGGAGTAGTGACCCTCGCGGGAGAGGTAGAAGACGGTGGCCGGGTCAACGGTGCCGCAACGGGTGCCCATGATGAGGCCATCGAGCGGGGTGAGGCCCATGGTGGTGTCCATGCACTGGCCGTCCTTGATGGCGCAGAGGGAAGCACCGGAACCGAGGTGGCAGCTCACGACCTTGTGAGCGGTGTGGTTGGAGACCTCGTCGACGGTGCGCCAGATGAAGCGGTGGCTGGTGCCGTGGGCGCCGTACTTGCGGATGTGCAGGCTGTCGACGACGTCCTTCGGGAGGGCGTAGTTGTGGGCCTCGGCGGGCATGTTGTAGTGGAAGGAGGTGTCAGCGACGATGACGTTGCCGATCTCCGGGAACATCTCGCGGCAGATCTCGATGACGTCAGCCTCGGCGTAGTTGTGGAGCGGGGCGAGCGGGGCGACCTCGCGGACCCAGGCGAGGGTCTCGTCGGTGACGACCTTGGACTCGGGGAAGTACCAACCGCCCTGAACGACGCGGTGGCCGATGCCGTCGATGGGCTTGTCAACGCTCTCGAGAATCTCGAAGACGTGCTTAATGGCCGTCTTGTGATCAGGCAGGGCAACGTCGAGCTGCTGCTTGCTGCCGCCCATCTCGGAGTGGCCGATGAAGGAGCCCTCGATGCCGATACGCTCGCAGTTGCCCTTGGCGTAGACCTCGCGAGTGTCGACATCGAGCAGCTGATACTTGAGCGAGGAGCTGCCTGCGTTGATGACGAGAACGTTCATGTACGATCCTTCCCCATGACGAAGCGCCCGTTGGCGCCGTGCCTTTGCGCGATGCGTGTCGCTCGCGCGGATTTCCAACTTGACTATGATAGCGCGTCAAGTGCCCCTGCCACACGAAATCCTTAGCATGCGTCCCTCTCTCACTCTTTCCTTAGGTTTCGCCTGCGTTATCCTTGTTTAAATGCACAGCCGGAAGTGCACATTTGCATGCGCCCCACACCATCACCGATAGGAGATGCAATGGCTCGCGACTACTTGCTCGTCATCGACATGCAGAATGACTTCGTGGACGGCTCTCTCGGCACGCCCGAGGCGGCGGCGATCGCGAGTGATGTCGCAGAGCACGCCCGCACGTTCGAGGGAACCGTCGTCTTCACCTATGACACTCACCGCGACGACTACCTCGAGACCCAGGAGGGCAAGCACCTCCCCGTCCCCCACTGCATCAAGGGGACGCCGGGCTGGAAGCTCACCCCCGTCTGCGACCTCGTCCGCCGCGCCCGCAACGCGAAGGTCTTCGAGAAGCGTACCTTTGGCTCCACCGCACTCGCCTCCTGGCTCCTCGACAAGAACGCCCATGGCGGCGGAGTGGCCTCGGTCGAGCTCTGCGGCCTCTGCACGGACATCTGCGTCGTGAGCAACGCGCTGCTTATCAAGGCGTTCATGCCCGAGGTTCCCGTCCGCGTCAACCCAAGCCTCTGTGCCGGCGTCACGCCGGAGACCCACGAGGCAGCCCTCACCACCATGCGCATGTGCCAGATCGACCTCATCGAGGGGTAATCGCCCACTCCGTGTAAACGCCCCACGCGAAGCATGACAGCCCAAGACCCAAGGAGCCCCATGGAAGACAACGCCAATTCCAAGCGCATCCTGCTCGTCAACGATATGGCCGGCTACGGCAAGGTCGCCCTCGCCGCCATGATCCCCATCCTGTCCTCCGCGCACCATCAGGTGTTCAACCTGCCCACGGCGCTCGTCTCCAACACGCTCGACTACGGCACTTTCGACATCCTCGAGACCACGGGCTACATGCGCGGGGCCATCGACGCCTGGGGGAAGCTCGGCTTTGAATTCGACGCCGTGGCAACGGGTTTTCTGGTGAGCGAGGAGCAGACGAAGCTCGTCGCAGACTTCTGCCGCGCGCGACACGAGACGGGAGCCACCGTCTTCGTCGACCCGATCATGGGCGACGAGGGCAAGCTCTACAACGGCGTAAGCGAGGCGACCGTCGGCTTCATGCGTGAGATGTGCGGCAGCGCGGACGTCGTAATGCCCAACTTCACCGAGGCGGCCTTCCTGACGAGCCTCTTCACCGAGAGGACTGCTCCGGGCGCGGAGGGCCTGACGCGCGCGGAGGCAAAGGAACTCGTTGCCGGGATGCACGAGCTGGGCGCCGCCAAGGTCGTCGTCACGAGCTGCGCCGTGGATGGCGAGCACACCACGCTCGTGAGCGAGGGCGCAGGCAGCGAGCTCGCGGCTCTCCCCTATGACGAGGTGCCCGTACGCTTCCCCGGCACGGGCGATATCTTCTCCGCCGTCCTCATCGCCGACATGCTCGGCGGCGCGGGGCTCGTCGCGTCGACCCGGCGAGCGATGGACGTCGTTCGCGACCTTCTCGTCAGGTGCGAGCACAACGAGGACAAGTTCAAGGGCATCCCCATCGAGCTTTACCTCGACCGCATCGCCGAGGTCGACCACGCCTAGGAGCACTCACACGCCAACAACCCCGAGGAGGAGCCCATGGCTCGCAGGCCCCGCATCCAGATAACGCTTACGGAGCGAATCGGCGCCCACCCTTGCCACCACGGGCATAAGCCGGGTGACACCTGGGACTTCAACACCGAGCGCGGCAAGCTCTGCCCCATGGCCGCCCACGTCGCATTTCCCTATGTGGACATCTTGCGCTACGGTGGTTCCGTTCCCGGCAACGAGCCAGGATGTGCGCGCTTCTGTTGCCCTGACGTCGACACGATCAACGTGTTCGAGGCTCGTATCGTCGAACGGGAGGAAGGCCGCTAGCGAACGTCAAGCGCCGCAAGTTCCTCTGCCCAACGCCCTGTGAGACGATCGAGCGACCACGCGGCGTTTGCCGGGCTGGTCGAGGGCATCACGATGGCAGCGTGACCTGCTATGGCCTCGAGGTACCGATGGTAAAGCCGCCCCGACGTCGCACCGTTGCATAGGATGGCCTCGATGGGTGCCGCGGACGTGACGCGCGTGACGTCGACAGGCACGACGTTCTTGATGCTCGCGTCGCTCGAGCCACGAATGTCGCAGCTGGCGATGACGTCCCAGAGGGCGATGCCATGCGCAAGCAGCATCCCGCGCTTCTCGGCGATGGACGTAGGCGTGGGCTCGCCCAGGCAAGAGGCCATGACGCGCCAGAAGCGGTTCTGCGGGTTGCCGTAGTAGAAGTCATTCGCGCGCGATAGCACGCTAGGAAAGCTCCCGAGCACAAGAACTCGGGAGCTTTCGTCATAGACAGGCTCGAAGCCGTGATCTATGTGCTGGTAATCAGCCACGATTATCTCGAACCCAGGCTACTCACCCGTGGGGTAGTTGAGGTGCGCCTCGTCAATGCCGTCGAGGTCGCGCTCGAGGTAGCGCGCGGCGAGCCACTTGGCCATGCCGAGGTTCTGGTCGAGGTAGTTGCCGCACTCCTCGGGCCTGGCACCCGGAATCTCGCCCTCGAAGTCGCGGACGAACTCGAACATCTCGCGGACGAGCGGCAGAATCTCCTCGGAGGAGACCTCGCCAAAGACTACGAGGTAGAAGCCCGTGCGACAGCCCATCGGACCAAAGTAGACGACGCGCGGGGCCCACTCGGCATGGTTGCGCAGGAAGGTCGCGCCCAGGTGCTCGATGGTGTGGCACTCCGCCGTGTTCATGACGGGCTCGTCATTGGGGGCGGTAAGGCGCAGGTCGAACGTGGTGACCGCCATACCGCTCGCAGGGTCACGATCGATGCGGCTCACGTAGATGCCCGGCTCGAGCAGAAGGTGGTTGACGGAGAAGCTCGCGATGCGCTCCATGTGACTGTCCTTTCCCACGTCGCCCTCGACAGGCGGCGATACGGCGTTCCGGCGTTCCGGCGTTCCGGCGTTCCGGCGTTCCGGCGTTCCGGCGTTCCGGCGTTCCGGCGATTATCCTACGTTTCAGTGACACAGCTTACACGAGCGAGCGGCCGCACGTAACGATTTCGACCGCCTCGTCCACGTCATCCGTGACTTTCACGAGCTCAGGATCGAGCGGAGAGATCATGCCCGCATCCATCACGGGGCCTTCGATCCAATCGAAGAGGCCGCGCCAGTACTCCGAGCCAAACATGACGACCGGCATGCTCTTGACCTTATGAGTCTGGATGAGGGTGAGTAGCTCGAAGCCCTCGTCGAGCGTGCCGAACCCACCAGGAAACACGATCGCGCCGCTCGAGTACTTGACGAACATCGTCTTGCGCACGAAGAAGTACCTGAACGTCATGCCGAGGTTAACCCAGCGGTTCATACCCTCCTCATGCGGCAGCTCGATGCCGAGGCCCACAGACTTGCCACGCGCGCTCGCCGCTCCCCTGTTTGCTGCCTCCATGATGCCGGGGCCGCCACCTGTGATGACGGCGAAGCCACGCTGGGCAAGAAGCCTTCCTGCGCGGCGCGCCGCGGCATACATTGGATCATCGCGCTTGGTGCGGGCCGAGCCAAAGCAGGAGATGGCGGGGCCGAGATCGGCCAAGGCGCCAAAGCCATCGACAAACTCGGACTGGATGCGAAGAACGCGCCAGGGATCCATGTGGAGCCACTCGGTCGAATCCTCGGAGTTGAGGAGTTCCTCCGTCGTGCTTCGCTCGGGGATGAGGTCTCCTCGGAGGATGACTGGGCCCTTGTGATACGTGACATCGAAGGGCTCGTCTGAGGGGTGAGACATATCGAGCGGCGCGACGGCAGGCTGATGAGGGCCGGGGGCAACGTCGGGCTTGGCGCCCTCGGTCAGGTGCTTGTCGTTCATGGCAACCTCCAACTAGAGATTTCCGACCATGGCGTCCTTCGCAAGCGCCGCACACTCGCGAACGCAGGCTTGCGGCAGGTAGAGGGGGTTTGTGGGTGCTGAAATGCCATAGACGCTGGACAGCCCCTGGCGACGCGCGAGGCGGGTGGCGCGCAGCACGTGGAAGTCATTCGTGACGACGCCCACGGAGGCGTCCGGGGAATCGAGGAGCGCCGCGGAAAAGCGCAGGTTCTCGGCCGTGGTGGTCGAACGGTCCTCAAGCAGAATGCGCGAGGCATCTACGCCCGCGGCCTCAAGGTAGCGGGCCATCGCCTCCGCCTCGCTGCATGGTTCGTCAGGACCCTGGCCGCCGGAGACGATACACGCGGTCTCCGGGTTCCGCTCCAGATAAGTCACGGCCTCATCCAGGCGATAGCGAAGCGTCTCCTTGGGAGAGCCATCCGCGTTGAGATTCGCCCCGAGGACGATGATGCAGTCTAGGTTCGCCGGCGGAGTCGAGACGGCCGCGCGCATGATGAGCGCGCAACCTGCAAAAACACCGCACGCAAGCAGAGCCATCACGGCAACGGCAATCCGGCGGGTCCATACGGGGAGCGTTTGCCAGGCACCTATTCGATGTGCCCATCCTGCGGCAAGAAGCGCCGCACCCACGACTATCCACGCAAGGAAGAACCCACGAGCGGGATACAAGACGCCCATAGCGGCACCATAGGCGACGCTGACGACACCAACAGCTATGAGGATGATTGCCATAACACGCACCTTCGATCAGCCGAGGAGCTCGAGGCTCGCGCGATAGCGGCCCGGCAGCACGCGATACAGAAAACGTATACCCAAGCCGCCGAATCGATATCCCCTAAACACGCGGGCACAGTCCACCGGCAACGAGCTGACCAGCAAAGCAGGCCAAGACGCCAAGCACGAGACTGAGCACCACGTATCCCCCGCCGACAAACCAGTTGCCGCGTTCGAAGAGTCCCGATGCCTCAAGGGCGAAGGTGGAGAAGGTCGTGAATCCGCCGCAGAATCCGGTCTTGAGCAGAAGCGTCGTCTTGGGAGGAAGCGAAGCGGGAACGGCGAGGCCAACGATAAAGCCGATGCAAAAGGCGCCAATCACGTTCGTGACGAAGGTGGCAACGGGAAACCCCGCATCCGCAGTGGACCCAAATGGCGCAAGCGAGATGAGCCATCGTGCAACAGACCCAGCGCCTCCGCCAACGAACACCGCAAGAGCATCAAGCATGATCAATCCTTCCAAAAATGCGCGTCAATTCGCTCAAGGATACGAGCTGGGTTACAGCCTCGAGCCACACCCCTCCCAAATAACGCGCGTCAACGCGCTCCAGCATACGCCGAGAAATGAAGGGATACCGAAAGTGAGCAGCCAAATCAAACCTGCCAAAGTAGCCCATAGAACGTCAATCGATCTACCTGCGGGTTTTCAAACGCAAATCGACCGTCTACTCGCACGGGCGCCACTTGGCTGCTCACTTTCGCATTTAAGGGACTTTCCGGCACTTCCCCGCGTCAATCCAACGGCAAAACAAGGCAGCGAGACATTGATTCGAACAAAAGGAGGGCCCGGACATATGCCGGACCCTCCCAAGTCGTCGCATTAGCCAAACCGCGCCGGTTCAAAAACGACCGCTCGCAAGCGTTAGTGCTAGCCGAACCGCATCGGTCCAGAAGCGGGCGTTCGCATTAGCCGATCCTCTCTGGCCCAGAACGTGCAAGCCACAGGCGTTTAGCTCCTGTTGTTGCCGCCAATCAGCTCGTCGAGAATCGACGGGCCCATCGGGTTCTCGTTAGCGATGCGCTCGCTTTCGAGCACCTCGATGTGGTGCTGCTGACTGATGTGGAGCATCACGACAGCGATGGCAACACAGAGGTCATCATGGGCGGTATCGCTAATCTCGATGTTGTGGGAATCGGCACGGCGGCAGCCGGACAGAGCGAGCGTGCCCTTGGAGTCGCGAAGCTTGAAGTCAAAGTTGAGAAGATCATCGCCCTTGATCTTCCAATCCGTCTCACCGACCGCGATGGTGTGGGGAGTCTTCAGCAGGTCGCGGACAAGGCGAACAGAGTGGCCGTTAGAAAGCTTGATGTCATAGACGTGGCTGGTAGAGATGACCTGGCCGCGAACCGAGCCGAGGACGGAGCCGCCCGCCGCGCGAATCTCGGCCTTGGGCCCGAAGGCGCCCGTCCTACCGCTAATCTCGAACACGGTGTTGCCAGACCCGTCAACGATATTCATCTCAGAATCGAAGACGTCGGCAGCGGCGCCCTGGAAGTGCAGCTTGCGAACGGCGCCGGTAACGGCAGTGAAGGCCTTGGTCTCGGACTTCTCGCCCTCCTTGTTCTTGGCCTTGGTCGCGACGATGTTGCGCGCGCCAAGAACAATGAGCACGATGCCGATAAGTGCGAAGGACGCGCCGGCGATGGCCGCCATATTGGAGCTATTTGAACCCGGGGTCGTAATCGCGCCATACACGTAGAGGCAGCCGGTAATGACCAGGAGGGTACCCCAACCGATGAGCATGTAGGCGAACGTCTTCGCCATCGTACGCTGGGTCTTATAGTCTTGGGTCCTGATGTCGTACTTGTTCTTTGCCATGCGTGCCCTCCCGGCCTGCGCACGGCGTCCGCGCAGCCTCGGCGGCGCACGTTGCGTGGCAGGATTCTCTGTTACGAAATTGTTGCGTAGTGAAGTGTACCCGAACGAACGCAGAGCAACCTCGCAAATGACCGCCCTCGCGAGTCATTCCCTGGTGGGCGGCAGCAAGCGCCTGGGCGGCGCGGCGGTCCAGCGGCAAGCACGGCCCGACGGCCTGCGGCCCACCGGGTCGTGAGCCCCACCGGACAAAGCGCGGCAGCCTAAGCGCTCTTCTTGAAGAACGCCAACGCGATCGCACCGGGGCCGACGTGGATGCCAATCGTCGCTCCCACGGAGTGAACGGGCAGGTCATCGGCGCACACATTGGCCTCCCAGATGCCACGGGAGTCCTCGATGTACTTCCTGAGCAGGACGTCGTCGAGACCGGCGTAGCCAAGCGCGATCGGCATCGAGAAGTCAATGCCGCCGGACTTCTCGATCTGCTGGGTCAGGAGGTTGCGCCCGTTCTTGGAGCCACGCGCCTTACCCAGCACGACGACCTCGCCATCCTCGACGGAGATGACCGGCTTGATGGAGAGCAGCTGACCCACGGCAGCGGCGGCGGCAGGCACGCGCCCGCCACGACGGAGATACTCGAGCGTGTCGAGCAGACCCACGACGAAGATGTCGTCGCGCACCTGCTCGAGGGCGGTGGCGATGTCCGCCGCGGTAAGGCCCTCCCCCACGAGGCGCAGGGCATAATCGACGAGGACGCGCTCACCCACGCAAACGTTGCGGCTGTCAACGACGTAGACGCCGCCATCAAAGCCAGACGCAGCGGAAACGGCACTCTCATACGTGCCGGAGAGCTTTCCGGAGACCGTGATAACAACGGCATCCTCCCCCGCCTCGCGTGCCTCGCGAATGGCGCCCTCGAAGGCATACGGGTTCACCTGGCCGGTCTTCGGCAGGTCATCGCACTCGACGAGGAGCTCGTAGAAGCGCTTGTGCGTGAGGTCAACGCTGTCGGCATAGGTATCCGAGCCAAAGGTGATGCTCAGGGGCAGGACAGTGAGCGCCGGGCTTCCGGCGGCCTCGATGTCTTCCGGGGTTATATCAGACGCGGAGTCCGTGATGATGCGAACGGCCATGGTGAACCCTCTTCCTTTTCACGCGTGCGAAGGCAAGGCCCACAAGAATAGAGGCCTCGTGACCCATCGCAACGCTTCGATGGACGCCTGAGCGCTAACGGCCGATGCCGTGAAGACACTCAAGGACGGATTCGAGGGAGTCATACAGGCGAACGCGCGAGCGGCCGTCGAGCGCCGAGTCGACCCTCGACATGACGCGCGAAATCGCCTGATCGACGCGACCCATGAGCTCACGGCCAGCCTGCGTGAGGCAGATCTCGGCGCGATAGCGGCGTGTGGTCGACTCTGGGTCATCCTTGACCTCGACGAGCTTAGCCTCGCTGAGGCTCGCAATCGTACGGCACACGGCGGCGCGAGTGACGCCGGCCGTGCGAGCAAGCTCTGCCGCCGTCATGCCCGTGGAGGAGCGGCCGAGATAGTAAAGGCACATGAGGTCCGCGCCACGAAGGCCCAGACGCTCGCACTCCACCGCACGGATGCGCTGAATCTCCTTTTCCGTCGAGGAGATAAGGCGAACGAACTCCTGGAAACGCTCGCCATCCGTGTTTTTCTCGGCCATCGGCCTCCCTCTTTCTGATCCGTCCCGTGCATCATAGCAGAGCTTGTTTACCGCTCAACATCTCTACACAAGGTTCCAGTATGTGGCATGGTTCACTTCGCGCTGCCGTGGACCGTTCGCACCATGTGCCTGGGCACAGCGTAGAGGACGTTCGAACCAATGACCTCGCTGGCAGCGCGCTTCGCGTCATCACAGGCGCCATGGGGCGCGTACGCATGTCCGAGGGGCGCAAACCTCTCGAGCATGGCGATGTCGTTGCCGCCGTCTCCGTAGACGGCGACCTCATCCTCTCCGATACCATAGTTGGCCGCAAGCCAGGCAATCGCCTCGCCCTTGTCAACGCCCGCGCGCGTCACCTCGAACATGCTCGGGTTGAAGGGGGCGTTGACCACCTTGTCAGAGCGCTCCGCAAAGAAGGCGTCGAGCTCGCGAATCAGACCGGGGTCAGTCGTGCGGCAGTTGATCTTGCAGATCTCGTTCTCGAGGATGGCGGAGGGCGTCTGATCGTAGAGCATCTCGTCCGCCGCGCGCATTCCGGGCGCGTGCATGGCGCGCAGGCGAACGTAATCCTTAACGCGCTTCACAAGGCCATGGGCGACGTACTCCGCGTCATAGGCCTCGCGAGACGTGCAGACGTAGCTGTGACGCCTGCCGATGCACAGAAACGGCGCCTCGGGAAACGCCGTGAGCGCCTCCTCGACAAACGCCGGGTCGAGCGTGGCGAATCGCAGCAGCTCGCCCTCCCTCGAGAGGACGATCGAGCCGTTCGCGCAGACGACGTCACACGGGAGGTCCCCAAAGCCAAAGTCGCCGGGGCGGCGAAAGGTACGCCCCGTGGCGATGGTGAACCGCGCGCCCGCATCGACCACGCGACGGATCGAGGCCGCCACCGGGCACGTCACGGAATGCGTGGCGCCCAGCAGCGTCCCGTCAAGGTCTGATGCGAACAGGCGAATCAAGACAGCACCTAGTTGTTCTGCATGATGATGCCCTCGACGCCGTCAGCAACGCGCTCGCACGCGTCGAGGCAGCTCTCGAGGACGGTGTAGATCTCGCGCATGCCGAGGACGCGGAGAGGGTCCGTCTCGGTCATGTGGAGCTCTCGCATGATGCGGAGGAAGATCTCGTCGCCCACGGACTCGAGGGTGTTGATCGAGATGACATGCTCGTGGAGGGACTCCGGCTTCTTGAAGTTGGGAAGCTCGGCGATCATGTTGCGAACCTCCTCGGCCGCCTTCACGAGCATCGTCACCATCTCGAGCGCGCCGGGCGTGAGCTCCTGGATGTTGTCATAGTAAAGACGATGGAGGACGCCCTCGATGTAGTCCGTGACATCGTCAAGGCTGGAGCTGAGCCTTGCGAGGTCCTCACGCTCGATCGGGGTGATGAAGGCCCTGAGGAGGGTGTCCATCATGCCGTGGCGAAGGTCGTCGGAGGACTGCTCGATCTCGTGCATCTCGTCCATGTGCTTCTCGAGCTCCGCGGGATTGTAGTCGCGCATGATGCCCTCGAGCAGGTGCGCGGCCTTGCAGATGTTGTCAGCGCAGGAGTTGTAGTTGTCGAAGTAGAAGGAGTCGCTCTTACGAGCCATGTCGGTTCCTCTCGATTGGGGACGTTGGGGTGAGCTACCGGCGACAACGCCGGAGACGGTACCTGACGTGCGAGCCGCGGCGCCCGCGGAGTAGCGGCGGGCCCGCTGGCAGGGGCGACGGGCCGCGACAGTTGCCGCCGTGGCAAATGCCGCCTAGAACAGGAACATGAACAGCTTGGCCATGGCGAAGCTGATGAGGCCACAGCCCGGGAACGTGAAGACCCAGGTCAGCATCATGTCCTTCACGACGCCAAAGTTAATGGCGGAGAGGCGCTTCACGGCGCCGACGCCCATGATCGCGCTCGTCTTGGTGTGGGTGGTGGAGACGGGAATGCCGAGCTCGGTCATGATGAGCAGGCACAGCGAGCTCGCGAGGTCCGCGGCAAAGCCCTGGTACTTCTCGAGCTTGACCATATCCATGCCCACACTCTTGATGATGGGCTCGCCGCCGATGCTCGTGCCGATGCCCATCGTGATCGAGCAGAGCATCATGAGCCACACGGGGATGACAACGCCCTCGACGCTGGACTGACCGCCGCAGAACGCCACTCCAAGGAAGAGCACGCCAATGAACTTCTGACCGTCCTGGGCGCCGTGCATGAAGCTCATGGCGGCAGCGCCGAAGATCTGGGCGTAGCGGAAGAAGCCATCCGTCTTGCGGCGGTCTGCCTCGGCAAAGACGATGGTCACGAGTTTGCAAACGAGCCAACCGATCGCAAACCCGAAGAGCAGGCTCATGACGAGGCCATAGATAACCTTGATCCACTCCTCGCCGTTCACGCCGTCGAGGCCGCCCTGGATGGCGATGGCGGCACCGGTAAGGCCGGCGATGAGGCTGTGGCTCTCAGACGTGGGGATGCCGAACACCGAGGCGCCCACGCTGTACACGACGATCGAGAAGAGCGCGGCGCACAACGCGATGAGCGCGGCTTCCGTATTGCCGCCGAAGTCGACCATGTTGGAGATGGTCGAGGCGACGCTCGCGTTGATCTTCGTCATCACGAGGACGCCGAGGAAGTTGAGCAGTGCGCTCATGATGATGGCGGGCTTCACGCGCATGCAGCGCGTGGTGACGCACGTGGCGATCGCGTTGGGAGCGTCAGTCCAGCCGTTGACGAAGATGACGCCGAGTGTGAGAAGCGTAGTGAGCGCAAGGGGCGGGCTCGTGAGAACCTGCCCCATGAAGTGCGCGAACGAAACGTCCAAGCTATCCCCCTTCTAGACAGACATACACGCTATTGTGCACCAAAGATGGAGGATTCGCTTACGTGTGCCTTACAAAAGTTGACAAGTTCGGCGGGCGAAACACGGAGCATCGCTGAAAAAGCCGACAAGTTCGGCGGGCGGAACGTGGAGCATCGCTGAAATCGGGCGCGAAGGCAGGCGCCGCACGAGGCCCAGCGAGACGCATGGCGCACAATTGCAGCCACAATCCCCTTGAGAACGGAGGTTCGCGTGGCATTGCTCAGGAACGTCATCTTCGACATGGGAAACGTCCTCATGACCTTCGACGGCCATGAGTTCGCAAGCGCCTTCACGGAGGACGAGAAGGACGCAGACCTGCTCTACGCTGCGCTTTTCGGCCGCGCGGAGTGGTCGCTGCTCGACTCGGGCACCATCGACCACGCCACGATGCTGCGCGTGGCGGAGGCCCACATCCCGGAGCGGCTCCTCCCCAACCTCTATAGCTGCTTTGACCACTGGCCGGAGCTCTCGCGTCCCCTCGAGGCGACGAACGACCTCGCGCGTCGCCTGCACGCCGCGGGCTTTGGCGTCTACGTGCTCTCCAACGCCTCGGACAGGATCTTCGAGCAACTCGACCGCGCACCCGCGCGTCCCATCCTTGACGGCGTGGTCGTCTCTGCGGAGGAGCGCCTCATGAAGCCCGACCCCGCGATCTTCCTCCTGTGCGACCGCTACGACCTCGCGCCCGAGGAGTGCCTCTTCGTCGACGACAACCTCGACAACTGCCGGGGCGCTGGGGTCACCGGCATGTGGACGCACCACTTCACTGGCGACGTCGACGCGCTCGAGAACCAGATCGCCACGCTCTCGCAGGGCAGTAAGGCATAGCGGGACGGCAATGCGCACCCGGCAACCGACGCCTGGCATCCGCGCACGCGCCCGAGCCCACGCCGCGCCCTAGAACACGGAGAAGCTCGGCTCGCTCACGCGGCAGAGGTCCTGGCCCGCGGCCATCTCGCGCATGGCATCCACGAACGCCGCTTCCTCACCCGCGCGAAACGCCAGCGTGAGGGTTACATCCGCCCCGTACTCAGATCCACGGTCATGCGCGCCGGAGCGTTCCGCGAGGTCACGTACGCGATCGTGCATGGCATAGGGAATCGTCAGCTCAACGACGGTCACGAGTGTCTTCTCCACGAGAAGCCCTGCCTCGCGCGCTGCCTCGACCGCGCGCTGCGTCGCCGTCGTGTACGCGCGGACAAGCCCGCCGGGGCCCAGGAGTGTGCCGCCAAAGTAGCGCGTCACCACGCAGCAGCAATCCCTGAGGCCCGCACCACGAAGGACCTCGAGCGTAGGCATGCCGCTCGTGCGCTGGGGCTCCCCGTCGTCACTCTGGCGCTCCGCACCATCCGCCAGGATCCAGGCGGGAACGTTATGGCGAGCGTCGTAGTGCTGGCGGCGAATGCTCTCGATGAAGGCGTTTGCCTCGTCCTCGCTCTCGATATGCGTCAGGTGCGCAATGAAGCGGCTCTTGCGGTCAACGAACTCCGCCGTCGAGACCTCGTCCACCGCGGGCGTCAGATACGATGCGGCGCCGGCCGCGTTGGCGCCCGACGTCGCATCAGCAGACCTTGTCTTGGCTTTGGCCTTCGCCACTAGAGCCTCCGGAGGAGATGCGCCATGAACTCAGAGGCATCCGCCTCGTCCGGGCCATCGATCTTAACGGTGATGGTGTCGCCGAGGTGGGCTCCCAGGCCCATGAGACCGATCACGTCCTCGCCGTCAGCGGAGCGGTCCGAGTGGCTTACGGTGTAGGTACTCTCCCACCGCGCGGCCTCGCCGGCAATGAGCATCACGGAACGAGAGTGAAGACCCATGGGGTCCTTAATGGTATGGGTTAGCTCGACCATGTCTCTCCTGCGTGGAGTTGTGATTGGGTTTCACAACATGGTAGCGATTAATTGGCTGCCTATCCCCGACATTTCGCCGACGGATAGACCAATTTGCATATCGGCACCAGAGAAGCGCATAAGTTAGGGGCGAACGATCCCCGGTTACGCCCTCTCGGCGAGCTCGCGCACGAGGTACTCGGTCTTTTCCCAGCCGATGCACGGGTCGGTGATCGACTTGCCGTAGACGCCACCGTCGACGGGCTGGTTACCGTCCTCGAGGTAGGACTCGACCATGAAGCCGCGCACGATGTTGCGGATCGACTCGCTGCGTCGGCAGGAGTCGAGCACCTCCTTGCAGATGCGGAACTGCTCGAACGGGCGCTTACCAGAGTTGTCATGGTTGCAGTCGACGATGACGGCCGGGTTGTCGTAGTTCTCCCTCGTGTAGCGCTCGGCGAGGCGCTCGAGGTGTTCGTAGTGGTAGTTGGGGTAGTTACGACCGTCGAGGCCGATGTAGCCGCGGAGAACCGCATGGGCGAGCGGGTTGCCCTGCGTGGTAACCTCCCAGTTACGATAGATGAACTCCTGCGGAGCCTGGGCGGCGTAGATGGAGTTGAGCATGACCGTGGTCGAGCCGGCGGTGGGGTTCTTCATGCCAACGGGCACGGAGACGCCGGAGGCGACGAGGCGGTGCTCCTGGTTCTCGACGGAGCGGGCACCCACGGCGACGTAGGCGAGCAGATCGAAGAGGTACTGGTAGTTGGAGGGGTAGAGCATCTCGTCAGCCGTGAAGAAGCCGGTCTCCTCCGCCACCGCGAGGTGCATGTGACGGATGGCCTTCACACCCTCGAGGACGTCAGCCTTGGCGTCCGGATCGGGGCTGTGGAGAAGGCCCTTGTAGCCGGTACCCTTGGTGCGGGGCTTCGCGGTGTAGACGCGAGGGACGATGACGAGACGATCCTCGACGTCCTCCGCGAGCTTTGCCAGGCGCGTGACGTACTCGAGCACGGAATCCTCGCGGTCCGCGGAGCACGGGCCGATCACGAGGAGCTTGCGCGGGTCCTCGCCGGTGATGACGCGGGCGACCTTCTCGTCAAAGGCGACCTTCTTGGCAGCGAGCTCGGCGGAGAGGGGCATACCCTCGCGAATCTCCTGCGGGATGGGCAGGCGACGCTTGAAGTTCATCGACATAGCTAACCTCCTGTATGCGCAAATCGGGCACTGGTAAGGCTTCGCTATGCCTCGTGCGCCCCCACGCGCGAGTTAATTTGCCCGCCACTATACCAGCTTTGTGTTTCCGGATACCTTCGCAATCCGGAAGCCCGCACGTGCTACAATCGCTTCCGCGAGGTGGGCTAGACGACCGCGGGACCCGCGAGCGATCGCAGGTCATGAGGAAAGTCCGGGCTCCACAGGGCAGGATGCTGGCTAACGGCCAGGCGGGGTAACCCGACGGAAAGCGCCGCAGAAAAGAAGACTCCCACTGGCGGGTTCGCCCGTTAAGGGAAAAGCTGAAACGGTGGTGTAAGAGACCACCAGCGTCGTGGCGACACGGCGGCTTGGCAAGCCCCATCCGGAGCAAACGCAAATAGGAGCGCCATGGTGTTGCCCGCACCGCGCTCGGGTTGCGCGCTAGAGGCCAACGGCAACGTTGGTCGTAGATAAATGGTCGTCCTAGACAGAACCCGGCTCATAGGCCCGCCTCGTACTTAATACCAAGGCGCTCCCCCGGACCATCCGGAGGAGCGCCTCTTTTTTGTGTGCGCCGCGGCGTGCGTCAGGCAGGCGGACGCGACAACGGCGTGCGAGCGCCAGGGGAGCCCGCCCCAAGGCCTCAGGTGCTAGAGGCGAACGACCCTCGTGCCATGTACCTCGGAGACGCCGAGGGCGCGGGCGAGCTCCTCGCAGTTTTGCCAGGTGACGCCGCCGCCGGGGAGGATGCCGATACGGCCGACGGCACGCTCAACGTAGGCACGCAGACGCGGGAGGTTCTCCTCGATTGGCGTGCCAGCAGGGCCGCCGTGCGTGAGGATCCGCGTGACGCCATGCTCTGCGAGCCAGTCGATGGCGCCGAGCTGCTCCTCCGGAAGAATCTCGTCAAACGCCATGTGGAAGGTGACCTGCAGGGGTCTCTCCGCACAGGCGCACGCCGTAGAGAGCAGGCGTTCCGTCGCGAGGATATCGAGGTGACCGTCGCGCGCGCAGCCAAAGACGACGCCGTCAACGCCAGAGCGCGCGTGCGAGGCGATATCGTCGTCCATCATCTGGAGCTCGTCGGCGCTATAGGCGAAGTCTCCCCCGCGCGGGCGAACCATCGCCATAAGGGTGACGTCGTGTTCGCGGCAAAGGCGCACGGCAGCACGGACGACGCCCACGGAAGGCGACGTGCCCCCGCACGCGAGATTGTCACAGAGCTCGATTCGCTTCGCCCCCGCCTCGATGGCGGCAGGCACGCGCTCCATGTTCTCCGCGCAGAACTCCTTGAGTAGCATCCCGTCTCCCCTCTCGCACATACGAAAAAGGCGGGCCCCAAACGGGACCCGCCCAAACACTGCTTACAGCCTAAGACTAGTCCAGATCGTCGACGTCAACGCCGGACATGGGCAGCTGGGCCGGCTGGGCAAGCTGCGTGGCATCCGCATCGGCGACAGGCGCGGCAGGCGCAGCCGGAGCAGCGATGGCAGCGGAGCCGGTCGGGGCGGACGTGGTGAACTGGTTGGAGAACGCGTTGTCAGCGTCATCCATGAAGTGCTGGAGGAGGGCCTTGTACTGGTCGCGGAACTCCTCGCGGGAGGCCTTCAGGCGATCCATCTCGTCGAGCTCGCTCTGCTTCTCGGCGAGGGCCTGACGGATGACCTCGCGGGCCTTCTGGTCAGCGTCGTTGCGGATCTTCTCGGCGTTGTCACGGGCCTCAGCGACCATGCGGTCAGCGGACTGCTGGGCGACGATGAGGACCTTGGAGATCTGGCTCTCGGAGGCGGTGGTGGCGACGGGAGCGGCAACCGGGGCCTCGGCGACGGGAGCGGCGGCCTGCTGGTTCTGGAGCTGGGCAACCTGGGCTTGGGCGGCAGCAAGCTGCTGCTCAGAGGCGTTCAGACGACCCTTGAGGTCAGCGATCTTCTGGAGCATCGCGTCAACCTCGCCGGAAAGGCGCTCGAGGAAGTTGTCAACCTCGTCGGTGTCATAGCCGTGCTTGGAGGGAGAGAAGGTGAGCTGGTCGATTTCTGCGGGTGTGATTGCCATTCTTATTCCCTTTCGTTCCTTGGACGTCGTGCCGCCCATGGTCACGCTATTTGGTCACGCTATCTGCATAGGCTTCAAATAATTATAGCGGGTCGAGAGCTACGGGGTTATCAGTTACACAAAGGCACATAACCGATGCCCGGCAAGGCACCGGAAAAGCGCGCGAAGCGCCCAGACAGAAACGAAAACAGGCCAGAGACGAATCTCTGACCTGCTAACATTTGGTAGCCCGTACCAGATTCGAACTGGTGATCTCCGCCTTGAGAGGGTCATGCGAAGGCGCATACTAACGGTATCTAACGGCAACAGACGAACGTCTGAGCTTGGGAAATACGGTAAGTAACGGCAACCAACGAAAACGGACGGCAACGAAGGATTCCGCAGGTAGACTCACCATTGTGTCCTAGTTGTGTCCAAAAGCAATAATACCCTCCGCAGGGGCCAGAAGAGGGCCGCTCGCTACGGAGGGGATTTCTTATGAGTTCAAAGGTTTATATGCCCCGGTCTCGCCCGGAGCACCGCCTCCCTCAATAACGGTGAAGCAGGACGAGGGCTTGGCCTTCTCGCCTACGCACGCCCATTCGGGTGCCTGAAGCGTGAAGAAGTACCCGCAGCGATCGCAGACCTCATAGGCGCAATCCGGGTTGAGCGTGCCCGCGAGCCGGGTCTTGTGGCCGCAGCGCGGACAAAACCGCGCCTGCTTGGAAAGCGAGCGGAAGTAAGGCGACCCGACCGGCTTGTCGAACAGCCCCTCGAACATCCATTGCATGAGATAGCCCCTTTCATCGATGTTGGCGTTACCACCGTTGGCCTATGGCCTGGTTGGTGCCGGGATCTGGGAGCCAACTCTCTCCCCCGGCTCTGGATGAATGCGGGGATATGGTACACCTATTGCATACAGTACGGGCAAGGCGAGCAGTACGCCCTCGCCTCGTCGAGCGGGACCTCGCGTGTGCTGTATCCCAGCTGACGCAATCGACTCAGCTCGTCGCAGTCGTAGCTGTGGTACCAAGAGTCTCCAGCGCTGTCGCAGACGTAAACAACGCCGCCGGAGCCGACGACGGAATCGGACGCCTCGAGCACCGGCATCGAAATCTTCTCGATGTCGCCCTCGAAGACGTAGCCCACGCCCGTCGCGTCCACCCGGCAGGCGATGTAGCACCCCAGGTCGGCATCGGTGAGCGTGTACTCCGAGCCCTCCGCGCCCTCGATGTAGGAGTACTCGCCGTCCCACGTGGGGGCCCGCATCCAGCAGACGAGCGCCTCGGCGCCATCGGGCAGCTCGAGCTCCACACTAAGCGTCTTGCCAACGCGCATGGGCTCGGGGTGGTGGACCGCGCCCTTGACCTTCGCGTCCTGCGCCTCGATCGGCCCCACGGCGCCGCTCGCCGCCTTCGCGAGCTCGGAGCCGTCGGCGTCGCTCGCCGTGACCACGCAGCGCCAGTAGAGGCCCGTCCACTCGCGCTCGGTCGCAAGGCTCGCGCTTCTCTTGTCCAAGAGCCTCGTGTACACCTTCGCGTAGTCGATGTCGTTCGCCATCGCCTGCCTCCTACTCCTCGTCGCCACAGCCGAGCCCGGCGATCCTCATCCAGCGCCCCATGAGCGAGTCCTCGTTCCTCGCGGCCCCTGCGTTTGGCAAGCCGGTCGTCCCGGCGGGCGCGGGTGCCGCCGAAAAGAGCCAGGGCTCCGCCTCCTTGAGCGCCGCCACGTCGCCCTCGTGCTCGTCGAGAAGGGCGCGCGCCGCCTTGACGCTGCGTGCGCCCGCAAGCTTGAGCTCGTACTCCACGCGCTCGTCAGCGGCGGCGGCCTTCACCGCCTCGATCTCCGAGCGAAGCGCCTCCGCCACCTCCGCCGACCTCGCGGCCTCCGCCACCTGAGCCTCAAGCTCCGCGATGCGCTCGTCGCGCTTGGCGAGCAGCGCCTCGTAGCCTGAGTCCCCGGCGACCTCGCCGCCGCCTACCTCCGCCTGCTGCTGCGCCTGCGCGACCTCTTGCCCTTCCGCGAGCTCGACCTGCGCCGCCTCGCCGCCATGCGTCTCACCGTCCATGTGACCTGCTTTCCAATCGCGGCAGGCACAACAAGACTCCCGCCTACCTACTCGATACGAGCAGCCTAGACAGGCGTCACAAAGTGACCGAGGAACGCGACGCTGACGGCGGGCATCCGCTGGTATCATTAGAATCCATGTTGGTTATGGGAGAAGGTCGCATATCCCACAACCGGTCTGATTAAAGTTAGCTTTGACCTGCTATAGATTGAGGTGAGGGCGAGTGACCAATCAACAAAGTGAGGCCGTCGAAATCTCTGAACAGATTCGCGATAAAAAGAAGGATGTGAGATTTAGCACTCGCGAATACGTTGCAGAGTACCTCATCAATAAGTTCAATGCGGACGAGTTCTACATTCCGCTTGACTATCAACGCAACTTCGTCTGGACAGATGATGATTGCAGCTACTTTATTGAGTCTGTGTTAATTGGTCTGCCCATTCCCTACATGTTCTTTGCCGATGCTGAAGATGGCAGAACGGAAATCGTTGATGGAGCGCAAAGGATGAACGCCTTGGTGAACTTTGCCAGAGGCGATTTAACCTTGTGCAATCTAGACATCCTTACATCTGTCAACGGAAAGACCTATACAGAACTTCCCATAGAAGTACAAAGAAGATTCGATAACGCGAGCTTTAGAGTGGTTTACCTTGAGGAAGGGACCACCTTTGACGTCCGACAGGAGATTTTTCGTCGTATCAATTCATCGGGCAAGCAGCTCAAAAAGCAAGAAATTCGCCGTGGCTCCATGGGCGGCGATTTTACAAAACTAGTAAGCGAGCTCTCCAAGGATCCGCTCTTTATAAAACTTGCCCCGTTAAGCGAGACGGCGCGCAAACACTACGATGACATGGAACTTGTCACTCGTTTCTTCGCCTATGCAGACGGCTACCCAGATTTCGAGGGTTACAAAGACCGCGTTGCTAGTTACCTGGATGAATACACGAATCGCATGAACATCGAGCTTGCCAAGTCACCTGACAAGCGCAATGAACTCGTCGCTCGCTTCAAAGAAATGTTGAGATACGTTGAGAAGTGCTTGGGAGACAGGGGTTTCAAAAAGACACCGACAGGAAAATCGACTCCTCACGCTCGCTTCGAGGCCATTGCAGTTGGCGTTGCCGTGGCGTTATCGGAGGACAAGGACCTTTCACCCAAAGACATGTCTTGGGTTAATGGCGAGGAGTTCCAAACTCTTGTGCGGTCAGACTCGGCAAACGTCAAGGCTAAGCTGAAAGCTCGCATTGATTTCGTGGCCAACAAGCTGAAGGCGGAGCAGTAAACCTTATGGATTCCAATGACTTTAACTTGGGGTACGAAGAGGTCTACAACGACCGCCTTGATGAGACCAAGAGCATGATTACGCTCGCGACCCTGCTCGATTCGCTTGATCAAGGCGTTGGTGATGCGCGCTATGACTCCATAATGCGGGGAGCTTACGAAATCGCTAAAAAGGCAAACCCAAATGGCGTGCCCATGCCAACGCCGGACGTAACCCTAGTTTCCAGCGTTATCCGTTCTAATGTCAAGCTCATGGTCTACAACATCATCGAGTTTTCAATCACAAGCCTCATGCGGGCAATTTATGACAGGATAAAGGACGAAGGCTGTGGTTATGCCGACGTTTCCGAAAAGCTGCAGTTGCTCCTTGATTATCAACTTTATCCGAACACCTCCCACATTCATCCGCACATGTGCGGATGAATGTGGGAACCCGATACCC
>NZ_JBCLNF010000014.1:0-20978 GCF_039062465.1 Collinsella sp. 1033st1_E11_1033SCRN_220408
AGGACCTCGGGGGCGTTCGGTTAACTGCGGGAGCGTGCCGTCAGCTCAATGTGTTCGGTTGGGATCGGAAATCAACCTAAATTTACGAAAAGTTGGCCTTCTCCGCACGCGTCGGCCCGGCACAGGCACGGACAGCCGCCCGCATTGAAAGCAGTAGTCCGCGGCACTCGCGAGCCTCCGCTCGGCGCATGCCAAGCAAGACGCGCGTAGTGGGCAATAGCAGACATTCGGCACATTTGACGAGGCTAAGTGTGCTCATTTCGTCGCTCTCGAGGGCCGTCGGCGGAGGCGGGCCGCCGCTCTCGGGGGCCGTCGGCGGAGGCGGGCCATAACGTATTTCCGCGCAAATTGAATGCTATGTGCGCCATGACGCGATGCACACCGTAAGCGAACCACATGTATCCGGGTCTCGGAGGGTAGGCAGCCCGACACTTTTAAACCGGCTACAGACAGCAAAAACGCTGGCGGGCACCCGCCTCGCACACGCTACGTCCGCCCCAGTCGCGCCTGTCGCGCACGTCGTCCGCCTGAACCGCGCACGCGCCCGCCGCGTCCGCCGCACACGTCACGCCCACCCCAGTCGCGCCTGCCGCACGCACACCCACCGCAAGCGCCCGCCGCTCGAGCCACGCACGCGCCCTCACGAGCCGCGGCCAGCGCAGTACCAGCAGCCGCCTCCACAGCAGCGGCAGAGACTCGTCTGCACGTTTGACGGAAAGTCGAAATAATTCTTGACTTTCTCTTCTGTTCTACTTTTCCCAGCAAACGACTAGGGTTAACTGTTTAACTGTTTCCAACGTTTCCCAAGGTAGAACAACGTTTACCGACAAATTCTTGTCGCGAATTCGCTCACGGGATACCTTCTTTAGCGACCAATACTCCAATCGGCCGCACCATCCGTGGCACCAAGTCCGGCACTAGATCCGGACGCCACACCCCTTTCCAGAGGACCAGTGCAAACCGGTATATGAAGGAGGAGAACGTGAAGATCGTAGGAGTAAGCGCCTGCACCGTCGGCATTGCGCACACCTACATGGCTAAGTCCGCCATGGAGGAGGAGTGCAAGAAGCGCGGTTTCGAGTGCAAGATCGAAGCGCAGGGAGGCATGGGCATCGAGGACGAGCTCTCCCAGGAGGACGTCGATTCGGCTGACCTCGTCATCCTCACGACCGACGTGGGCATCGAGGGCGAGGACCGCTTCGAGGCCAAGAAGGCCGAGGGCCGCTTCCACAAGGCCGGCACCGCCGACGCCATCTCTGACGCCGCCGCCGTGATCGACGCCGCCATCGCCGCCGCCGGCATCGACGCCTCCGCGTCCGCCGTCGCCGAGAAGGCCGCCGAGCCCGCCAAGGTCAGCGCCGCCCCCGGTGGTCCCAAGGCCGCTTCCAAGGAGTCCATCTTCGCCGAGCCCGGCAAGACCCTGCTCAACGCCTTCAACACCGGCGTTAGCTACTTCATCCCCATCGTCGTCATCGGCGGCGTGTTCCTGGCCTTCTCCCTCGCCTCCGGCACCGCCGGCGCCAACGGCATGGAGGTCACGAACCCGATCATGGTGAGCCTCAACACCATCGGCATGGCTGGTATCTCCACCATGATCCCGGTGCTGGCCGCCTACATCGCCTACTCGATGGCCGGCAAGCCCGCCCTCGCGCCTGGCTTCGTTCTTGGTTATCTGGTTAACAACGCCGTCACTACGCCGAGCGGCGCCGCCGTCTCCACCGGCTTCCTCGGCGCGATGATCATGGCCGTTCTCTGCGGCTACTTCGTCCGCTGGATGAAGACCTGGAAGGTCAACGACACGATCAACACGATCATGCCGATCCTGATCATCCCGATCCTGACCTCGCTCGTGCTCGGCATGGCCTACATCTACATCCTGGCCACCCCGCTCGGCTTCGTCATGGACTGGCTCACCAGCGCGCTCGGTAGCCTCCAGGGTGGCTCCGCCGTCATCCTCGGCCTCGTCATTGGCGTCATGACCGCGTTCGACATGGGCGGCCCCATCAACAAGACCGCTTCCACGTTCACCATGGCCCTCATGGCCTCCAGCGTCTACGGCCCCAACGGCATGTTCCGCGTCGCCGTCGCCGTCCCGCCGCTGGCCTGCGGCATCGCCTCCCTCGTCGCCAAGAGCAAGTTTGACGACGCCGACCGTCAGATGGGCATCTCCGCCATCTTCATGGGCTGCATCGGCATCACCGAGGGCGCCATCCCGTTCGCGGTCAAGGACCTCGGCCACACCCTCCCGGGCATCTGCATCGGCTCCGCCGTGGGCGCCGCGCTGGCCGCCTTCCAGGGCATCGACTGCTACGTCCCGCACGGTGGCTTCATCGTGGCCCTCGCCACGAACAACGTGGCTCTCTTCTGCCTCGACATCGTGATTGGTGCCCTCGTGGGCGCCGCGATCCTCGTCGCCATGAAGCCGAAGCTCGAGCAGAAGTAAGTTAACTCTCTGCACCTTTTGGACCCTGTCGGCTCACCGGCAGGGTCCTTCTTTGGTTAAATATCCTGTGTTATACTGCCCCGCCGGTCGGGCGCGCGAGGCACCGCAGCCGCTCGCGCGAAGCAGCAACCCAGCAAGCCAGGCAGCAGACCCGCCAGCCAGGCAGCAGCAGCCCACCGCAAGACACGTGAAGAAAGGTATGCACCAATGGCTTTCGTCAACGAGAAGAACGTCCTGCTCCACCAGAATGCCGCCAACAAGGACGAGGCACTCCGCACCATCGCGGACTATGCCGCCACGCTCGGCCTCACCGATGACGCCGATGCCGTCTACGATGCCTTCCAGGCTCGCGAGGGCATCGATAAGACCGGTATGGTCGATGGCTTCGCCGTACCGCACTGCAAGAGCGACGCGGTCAAGGACGCCGCCGTCATCATCTTCAAGAACGAGCAGCCCGTCGAGTGGCCGAGCCTCGACGACAAGCCCGTTGACATCGCCATGGCGCTTCTCATCCCCGAGGGCGAGGCCGGCACCACCCACCTGCGCCTTCTCTCCAAGTCCGCCGTCCTGCTCATGAACGCGGACTTCAAGGCGACCCTGCGCGGCTCCGATGACGCCGCCCAGATCGCCCAGGCGCTGAACGAGGGACTCGGCCTGTAAGGTTTTGGGCAAGCGCCCATAGCACGCGTTAACAGCAGCGGGCCCGGAGGAATCCCCTCCGGACCCGCTTTTTCATGCGTATCGTGCGAGCTTCGCCGGCGACTCGCTCCGAGTATCTCGCGTGGCGGTCGGCCCGGATACCTCGCGCATGACGGTCGATCCGGGCACCTCGCGCGTGACGGCCAGTCCGATAGCCCGCGTATTACGATCGGTCCAACGGTCCGCTCGAACAACTTTCTAGAGCATGGCCCCGAAGTCGCTCACGAGAATCTGGCCGGTGAGGGCGCGCGATTCGTCGCTTGCCAGGAACAGCGCGATGTTGGCGACATCCTCCGGCATGCAGGGCTGCGTGCGGAGGTTGGAGTGCGTGGCCATGGCGCCCATCATGTCGGCGTCCATGTCGGCGGCGGTGGTGCCGGCAACCATCGGGGTCACGATGGTGCCCGGGCAGATGGCGTTGCAGCGGATACCCTCAGCCTGGAAGCGCAGGGCGGTGTGCTTGGTCACGCCGATGACGGCTGCCTTGGTGGAGACGTAGACGGCACCACCGCAACCCTTCTCGCCTGCGACCGAGGCGATGTTCACGATGGACGCGCCGGCAGACATACGCTTGGAAGCAGCGCGCATGCAGCGCATGGTGCCCTTCTGGTTGGTCTCGATGATGCGGTCGAGGTCCTCGTCGGTGAAGCGGTCAATGGGCTTGAGGCCGGACTCAAGGATGCCGGCGTTGTTCACAAGAACGTCGAGCCTGCCGTACTTCTCCTCCACGGCGGCCATGAGACGCTCGGGGTCCTCTGCCTTGGAGATGTCAGTGGCCATGACGAAGGTCTTGCCGCCGGCAGCCTCGATCTCGCCCGCGACCTCCTCGAGCGCGGCCTCGCGACGGGCGGTCATGACGACGGTGGCGCCTTCGGCGGCGAAGAGCCTGGCGATGGCAGCGCCTACGCCGGAGTTTGCGCCCGTAACGACGGCGACCTTGTTCTCGAGCCTGTTCATGGTGATTCCCCTTTCGTTTCCGCGAATGACGGAGGGCACGTTAACGCATGGAGCGCGCCGAGCACGCGACGCTTCGGCATGCGGCGCACCGGTCGTCGGCGGGCGTTGACGCAAACGACGCCCGGCCCGCGGCCGACGCACGCATTTTCGCCCCGAGAGGCGCGTTCCGCGCGACGGCTACGCGAGACGCTAGCTCGGGAAAACGCCGTCGCGACAGGTCGCCACCCCCCTGACGTGTCAACCAAACGGAAAGCCCAATTGAGCGAACGGCGTTCATTTAGCGGTTTTATGCCGTTAGCTGCATTATCCCTTCTTTCTCCCACACCGCAGCGTTAGCAACTGTTATGCTCTCCCCAAAATAGCCTTAATATTTGTAAAGGAGGCGCAGCCATGAGCCAGTCGTTCACTTGGATCAACTTCTCGAAGAGGGAGTACCTGAATCCCGTTCCCTTCAAGAACGACGTCAAGTGGCCCTGTTTCCATCACGTGGGAGCCGAAAGCACGAATGCGGTGCTCACCCTCATGGCTGACGAATGGCGTGGTGACGTTATCGCTTTGGTTGGCGACGCCACCGGCCTCGAGTTCTACGAGCACAAGAACTGTCCCGCAAGCATGCGCCGCTTGCTCGAACTCACCGAGGGCGAAGGGCCCTGGCGTTATGCCGCGCTCTGGTTCTCGGATGTCTCCGGAAGGTTCAAGTGCGCAAAAGGCAAGGTTGGCCGTCAACGTGTAGGCGAGGGCGAGGGCGCCCATCTGGAGAAGCTGCCGTTCGACGGCACCTTCGATAAGGACATCGTGATCTACCCCTACATCGTGAACGAAACAACCCACGAGTACTACAAGCGCAAGTCTAGCCACGCAGACGTTGATCCATTCAGCGACCTGATGATGGTTCATAGCCCTTCGTTTATGGGCGAGGACGTGGGCATTTGGATTGGTGACGACGTCCATCCGGCCAAGGAACCGCCTGTTGGCGACTATCGGGATATCACCGACGTCTATACGGTGGAGTAGCCCAGCGAGATCACGCACCGCGCATCACGCAACGCGTCACGTGTGCCACGCCCCTCGCGCCACGCGTGCGACTCACCTCGCGCCGCACGCCGCGCAACGAGCCACGCACGCCACGCATCTCGTGCCAAACGCGACGCAACGCGCCACGCGTGCCGGATTCATTGCAACGCACATCACACGGCAAGGATAAGCCGCGACAACCCGAACATGGGTTGCCGCGGCTCCGATTTTGTATAGCGCCGCCGGTTTGCACTAAACAGCGCCGTCGTGGCTCTACTCTCTCACGCAACGGTGGACAAAGTCCTCATAAACGTCAATCGCCTCGGGAACGTAAAACTCGGAGCCACCGTGATCTCCGCCCTTGATGAGCACAAGCTCGGCCTTGCGCCCCTGAGCTCGGAGCAGGTTGTAAAAGTCCGTCGACACCTCGCAGTTGACCATGCGGTCCTTCGTACCGTGAACGATAAGCACGGGAGGCATCGGTGTCTCCGACGAAAGATAGGTGTCGGCAGAGATGCGATAGCGAAGCTCGGGGTTTTCGCGCAGGCTGCCACCAGCAAGCGCGCCCTCCGGACTTGTCAGCGAGCCCGCATCGAGCGTTGTGGGATACCCGTCCTCGCGGAGGAAGCTCACCGCCCCGTAGAAATCGAGAACGCCTCGAACGGGAAGATCAGCGGCGGGCAATCCGTTCTCGTCAGGAAGAAGGGTCGCGAGAACGGCCGTGTGTCCACCCGAAGAAGAGCCACCAATGACGATTTTGTCCGGATCAACCGAGAGCTCGTCCGCGTGGTCGGCAACGAATCGAACGGCCGCTTGCGCGTCGTGAACCTGCGCCGGAAAACACGCCATCGATGAGTCGCGATACTCGACCACGGCAACCACGATGCCTCGCTCGGCAATCCTGGCCAGCTGGGGCAGGTTCTTGTAACAGTCCTGCTTTCTCCAGGCAGAACCCTGAACGTAGACGAGGCACGGATAAGTTGGACGCTCCCCCGCCGCCGCATTGAGCGAGTTGCGGCACGTGGGAATCAGCAGCTGAAGGTGCAGCTCGTGATCACCGCGGCAAAGGTACACGACGTCCGGAACATACCGCGAACCCGACTCGTCACCCGTCGTCTCAAGCACACGCGCCCCGTCGGGCACGGCCGCGCACTCGGGAAATTCGTCGTAGGTCCAAGCCTTGATCTCCATGCGTCCCTCCAGCCCCACGCTTGCGAATACCCCGATTGTCGCACGAGAGGCGTCCTTTGCGCACTTCCCCGAGAAGTATGGACATGATTCGCAATCAGCCGAGTAGCTCTCTCATTTGACTCACTGCGACCTGGGGTTTTGCATCTCGGAAGCGCCATGTACCCGGCATAACCAAAAGCGTGTCCATACTTCTCAGGCGAGCTGGGCGTCAAACGAGCTGGTTGCAGAAGGCGAAATCAATGCCCGGGGAGGAAAGCTTAGCAACGGCCACGCCGCGCCAAACGAAAAGTGCGCTAAGTAGGGGGCTAATTCGCAGTGACACGAGTAGACCCGATTTAAAGGAGTTCCCGAGCTGGGGTTTTGCAGCGCGAAACCGTTGTCTACTCGGCAAACCCCGGATTAGCCCCCTACTTAGCGACTTTTGCGAATCAAAAGCCAGCGCCGGTACGCAAAACGTGGCTCGTCGTCCGCATAGCGACGGCTTGCCGCCAGCGGGGACGATATCCCGCCCTACGACAACGGGCCGACGACTGCAAAAGACGCCCCGCCACCCACGAAGCGACGTTTTATCACGCGGGAGAAACCCCGCAGACGCGAGACGGCAGCCTACCGCCTGCAAATGCCGACAAAAACAATGAGCAGCAGCCAGGCAACAACGAAGACTCCGACGCTCACAGCCCGAGCTCGCTTGCGACCCCAACGCCGCAGGATACCAACGTTTGCGAACAACCACCGCTTGTCGAGAAGGACCCAGCCACACACCAGCACCATGCAGGGAAAGAACAGCGCAAACCCATAAACGTTGAGCCAGAGCGGACCAGCGACATAGTACTTTTCGTCAAACAGGCAAATCGCGCAAGCAAAAAGAATGAATGCGGCAGCAAGACATACGAGGACGTTCCGCGCACTCCAAAAGCCCGGCACCGAAGCGCTGAGGTAGCGTTCCCTCATCTCGGTAAGCGTCACGGCAAGCGAGCGAGACCGATCACCAGGCTTTCCGGAATGCTTGCACAAACGCCCATCGGCAACCCCAGGAAGCGCATCGCGCATCTCGGCCGCGCTTTGATAGCGGTCATCGGGATCTAGAGAGGTGGCCTTTGTTATTACGCTGCGCCAAGCAGGAGAAACCTCGGCACAGGCAAAACCGCATTCCCGATCAGCCGGGGTGGCTTCTCGCCCAGTCAGACAGAAAAACGCAAGCATACCCAGGGCGTAGACATCACTGCGGACATCAGTCTGGCCAAAACCGTACTGCTCGGGCGGGGCATAGGAACGAGTCCCGAAATGCGTGGTATCAGCCTCCTCACCCTCGCGCCACACGCGCGCAATGCCGAAGTCGATGAGCACGGGGCAGCACGAGCTCGCGGCACGCCCCGAGCTCGCAGCGGAGCACGAACGCGAGGCAGGTCGCGGACTCGCGGCGGAGCACGAACGAACATCAGGGCAGATGACGTTGCTGGGAGTGAGGTCGCGATGGACCAGCGGCGGCTCAAGCGCGCCATGCAGCTCTGAAACCGCATCACAGATCGCAGGAATGAGCTCGCGTGCGAGCATGTCGCGATCACCAGGCGAGGCATCCTCAACCACCTGCGCGAGCGTCCGCCCCTTGACGTATTCGAGGAGCACTTCAAGAGAGCCGACGTTCTCGCAGCAGTCAATGATACGAGGGAGCTGGCGAAAGCGCATGCCTTGGCGCTGCAGTTTAAAGAGCTCGACGTACGCACAGCCAAGGCCGCTCTCCCGAGAAATGACCTTGCGTACGTACGGGCCGAGCTCAGTCCCCGCGGCAGTCCTCAGCCATACGAGCTCCGTCACCTCGGCGGGAGTGCGCTTGAGCGTGCGCTCCACACGATAGGCGTCCGTGGGCGCGGAAGAGAAGAGCACGGCGCCAAGCGTACCCTCCAGTTGCTCGTGTATGCCATCTGTCGTCTCGATATCCATATCCCCACAATAGCAGGCGAGCGGGACACTAATTCGCATCCCGCTCGCCACATTCGCAATCAAACACACGCCGGACAATACCGTACCGCCGCCGTCAGCAAATCGTCTCTTCCCCAAAGCGATAGAGCTCCTCGTTCACCCTCTGGAGTGAACATCCCCGCTCAAGGCAGAAGATGATGATCGCATCTCGACGGCTCTTGCTATACAGCGAGCTCACCCCGCCCGCCTCGAGCATGCGGTTGGTCTCGCGCAGGGTCAGCGCCATCGCGAAGGCGATCTGAAGCAGCTTGTTGCGGCTAGGATTACGCGTGCCCATGAAGATCTGATAGACAAAGGTCTCGTTGAGGTTTGCCATACGCACGACCTGCGCACGCTCGAGGTTCTTCTCCGCGAGAAGAGCATTGAGGTAGTCAGGGAGCGACGGCTCACCAAGCTGATGAGAGTCGAGAAACGTATCGATGTCGGGCGCCTCGAGCAGCTCCGCGAGGAGCTCCTCCGTCAGTCTTTGGGCCATCTTGCCCCCTCTCCACGAGACCGCGAGCGTCAGATAACAACGCAAGAAGCCAGTGACGTCAGCCAGCTTGTAGGAAGCGACCTTAGCCTGGTCATACATGCCAACCGCCTCAAACTTCCAGGTTCCGCCGGCGTCAAGGTTGCTGGTGTTGGCGTACGCCGCTCCAATCTGGTTGCCATCGGCATCGAACAGGTTATAGCTAACGCTGACGTAGCCGAGCTGAGAATCCGTAAGATTGGTGAACGTGCCGCTGATGGTCGTGGTGTAGTCATCGCCGGTCATCTGCTCGTCGGCGATGGAGTACTTGTCGGCCGTGCCGGACTCCGCAGACGTGCTCGCAGCGGCGGTCGAAGAGCCGTCCTCGGTCGAGATGGTGCCCTTCGTCGCCTCGTCGATGGCAGAGGAGTAGGCGCTCTGCGTGCCGAGGACGATGGCAATGGCGAGGACGTTCACGATAACCGCGGCAATGGAGAAGCCTCGGCCGCCCTTCTTGCCGCGCAGCACGCCCACCAACCCGATGACCGCAAAGACCACGCCAACGAGCGCGAGAACGAACGAGAGGTTGTTGATGATGGGCAAGAACGACGTGACGAGAGCGATAATGCCCAGCACAAGGGCAACGACCGACGCGGCCGACTTGCCCTTCTGCGGATTGTTTGTCTGCTGCGTCTTGTCCTGAGCCTCGGTAGCTTCCATGGGGTCTTCCTTCCTGTTGGGGCTAAACATGAGCCCATCCTAGGAAGCGAAGCGCGCGATTTCATTAGCTGAGAGCTAATTTGTCCCTTATATAACACGTTAAAGCACTACACACATCGCGTGGCGAAGCGGCAGGCAACCAGCTGGCCGGAGCCTGGATGCAGCCCCTCGGGATACCGACGCTGACGAGAGGGCCCCTCGCGCACTCGCCCGAGAAGTATGGACACGGATTGAGGCTTGCCGAGTAGTCCCCCTATTTAACCGCCCGCGACCTGGGGTTTTGCAATTCAAAAAACGCCGCCTACTCGGCAGATGCGAAATCATGTCCATACTTCTCAAGCGAGTTGGATGCGAACAGCGAATTCGGGGCGCGGAGAGGCACGGCACGGCCATTGGTTCGCCCCGCCATGCGAAAAGAACGCCAAGTAGGGGGCTAATCCGCAACGCTCCAAGTAGACCACATTTAAGGGAGTTCGCGACCTGGGGTTTTGCAGCGCAAAATGGCCGTCTACTTGGCCGGTCCCGGATTAGCCCCCTACTTAGCGAGTTTTTCAAGCCAGAGGGGCATCTGCCGCCCTCTTATACCTCGACGTCCTCGTCGTTCGCAGCCTCGCGCGAGGAGTCGAGCTCGGCGTCCCAGGCGCGCAGCGTCTCGTAGACCTCGCGCGCGACCTCGGCGGGAATGCCGGGAACGGCTGCGATGTCCTCCTCGCTCGCCTCGCGCAGGCGCTTCATGCTGCCAAACGCCCGCCTCAGCGCGCGCTTGCGCTTCTCGCCCACACCGGGAATCTCGTCGAGGATTGAGACGGTCATCGCCTTGTCGCGCAGCTCGCGGTGGAAGGTGATGGCGAATCGGTGCGCCTCATCACGCACGCGCTTCACGAGGTAGAGCGAGGCAGAGCCGCTCGGCAGCACCACGGGCATCTCATCCCACGGCACGAACAGTTCCTCGTCGGACTTGGCGAGGCCCGCGATGGGGATGTCCAACCCGAGCTCCCCAAGCTGCGCGATGGCGGCCGTGAGCTGGGGCTTGCCGCCGTCGAGGATGAGCAGGTCCGGACGCGCGCCAAAGCGCTCGTCAGCCATGCGCTCGGGGGCATAGCGCCGCGCGAGCACCTCGCTCATGGAGACGAAGTCGTTCGCCTCGTCGAGCTCCGCGCGGATCTTGAAGCGACGGTACTGGCTCTTGTCGGGCTTGCCTGCCGTGAACACGACCATCGACGCGACGGTGTGCTTGCCGTGGATGGTCGAGATGTCGAAGCACTCGATGCGCATGGGCGGCTCATCGAGGGCCAGGGCGCTCTCGAGCTGTAGCAGTGCCTCGTTCGTGCGCTTGTCCTCGTAACCCGTGCGCAGCTCATAGCGCGCGAGGTAGTGGCGCGCGTTGTTGCGAGCCATCTCCGCGAGGTGCGCCTTCTGGCCGCGCTTGGGCACGTGGAGCTCGACCACGCGACCGCGACGCGCCGTGAGCCAGCCCTCGAGCGTCTCGGCATCCGCGAGCTCGACAGGCACGCAGACCTCGAGCGGGAGGTCGCTCGTCTGGTCGTAGTAGCGCTTGACGAAACCGCTCGCCAGTTCCTCCTCGCCCACGTCGAGGCCCTTGTCGAGCACGAACTCGCAGGTGCGGCTCACGCGCCCCTCACGCACGACGAACACGCAGGCACCCGCGATGGTCTCCTCGCGCCAGAAGCCGATGACGTCAACGTCCTGCGCGCTTCCGAGAACCACGCGCTGCTTGTCGTCGAGGCCATCGATCACCTCGAGGCGACGCTTCACGCGAGCAGCGCGCTCGAAGTCGAGGTCCGCCGCGGCCTCCGCCATCTCGGCCTTGAGCTCGGAGACGAACTCGCCCCTGTGACCTGCAAGGAAGCGCTCGACCTGACTCACGTGCGTGGCGTACTCCTCGGGCGTGATGCACCCGGCGCACACGCCCGGGCCGCGCCCCACGTGATAGTCAAAACAGGGGCGACCGCTCTCCGCCTGCGCGAGCGCCACGACGTCCGTCTGCTCAGGGTGAGCCTCGAGCTGGCGGCGCACGCGCTTCCATTCCGCGCAGGTGGCGACGCACAGCGGCATCACCTTGCGCACCACGTCGATCGTGGCGCGGGCGGCGCGGGCGTCCGTGTAGGGGCCGAAGTAGCGCGTGTCCGGGCGATGGCGCTCACGCGTGTACTTGATCGCGGGATAGACGTCGCCCTTGGTGAGCGCGATGTAGGGATAGCTCTTGTCGTCCTTGAGGTCGACGTTGAAGGGCGGACGATACTGGTGGATGAGGTTGATCTCGAGGACGAGTGCCTCGTGTTCCGAGCCGACCACGACGTAGTCGAAGCTCGCCGTGGCGGCCATGAGGCGCGGCACCATGGGGCGCTCGTCCGTGAGCTGCACGTATTGGCGCATGCGGGCGCGCAGGTTCTTTGCCTTGCCCACGTACAGGACGTTGCCCTTGGCGTCCTTCCACAGGTAGCAGCCGGGGTCGGTGGGGACGAGTGCGACCTGCTCGGCGAGGGAGGGCGCAATGGAGCTGCCTCGCGCGGACGCCGCGTCAGCGGGCGCCTGAGCGAGGGCCGCGTCAAGCTTCTCGGCGTCACCCAGTACGGGCGCGTCATCAGCGGCCGCCAAGGCCTCCACCTCGGGCTTCTCCTGCATCCTGTCCGCCATCACGCCTCCCCTGCGCTCATAGTCACGCGAGAATTGTACCCGGCGAACACACGACGCAAGCGCGGGAGGCGCGGTGGCGCTCCGCCAAGCACGCCAACCGCACCGTCCTCACGTCGTGGCCCACGCGCCTCGCGCCTCACAAAAAACGGCCCCACCGGAGAGTCGGTGGGGCCGCAGGCAACCATCTATGCAGCACGCATTAGCAAATCTTGAAGACCCAGTTGTGCTTGTCCTCGACGGCGCCGGACTGGATGCCGGTCAGCGTCTCGCGGAGCTTCTTCATGACAGGGCCAATCTCGGTCTGGCCAGCCGGGAAGACGACGGTCTCATCCGCGCCATAGACCTTGTTGTCGATCTCGCCCACCGGGGAGATGACGGCAGCGGTGCCGCACATGCCGCACTCGGAGAACTTGCCGCTCTTGACCTCGGCCCACTCGACGGGACGGTTGTCCACGGTCATACCGAGGTCCTCAGCGACCTGGACGAGAGAGCGACGGGTGATGGAGGGCAGGATCGAGTCCGTGTGGCTCTTGGGAACCACGAGGGTGTTACCGTCGACGAACAGGACGTTCGCGCCGCCGGTCTCCTCGACGTAGGTACGGGACTCAGAGTCGAGGTAAAGGTTGTCGGCATAGCCAGTGGCGTGGGCCTCGACGGAGGGCTTCAGGCTCATGGCGTAGTTCAGGCCGGCCTTGATGTTGCCGGTGCCATGCGGCGCAGCACGGTCGTACTCGGAAACACGGAGCTTGACGGACTTGAGGCCGCCCTTGTAATACGGGCCAACAGGGGTGACGAGGATGCGGAAGGTGTACTCGGGCGCGGGGGCAACGCCGATGACGTTGCCAGAGCCGATCATGAACGGACGAACATAGAGCGTGGCACCAGAGCCGAACGGCGGGACCCAAGCGGCATTGGCCTTGACGACCTCCTTGACAGCCTCGACGAAGCGGTCCTTCGGGAACGGCGGCATCTCGAGGCGCTGGGCGGAGTCGTACATACGCTGAGCGTTCTGATCCGGACGGAAGCAGACGATCTCGCCGCTCTCGGTAGTGTAGGCCTTGAGACCCTCGAAGACCTCCTGGCAGTAGTGGAAGATGCCGCCGCACTCGGAGACGTGCAACGTGTGGTCGGAGGTCAGGCCGCCCTCGTCCCACTCGCCGTCCTTCCAGTGGGCCTCATAGCTGTAGTCAGTCTGCATATAGGCGAAGCCGAGGCTTCCCCAGTCCAGGTCCTTCTTCTCAACTGCCATGATCTTGCTCCTTAAAAACCGTTGCGGTCTCTCTGGCCCCGCCGGGCGAGGTCTCCCTGGGTATGCGCGCGGTGTCTCCCCCTGTGTGGCGGCCCCTCCGCGGTAGCCACATAGGATAGCCCTTTTGCGCGAGAGACTACCAAAACGAAGCCGATGCGTAATAGTGACGAAATATGCCGAGCGCACTGTCGGCGAAATGTACATACGAGAGGGGTCCGGCACGGCGCTTGCCAGTCGGACCCCTCAGAATCAGGCTATGTCAGACCTCCTCGGACCCCTTACAGGTCCTGGAGGGCGACGACGTCGAGCTTACCCTCGCGCGCGGTGCGGATGGCCTCGACCATCGCCTGTGCGCCCGGGAGCGTGGTCACGTTGGTGACGCGATAGCGAACGGCGATCTGGCGCAGCGCGTAGAAGTCGTCGCGCGTGTCGTGGCCGCCGGGGGTGTTGATGATGAGCTGGATGTCGCCACCAGAGATCATCGTGCCGATGTTCGGGCGCATCTCGCTCGTACGGCGGACGGTCTTGCACTCGATGCCGGCGGCACGCAGGGCCTTGGCGGTACCAGAGGTGCCCACGAGCGTGAAGCCCATGCCCACCAGGTCGCGCGCAACACCGATGATGGCGCGCTTGTCACGGTCGCGCACGGAGACGAACACGCAGCCCTTCGTCGGCAGACCGTAGCTGATGGCCAGCTGGGTCTTCGCGTAGGCGGCAGGGAAGGTCGGGGCAACGCCCATGACCTCGCCCGTCGACTTCATCTCCGGGCCGAGCGTCATGTCCGCACCGGGGAAGCGATCGAACGGAAGCACGGCCTCCTTGCAGGCGAAGTAGTCGAAGGTGCGGTCCTCAGCCGGGAGGTTGAGGTCACGGATCTTCTCGCCCGCCATGATGAGGGCGGCCATGCGAGCCAGGGGCACGCCGGTCGACTTCGAGGAGAACGGCACGGTGCGGCTCGCGCGCGGGTTGAGCTCAATGACGTAAAGCTGACCGTTGTGGACGGCGTACTGCACGTTCAGCGCGCCCACGACGTGGCAGGCGAGCGCGAGCTTGTGCGTGGTCTCGCGAATCTGAGCGACCATCGAGTCTGCCAGGGAGTACGGCGGCATGCAGCAGGCGGAGTCGCCGGAGTGGATGCCGGCCTCCTCGATCTGCTCGAGGACGCTACCCACGTAGCACTCCTCGCCATCAGCAAGGGCGTCGACGTCGAGCTCGACGGCGGAGTCGAGGAACGAGTCGAGGTAGATCGGGTGGTCCTTGGAGACGCGCGTGGCGGCCTCCATGTAGCTCTTGAGGTGGCGCTCGTCATAGGCGATGACCATGCCACGGCCGCCGAGCACGTAGCTGGGACGGACGAGCAGCGGGAAGCCGATGCGGTGGGCGACCTCGACGGCCTCCTCATAGGTCTCCGCGACGCCGGAGACCGGGTAGGCGATGCCGAGCTCGTCGAGCAGGGCGCTGAAGCGCTCGCGGTCCTCGGCGAGGTCGAGGGCGTCGGGCTGGGTACCCATGATGGGCACGCCGGCGGCCTTCAGACGGGCGGCGAGGTTGATCGGCGTCTGGCCGCCGAGGGTGCAGATAACGCCCTCGGGCTGCTCGATGTCGACGATGTCCATGACGTCCTCGAACGTCAAGGGCTCGAAGTAGAGGCGATCAGAAGTGTCGTAGTCCGTGGAGACGGTCTCGGGGTTGCAGTTGACCATGACCGTCTCATAGCCCTTGTCGTGCAGGGCGTAGGCAGCGTGGCAGCAGCAGTAGTCGAACTCGATGCCCTGGCCGATACGGTTCGGGCCGGCGGAGAGGATCATCGCACGCGGCTTGTCGGCGGCGCGACGCTCCGTATCGCCCCACTCGTAGGTCTTGTAGTGGTAGCTCGTGCGCGCCGGGAACTCACCGCCGCAGGTGTCGACCGTCTTGATGACGGGAACGATGCCCTTGGCCTTGCGCCAGGTACGAACCTCGAGCTCGGTCGAGCCAGTGAAGTGGGCGATTTGCTCGTCCGAGAAGCCCATCTGCTTGACGGAGCGCATGTCGCGACCGGAAATCTCGGTGAGCTTGTGGCCGGCAAGCCACTTCTCGGTGTCCGTGAGGTTGCGCAGGTGGCTGAGGAACCACGGATCGATGCCCGTGAGCTCGTAGAGATCGTCGATCTCCCAGCCACGACGAAGCGCCTCGATGACGTAGTAGATGCGCTGGGCGGTGGGCACCGAGACGCGCTGGCGGAAGTCAGGCACGTCGAAGAGCGCCGGGTTGTCCGCACCGAGCATGTTCTCGCCAACCTCGAGCGAGCGCATGGCCTTGTTGAAGCTCTCCTCGAAAGTGCGGCCGATGGACATGACCTCGCCCACGGCCTTCATACGCGTGGAGAGAGTCTCGTCCGTGCCCTTGAACTTCTCGAAGGCGAAGCGCGGGACCTTGACGACGCAGTAGTCGATGGAGGGCTCGAAGCAAGCCGGCGTGGCCTGCGTGATGTCATTCTTGACCTCGTCGAGCGTGAGGCCCACGGCAAGGCGAGCGGCGACCTTGGCGATCGGGAAGCCCGTGGCCTTGGAAGCAAGTGCTGAGGAGCGGCTCACGCGCGGGTTCATCTCGACGACGATGATGCGGCCATCCTCGGGGTTCACGGCAAACTGCACGTTGGAGCCACCGGTGGCGACGCCGACCTTCTCGAGAATCGCGAGCGAGGCGTCGCGGAGGCGCTGGAGCTCCATGTCAGAGAGGGTCTGGGCAGGAGCGACGGTGATGGAGTCGCCCGTGTGGACGCCCATGGGGTCGAGGTTCTCGATGGAGCAGATCACGATGCCGTTGCCGGCGCAGTCGCGCATGACCTCCATCTCGATTTCCTTCCAGCCCTGGATGGACTCCTCCACCAGGACCTCGCCCTCGGGCGACAGATCGATACCCTGGGCAACGATGCGACGCAGGTCGTCCATGTCATAGGCGATGCCGCCGCCGGCGCCACCGAGGGTGAAGCTCGGACGGATGATGACGGGGAAGCCGAGGTTCTCGACGATACGCTCGGCGTCCGCCACGGAGTAGGCGAAGCCGCTCTTGCAGATGTGCAGGCCGATGTCCTCCATAGCCTCGGCGAAGAGCTTACGGTCCTCACCGATGCGAATGGACTCGGTGTTGCAGCCGATGACCTCGACGCCGTACTTGGAGAGCACGCCCATCTCGTCAAGCTCGATGGCGCAGTTGAGGCCCGTCTGGCCACCCATGTTGGGCAGGAGGGCGTCGGGACGCTCGCGCTCGATGATCTTTGCGACGGCATCCGTCGTGATCGGCTCGACATAGGTGCGGTCAGCGATGTTCGGGTCGGTCATGATGGTCGCCGGGTTGGAGTTCACGAGAATGACCTCGTACCCAAGCGCCTTGAGGCTCTCGCACGCCTGCGTGCCGGAGTAGTCGAACTCGCACGCCTGGCCAATGACGATCGGACCAGAGCCGATGACCAGGATCTTCTTAATGTCAGTACGCTTCGGCACTAGAAGCGCCTCCCCTCACGGACGTCGATGGCAAGATAGTTGGGGTCACCCTCAATGAGGCGACGGAAGGCCTCGAACATGTAGGCCGCGTCCTTCGGGCCGGGCGAGGCCTCGGGGTGGTACTGGGCGGAGAAGGCCGGGATGTCGAGGAACTGGATGCCCTCGGGCGTGCCATCGTTGAGGTTCACGTGCGTAAGGCGGATGCGACCGAAGCGCTCGTTGTTCACCACGGGCGCGATGCGGCGCTCGCTCCAGAAGCGGAGATCCTGAGTGTTGGCGGCGTTCCAGGCGTCGACGACTTCCTGGCCGCCGGAGAGCTCGACATCAATCTCGCCGAGGCTCGAGAACACGAGGCCGTAGTTGTGGTTCTGGGCGGTGACCTCGACCATGCCGGAGAGCAGGTTCATGACGGGCTGGTTGCCACCATGGTGGCCATAGGGCAGCTTCTCGATCTGGGCGCCCGCAGCCTGGCAGATCATCTGGTGGCCTAGGCAAATGCCGAAGACGGGCACCTTGCCCAGAAGCTCCTCGGCACAGCGAGCGGGCTCCGGGAGCTCACGCGGGTCACCGGGGCCGTTGGAGAGGAAGACGCCGTCGGGGTTCTCGGCAAGGATCTTCTCCGCCGGGGTGTCCCAGGGCACGACGTGCATGTCGATTCCCACGCCAACGACGCCGCGCAGGATGCCAAACTTCTCACCGCAATCGAGAGCGGTGACGCGCAGACGCTTGCGCGGGTGGTTGATATCGACGAGCGCGTTGACGTCATAGGGCTCCGCGGTGGAAACCTTGGCAACCCAGTTGGTCTCGGAGATGGAGGGCGCGGCCTTCACGCGGGCAACGAGGCTCGCCGGGTCAAGGTCCTCAGTGGAGATCGCGCAGCGCATGGTGCCGGTATCGCGAACACGCAGCGTGATTTCACGCGTATCAACGCCCTCGATGCCAACGATGCCGTGCTCTGCGAGGAAATCGGGGAGCGATCCGATGCTCCGCCAGTTATTGGGCGTGTGGCACATATCGCAGACGACTACGCCCGCGAGGTCGACGCCATCAGACTGCATGTCCTCGGGACAGACGCCATAGTTGCCAATCTGGGGATACGTAAAGGTCACGACCTGACCCGCGTAGGACGGATCGGAGATGACCTCCTGGTAGCCCGACATGGCCGTGTTAAAGACGAGCTCACCGAAGGTCTCGCCAGTGGCGCCCACCGAAAGGCCCTCGAAGGTGGTGCCGTCCTCGAGCGCGAGAAGCGCCTTGGGGGCATCCGTTGCGAGCAGTGGATTCACGCGTTCCCCTTTCTTTTGGGTTCGCGCGGTATGAAAACGACGCCCGGACTCAAGGCCGAGGCACAAAAAAAGAGGCGCCCGACTCGTGACCGAGGGCGTCCCCACAAGACGAGCGCACGCCTGCCGCGCGCCCTTTGGCCCAGCGAAAACCCGGCATGTCCAACGCCGAGTCAGGCCGTATTGCCTTGCAGGTATCCCGTACCGTGCTTAAAGGTCTAAGGGATTATAAGACCAGCAGAGTGTCTCGCAAGGATAACTTTATGTTAGGCACCCAAATATAAATGCAGGTAGCGCAGGTAAGACGCCGGTTATGCAGTCCCACCCACCGAATATCCACGCCTCTCCACGACACGTCCCCAGGTGGCGACGCCTGACTCGTCTGGTTTCGCCGTGGTTCCTCCTTCCCCGCGCATCAGCCGCGCCCGACCTGGCTAGAATTGAGGGTCAGAAACAATGCGAACTACGCTGCAGCATGAACGAGACACAGGAGCGCACGTGATCGAAGCCAACGACATCACCGTTGAGGAACTCGAGACAAAGGCCATTGAGCTCGGGGTCAACCTTCCCATCGAGCAGACCGCCGTCTGGGCGGGCTACCAGGCCACCATCGACGGGCGCACCCCCTGGGGCGCCGTCGAGCTCACCCAGGACGGCCGCACGATCGCCCTCGTGAGCCTGTTCGACTACGAGACCCATGGCTATCACTACCTACGCTCCAACCACGCTCCTGTCTGGGTCGTTGAGCCCAGCGAGGAGCTCGAGGGCCAGGCGATCGACGCCCTCGCTGCCCACGTTCGCGCGAAGGACAAGCGCCAGAAGTTCATGCGCATCTCCATCAAGGCCGAGCTCGCCTCGACCACGCCCGTACTCTCCGGCATCCCCTATGACCACACCGTCGTGATCGACGTCACCGGCGGAGATGAGGAAATCCTCTCCCGCATGAAGCCGCGCGGTCGCCGCGACGTTCGCAAGGCCCTTCGCGAGAGCCCTGTCACCTGCGCCGACGAGACCGAGCTCGCCTCCAAGAGCTTCGAGGAGTACTACGACGTCATGCGCGAGACCGGCGAGCGCGACGGCTTCACGCCCGCACCCTGTTCGGACTACGAGGACATGATCCGCATCCTCGGCCCCGAGCACTGCCGTGTCTACGCCGGCAGGCTCGATGGCCGCGTCGTCACCTGGTCGCTCGTCACCATTAACGGCACCCGCGCCGTGCGCTATTACGGCGCCAGCCGCAACGAGACCATGCGTCAGCACGTGACCGACAAGCTCGTCTACTTCGAGTGCTGCGATCTCGGCACCAACCAGGGCTGCCTCGACTACGACATGATGGCGATTGGCAGCGAGTTCTCGCCCAAGCTCATGGGCCTGAACGAGTTCAAGACCAAGTTCACCAAGCAGGTCGCCGAGGTGGCGCCGGATCGTGACGTCCCCCTCCACGGCCTGTTCTATAAGGCGCTCGTAACCGCCAAGAAGCTTCGCGATCGATAGGTAGCCATGGACACGCCAATCGTCGACTGCCACACCCACACGTCGTTCTCAGACGGGACATCAACCTTCGAGGAGAACGTGCGGGCAGCGGCGGCGGCCGGTTGCCGCGTCCTCGTCTCCACAGATCACCTGACGCTCCCCGCAAGCCTGGACGAGTCGTGCGAGGCGCAGGTGCCCCTCGCACGACTCGTCGAACACCGCGCTGCATTCGAGGCAGCACGCGGCCTCGCAAGCGAGATTGCGCCTGAACTAGAGTTCGTCTACGGCTTCGAATGTGACTGGTATCCCGGCTGCGAGGAATATGTGCGCACCTGGAGCGAGGGCGCCATCGTCCGCCTCGGAAGCGTGCACTACATCGGGAACCCCGGCGACATCGCCACGGGAGCCGCCGGGCAGCCGGGTACCGAGGGAACGTCCCAGGCATACCAAATCTGCCCGGGCTCCGGATGGATCGACTACAACGAGGACAAGCACGTCTGGGAGGACCTAGGGCCAGACGAGGTCTGGCGTCGCTATGTGAACGCCTGGTGTCACGCCTGCGAGAGCCCGCTCGAATTCGACAGCATGGCTCACCCCGACCTTGCCACCCGATTCGCAAACGAAGGATTCACGACGACAATCGATCTCTCCCGCCTTTGGGACCAAATGGTCGAATGCGCCCATGACACCGGACGAAGGGTAGAGGTTTCCACCGCCGGTCTCAGGAAGACGACAGCGAGCTACTATCCGAGCGCGGGCCTCTTGCACCGCTTCGCCAAAGCCGGCGTGCCCATCACGACCGGCTCTGACGCCCATAGGGCCGTCGATGTCTGCTGGGGTATCCAAGGGGCCTACCGCTATGCATATGCCGCTGGATATAGGTCGATAGAGGTTCCGCACGCGGACGGATCCTGGGAGTCAGTCGAGATCCAGTAAGACACTCGGCAAGTCATTGTGCCAAAACAAATAGAGGCCCGGAGCAAATCGCCCGGGCCTCTACGCATTTCAAAGTGAAACATAAAGATGCAAACCGAATAACCGTAGCCAGTCCTTTGAAAGGGGGAGTCGAATCGGATCGAAAGCGGTAGCCGATGCGACACGACGTGACTACAAGCAATCAAAGAGCCACGAAACAAGAGGACCCCGCCACCACGCGGGTGACGGGGCCCTCGGCACGCAAATGCCCCTCGTTGGTCAGCGACGTCCTGCTCTCCCACGGACTACTCCGCAGTACCATCGGCGCTAGGGGGCTTAACTTCCGGGTTCGGAATGGGACCGGGTGTACCTCCCCCGCCATGGTCGCTGACCAACGAGGGGCATTCGGTTTTCAGGGGGCGGGTTCCGCCCGGTGCCCTGGGGGCCGCACAGCGCAGCG
>NZ_JBCLNF010000015.1:0-19980 GCF_039062465.1 Collinsella sp. 1033st1_E11_1033SCRN_220408
GTGCGCCTAGACAACCCACAGCATGCGGGAGGCCTCCCTATTTGTCACCACCCGGGTGTAAACAACCTATTGGCACAGAACAGCTAGCAGGGACCGTACAAAAACAACGCTAAGTAGGGGGCTAATCCGTGATCGTCCGAGTAGACCGCTTTGACGGCGTAGCAAAATCGCAGGTAGCCAGGTTGCGTTTTTAGGGGCTACTCGAGCAAAACCGAATTAGCCCCCTACTTAGCAACTTTTTAAATCTCGCCGTGCGAATTCGAAGGAAGCCAGGCGCAAATCGATGATTAAACGCCATGTTTAAGGGCAATTAATGACACCGCGCGCGAAGGCACGAGCCGATCCCCGGAACAGAGTTACATGCCGCAAGCGACAGAGGCTCAGCAGGCAAGCCGTGATAGCCTAGTACCTTGGGACATAACGCGGCGAGCAATTATGCGGACGCAAGAATAAGGGGCATCTCATGGCAAAGAAGCAGATCGTCGACCTGCCCGTGCAGCTCACGGACGCAAACAAGCTCTATCTCTATCGTCTTCTCGGCAACGCGCTGGGCGTCGGCCGCCAGACGTTCCTCCCCTGTGCCGTCGAGGCGCTCGAGGCGGAGGGCATCACGCCTGAGGGCCTCGGTCACGCCACCGCACAAGACCTCTTCGCCGCACTCGACGGGGTCTGCGAGCTCACCGCGTTCAAGGGCGGTCGCTTCTACCTAACCGTAACGCGTAACGAGACGTTCGACGCCGCGCTCGCCGCGGGCGACGAGCCCAAAAAGAACGGCGGCAAGGGAAAGCCGTGGAAGCGCAAGAAGGGCGCGCTCAAGCCCGTGCGTCCCAAGATGCGCGAGCTCAAAAATACGGAAGAGCCCATCGAGACGCCTTCGGCCGAAGAGGTGGAGGAGACAGTCGCGGCCGTCGCAGCCGAGCAGACGCAGAGCATGGCGCTCGTCGAGGAAAATGACCCCGCCGCACCGAAGGCTACCGTAGCCGAAGCGCCGCGGGAGACCATCAAGAAGACATCGGCAGAGGCCGTCGTATCCCCCGACGTCACAGAAGCAAATACCCCGCAGGCAGATGCCACCGCGTCCGACGCACCGGCCATTCCCTCCATCCTTGAGCAGATTGCGGCACAGGCGGCCGAGTTCGAGTCCTCTCGGGAGGAAGCCGTCGTCGCCAACGCAGCACTCGAAACGACTCACACGGATGAAGCTGCGCCCGCAGTGTCCGCAGCTCCCGCGCCCACACCCGAGGTGCCCGCACCCGCGTTGCCCACAGCTCCCACACCCGCACCCGTGGCCCCCACGCCTGCGCCCCACATCCCCGATGGCCTACCCCACACCTTCTCTGAGGAAGTCTCCATCAAGCCGTCCTTCGTGGGTATGCTCACGCGCATGCTTCCCATCGACGAAGACCTCACGTGTGTCCTCGATGAGGACTGGCGCGTCGCCCGTGCGACCGGCACGGCGACGGGCTCTCGAAACCTCGTGACTTTCCCCCTCAGGTACCTGCAGGAAGACGGCACCGCTCCCGTAACCGTCACCATTCGCCGCACCTCGCGGCCGGGTGATGCGCGCCGCTGGCACCTCACGCTCGTCGATGGAGACGACGGATCCGGCAACGTCCACATGGCCGTCGGCATCGAAGGCCTGCCCCAGGCCGAAGGCGGATGCTGGGCTCAGCTCGCTCCCGCCTCCTCAGCGGGCGCCCCCAAAGCAGACCCCGCGCGTGACCTCGCCCAGTTCATGGAAATCGGCTCCTGGGACGCGATGCTTGGCACCCTCGCCCGTGCCGCCGCGCCCGAGCGCTGGAACTACCCTGGCGAGGGCGTCGGCAAGGAGAGCCGTTACGGCATCCTGCGCGACTACCTCGCCTCGACGCTCGCGCGCCTTCGCGCGAACGGCGGCGTCGTGACTTCGCCGGACGGCACGCTCGCAGCGTTCGACACCGGCCTTGCCACCCCGATGGACGAGGAGCTCTACGCCGTTCTCTCCCCCACCGGCACCGACATCCCCTGGCACCTCGACGGATTTGCCACGGCAGGAGACGGCGAGCTTGGCAGCCGCCTCACCGCGCACCTCCCCACGCTGCCGCCGCGCGCATGCTACCTCGAGGGGATTGACGACGTTGTCCTCCGCGATGGCGCCCTTGTGATTCCAGACTACAAGTCCCTCCTGGGTGCGAACATCGAGCGCCTGCCACTCGGCTTCGTCGCATCGCTCGTCGCCGGCACTGACGCCCAGGCTCCTCTCGACCGCCTTGCCGCCGCCGGCCCCGCCGAGCGAGCCGCCGCGAGACGCGACCTCTCTCGCGCCATTGAGGGCGAGCCCGGCCGTTATCGCCGCGCGTGCCGTGCGCTCGACGATGCCATCGACCTCTCGCTTCGTCGCGCCCGTCGCAGCTATCGCCACGTTGCGCCCGCCTTCGACGCAGCTCTCGGGCGCAAACTCATGCTTCTGCCGCTCGCACTCGTTGACGACACGAACATCGACTGCGCGCTGGTCCTCGAGCTCATGCCGAGCGGCGCCTACCAGGCAGCGGCCGTTGCCTCCCTGTCGCGCGCCTACGCGGCCGCGCGCGTGGTGAGCGAGCAGCTGCCGTCTTGGCTCGAGGCTGACCGCGCCCTGGCCTAAAGCTGCAACCGGCAAACAAGCAATCCCGCGCAGTACGCGCAAAGCAAATCGCCCGGACCCAAAGGGACCGGGCGATTTCGTTTACTTCGTTTGCTCCTTTTGCAGCGGCCACGAATAGTTGACAAAGGGACTGTCCCTTTGTCAACTTTAGACGGTGGGCGCCTCGCCTGTCTCGAGGATATGGTCGAGCGCTTCCTCGTCAAGCACGGGCACGCCGAGCTGCTCCGCCTTCGTTAGCTTCGAACCCGCGGCGGCACCCGCCACGACGAAGCTCGTCTTCTTCGAGACCGAGCCGGACACTTTGGCGCCAAACGCCTGGAGCGCAGCCTTTGCCTCGTCGCGCGTGTGACGCTCGAGCGTGCCGGTCAGCACGAACGTGTGACCCGCAAGCGTCTGCGGGGCAGCCTCCCCCGTCTGCTCCTCCTCGAGCACGACGCCCGCCTCGCGCAGGCGCTCGAGCACGGCGGCGTTCTCCTCGACGGAGAGGAACTCGCGCACGCTGTGGGCAATCTTTGGCCCCACGCCCTCGACCGCGGCGATACGCTCCTCGTCGGCCGACATCAGGCTCGTGAGGCTGCCGAATTCCTTCGCGAGCGAGCGCGCGACCTGCTCTCCCACGTGACGAATACCCAAGCCGAACAGCACGCGAGCAAGCCCCCGTCCGCGCGACTCCTCCACCTGAGCCATCACCTTGGCGGCAATGGTCTTGCCCACGAGTATGTCGTCGCCCGCGACGCTCACGCGGCCCGTCGGGCACGTGGCAAGCGCCGTCTCAGTCAGACGATCATAGAAATCCGCCACGTCCGAGACCATACCGGCAGCCACAAGCTTGCCGATCAGCTCGTCGCCCAAGCCGTCTATGTCCATCGCCTTGCGACCCACCCAGTGGCAAAGACGCTCGTGAGCCTGTGCGGGGCAGTCGATGGAGACGCAGCGATAGGCAACCTCGCCTTCCTCGCGAATGACGGGACTTCCACAGCTGGGACACGTCGTAGGCATGTGGAACTCGGGCGCGTCCTCCGGGCGCAGCTCGAGCACCGGGCCCACGACCTCGGGGATGACGTCGCCGGCCTTGTGAACCACAATCGTGTCGCCCACACGCACGTTCTTACGACGGATTTCGTCGATGTTGTGAAGCGTAGCGCGGGCGATGGTAGAGCCAGCCACGAAAACGGGATCGAACTCGGCGACCGGCGTCAACACGCCCGTGCGCCCTACCTGGATGCGGATCTCACGGAGCACCGTGCGCTTCTCCTCCGGCGGGAACTTGAAGGCAATCGCCCAACGCGGAGCGCGCGCCGTAAAGCCCAGTGCCTCCTGGCTAGCGAACGAGTCGACCTTGACCACCACGCCGTCGATGTCATAGTCAAGGTCCTCGCGATGTGCCAGCGCATCGGCGCAAAACTCGTGCACCTCATGGGCGCTCGTGCAACGGCGGGCGTTGGGATTGACCGAGAAACCGCAGGCACGGAGCCACTGGAGGAACTCCCACTGTGTGTTCACGGAAAGCGGGGCCTCATCGGCCACGGCGTAGATGAAGGTCTCGAGGTCACGATGGGCCGTGACCTTCGGATCCTTCTGGCGGAGGCTGCCGGCGGCGGCGTTGCGCGGGTTGGCGAAGGGCTCACGACCCGCGGCGTCCGCGTCCTCGTTCAGGCGAACGAAGCTGTGCTTGGGCATGTAGACCTCGCCGCGTACCTCAATCGACTGGCCGAGGCCGCCGTCGGCGACCTTAGCGAGGCCGTTCGCGGCGAGTGCATGCGGGATGTCGGCGATCGTCAGCACGTTGGCGGTGACGTTCTCACCAGTGGTGCCGTCGCCTCGCGTCGCCGCGCGCACGAACTGCGCGTCACGATATGTGAGGGCAACGCCCAAGCCGTCGATCTTGAGCTCGCAGGTATAGGCAACGGGGTGCTCCGGCGTGGAGCCCAGGGCCTCGTCCGTACGGGCAAGCCACTCGTCAAGTTCCTCGAGGTTCATCGCGTCATCGATCGAGTACATGCGGCGCGCGTGGCGCACCGGCTCGAACTGCTCGGAGACGTAGCCGCCCACGCGCTGGGTGTAGGAGTCCGGACCAACAAGCTCGGGATGTAGATCCTCAATAGCTTTGAGCTCGCGGACGAGACGATCAAACTCGGCATCCGTGACGGCGGGGTCATCGAGCGCGTAATAACGATAGGCATAGGTATTGAGGAGGCGATTGAGCTCCGCCGCACGGGCACGCGGAGACTTCGCGGCATCGGATGCGGACGCCTCGGATGCGGCCTCTTCTACCTCTGGCATATCACCAAAGAGAGAAATCTGCCCATCTGCCTGCGTGTTATTTGACTTGCCCTGCGCCATCGAGACTCCCATCGGTCACTGTCGATTGCTCAGAATGGTACCGCAGGTCCCGGACACGCCGCGAGGCTGATGCGGTCATTCAAGCAAACGCCAGCACCCCATAGCAAACGCCAGCGCACCCATACCCGTCGCGTCGCACAAAGGCGCCGGCCCCACGCGAATTCGCGCGAGACCGGCGCCTTGCATCAAGCCAAATCGTCCCAGGCATCAGGCCGCCCGCGAGCCATCCAGTCGCTCAGGGCATCGGACCGCCCGCGAGCCAAATCGCCCTGGGCATCAGGCCGCCCGCACGCCCGCCTTATCGCTGGCTGAACCCGTTACCACGGGAACCCGAGTTGCCGTTCCCGTTGCCATAACCATACTGGTTGAGATATTGCTCGAGAAGAGAGCCCTGCGAGGACTCATCCTGCTCGCTGTTCTGCATGGACTCGTCCGATCCAAGCGTCACGTCAACGGACATCTGCTTGCTGCCGCGCATGAGGGTCACGGCTACCTTGTCGCCCACACTATGCGAGCGCACGGCGAGCACCAGGCCGTCTGAGCTCGTAATTTCCTCCCCGTCGAGGCTGGTGATGATGTCGCCCTTGCGAATACCCGCCTGCTCGGCCGGGCTTCCGCTCGTGACCTCGGCGACATAAGCGCCCTGATTGACGGAGAGATTGTTCTCGCGCGCGTTCTGCGGCGTCACGGTCTGGAAGGAGCCGCCGAGATAGGCATGCGTGACCGTCTCTCCGCTGATGATCTTCTGCGCCACCTCGACCGCATAATTGCCCGGAATGGCGAAGCCTACGCCCGAGCTCGAGCCCGAATAGCTCTCGATGAGCGAGTTGATGCCAACGAGCTTGCCCTCGTCATCCACGAGCGCACCGCCTGAGTTGCCAGGGTTGATCGTTGCATCAGTCTGGATGAGGTTGGTGTAAATCGTGTTGCCCGAGGTGTTCTGCATCATCGTGGAACGATACAGCGAGCTCACGATACCCGTGGAGACGGACTGTTCAAGGCCGAAGGGGCTGCCCAGGCTCATGACCCAATCGCCAACCTGGAGCGAGCTCGAGTCTCCCACCTCGACGGGCGTGAGCGTCGCGCCGTTGGGATTGATCTTGATGACGGCGAGGTCACTCGACTCGTCGGAGCCAACGACCGTAGCGTCATACGACTCGCCGCCAACAGAGACCGAGATGGTCTGCGCCCCCTCGATGACATGATAGTTGGTGAGGATATTGCCATCCGTATCGAGGACGACGCCAGAGCCAACGCCCTCGGCATCGTTCGTCTCCACGTTGATGGAGACAACGGAAGGCAGGCACTTCGCCGCGACGGCGGTCGCAAGCGAGGTGTCCTCGGAGGAGGGATCGATCGTGATGGACTGACCGGCGTTCGTCACGGTTGTGACGGTGGCGGGCCTGTCGAAGAAGCCACCGAAGTTTAGCGCCGCCACGACGCCCGCAGCACCCAGGACACCGCCAATCAAACCGAACACGAGAGCCTTGAGGCCGACGCGCGGCTTCTTGGGCTTAGGTGCGCCAGCGCCAGCCCCCGCACCCGGGATGGGCGGCACCTGCGCGGGCGGCACCTGGCCCGCCGCCTGCTGCGCGTACGCCTGGCTCGAGGCAGGCTGCGCATATGCCTGCGTCGTCTGAGCGGGCGGCACCTGGCCCGCCGCCTGCTGGCCCGCCGCCTGCTGCGCGGAGGACTGCTGGTAGTACGTCTGGGCCGGCGGTACAGGCGAAACCTGCTGCGTCGGCTGAGCGCCCGGATAGACCGGACCTTGGTTGTCAGTTGGCATGATCGCTCCCCGTTCGATATATGCGATCGCTCGCGAATTTCGCTTGTGACTGTTGTACCCTACCGCACCACACTGCCCAGCTTCAACGTCCATGAATCACAGTCGCGAAACAACGCTTGCAGGAGCCTGAAAACAATTCAGCCAGGAAGATGAAGCCGGCACGCGCCTCCCCACGCGCGGCCTGGCATCCGCGGCCTCGCCCACGCGCGGCCTGGCATCCGCGGCCTCGCCCACGCGGTACAGCGCCCGTCCACAAAAAAAGACGCGCCCAAAAGGACGCGTCCAGACGTAACCCAATACAGGCCTACACCTTAAACAGATAGCCCACGCCGCGCACGGTGACGATGTGGTTTGCCACCTGCGGGCCCACCTTTGAACGCACTCGACGGATGTGCACGTCGACCGTGCGCGTGCCGCCACAGTACTCGAAGCCCCAGACGCGGTGCAGCAACGTCTCGCGCGAGTAGGCACGCGAAGGATGCGTGGCAAGGAAACTCAGCAGCGAGTACTCCATGAGGGTGAGGTCGACGGGCTTATCGTCGATGTAGATCTGGTACGTGGCAAGGTTGATGGTCATGTTGTCGATGACCACGATATCGCTCGGGGCATTCTCCTCGCCGGGCCACAGAAGCTGCGTCATGCGCACCTCGAACTCGGCCTGACCGGCACTGGCGAGAATGAAGTCATTGCGACCCTGAACGGGCATGCTCAGGCTGTTGAGCTTCTCCTCGTCCACAACGAGAAGCTCCGGCACGCAGCCGTTCTCGGCAGACCAGGCAGAGACGCGAGCAACGAAATCGCCCGTCACGCCCGCGAGGTCGAGCGTCACGAGACCAAAGTCGTTACCACTGGCAATGGCCTGGTCGAAGGTGTCCGGCGTAGCCAGCAGAATGGAGATGTCGAGCTCGTGAGAGAGCTCGCGCATGCGATCATGCAGACGCGTGGTACGCGATATGAGAAGAACCTTCTTGTGATGCATGCCGGGTGCCCCTAATCCTCGACGGTTGAGAAGGTGCCCGCTAAGGCCACGTTACGATTCGAAAATCTTAACACGGCCGTCCCAGCCAAACCTTTTGGTTGAGCATAGTTTACACCGACGCTCACCCCGTGTAATCGATTCGCAACGCTGCCTTTTGCGGTCCTATACGTCCTTGATATTGCCAAGAAACGCCTTGGTGCGCTCGTGCTGGGGATGATCGAAGACCTCCTCGGGCGTTCCCTGCTCCACGATGACGCCGCCGTCCATGAAGACGACGCGATCAGCGACGTCGCGCGCGAAGCCCATCTCGTGAGTGACGACAATCATCGTCATGCCCTCGCGGGCGAGGTCGCGCATGACGCCGAGAACATCGCGGACGAGCTCCGGGTCAAGGGCGCTCGTCGCCTCATCGAACAGCATTACGTGCGGGTTCATAGCAAGCGCGCGGGCAATGGCCACGCGCTGCTGCTGGCCACCGGACAGCTGGCTCGGCATGAAGTCGACGCGATCGGCGAGGCCCACCTTCGTGAGCTCCTCGACGGCGATACGCTCGGCCTCCTCAGCGGTACGCTTAAGCACCTTCTGCTGGGCGAGCATGACGTTCTTCTTCACCGAGAGATGCGGGAAGAGGTTGAACTGCTGGAACACCATGCCGAGGTGAGTGCGTACCTCGTTGATGTCCACATTCTTGCCGGTGATTTCGGTTCCCTCGACGGTGATGGTGCCGCTCGTTGGGGTCTCGAGCAGGTTGATGCAGCGCAGCATCGTGGACTTGCCCGAGCCCGAGGGGCCCAGCACCACGACGACCTCGCCGCGATGGACATCGAGGTCGATGCCCTTCAGGATGACGTTTTCCCCGTCATAGGTCTTATGCAGGTCGCGAATCTGGACGACTACCTCGTCCTTCTCGGCGGTCTTGGTCTCTTGGGCCTTCTCGGCCTGGGTCATATCAGCCATGGTGTCCCTTTACGCGATGTGATCGCCGTCGATAACGCCGGCTTCCTTGAGGGTCTTCTTGCGACGCTTGCCGGCATCCGTTCCGAGCATGCGCGACTCAAGCATACTCACGACGCGGGCGAGCGGGATCGTCACCACGAGATAGAAGAGGGCAGCGACGATATAGGGCGTGATCGAGCCGGTGGAAGCGACGATCGTCTTCGAGTACATGACGACCTCCATGACGCCCACCGCGGCGAGCAGCGACGTGTCCTTGTAGAGCAGGATAAACTCGCTCGTCATCGTCGGGAGGACGTTGCGGAAGGTCTGGGGGATGATGACGTAGACCATCGTCTGGGTCGCAGTCATGCCAAGGGACCTCGCAGCCTCGTTCTGGCCCTTGCTAATAGACTGGATGCCAGCGCGGAAGATCTCGCACAGGTAGGCGGCGGAGTTCATCGCCAGAACGATGACGCCAAGCGGATAGCTCGGGACCTTGACGCCAGCAAGAGGCAAGCCAAAGAACGCGATGTATATCTGCAGGAACGCCGGCGTGCCACGAATGATGTTCACGTAGAAGCCCGCGATCCCGCGCAGAACGCGCGAGTGGGAGATGCGCATCAGCGCCAGGATGAAGCCGAAGGGAATCGCAAGCGGAAACGCCACGAGCACGATGGCGAGCGCCATGAGGAAGCCCTGGAAGACCGAGGGGATGCTCGAGACAAGGATGGGCGGGTTGAGGAAGAGGCGCAGGAACGTATTCTCGTTCCACTTTTTCACCCAGTCCTGCTGCTTAAGCCAGGTGGCGGCACCATCCCACATCGAGACGCCCGTGACCGTGATGGAAGGCACGTCAGAGAGCTCCTTGGTGGAGCCATCGGCGAGCTCATAGGAGACCTGGACTTGCTCTTCTCCACCGGCGGTGGGGAACTTCACCTTGTAGACCTCGAGGCGGATGTAGGAGCCGGCGGGCGCCGCCTCGTCAAGATCGAACGTAAGTGCCTGGCCATCGGCGGAGACCTCGACGGAAGGGCGCTCACGGTCCATGAGGTCAGCACCGGAGAGCAGCGTCACACGAGCGTCATCCGTTCCAAATGAGGTGCCCTCGGGCAGGGTCAGTGTGATGCTCTTGACCTGCTCGGAGGAATCCGCCTGGCCCTCCCAAGTAATGCGCGTCTCGGAACCACCAAGGACGTCGCTCGAACCGCTCGCGTTGGGCTTGGCCGTGCACTTCGCGGTTTCGAGCGCGTAGGCGGGCGCGGGGGCAGCGAACGCGAAGGCGCACACAGTCACGATGGCCGCGAGCGCGACGATAAGCGAGCGCTTCGCGCCGGCGAGGTTCCTCTTGTCAGTGTTGTCGAACATGTTCATCCGTTCCATCCAGCTGTCGCTTGCGGGCAACCCGCCGCCATACGCACGCGCGCAAAGCCGTGGATTGTCCGCAAACGGCAAACGCCCCTCCGCCACGGCGGACGGAGGGGCGCCGCAAAGCGATCTCGTTAGCCGAAGTACTTGTTCACGATGCTGTCAAGGGTGCCGTCATCGGTGATGGCAGCGAGAGCATCGTTGACGGCGTCGAGCAGAGCACCGTTGTCCTTGCTGACGGCGACGCCATACTCCTCGCCCGTGGCGATCTCCTTGATGACCTGGGCATCGGTGTAGGACTCAGAAACCATCTTAGCGCCGACGGCCTTGTTGGTGATGACGGCGTTGGCCTGGCCAGCCTGCATCGCGGCAAAGGCATCCGTGGCATTGCCGTAGGGCTGGGTGGTGGCGTTGGGGAAGTTCTCCTGAGCATAGGACTCAGCCGTGGTGCCGGACTGGACGGCAATGGTAACGCCAGCCTGGTTGAGGGCATCGGCGAAAGTATCCGCCGTGATGTCAGCGTTGGCCTTCATGGCGACGACGGCGAGGTCATCGATGTAGTAGGAATCGGAGAAGTCGACCTGCTCCTCGCGCGACGGATCGATCGTGATGCCAGAGATGCCGAGGTCAACCTGGCCACCAGCGGCAACAGCCGGGACGATGGCGTCAAACTGCAGGGTCTTCATCTCAAGCTCGAGGCCAAGCTTGTCAGCGAGTGCCTGGGCAAGGTCGATGTCGAGACCAACGTACTGGTCATTCTCGAGGTTCTCGAACGGCGGGAAGTCCGGCGAGGTGCCAACGGTGAGCTTGCCATCGGTGACGAGGCCAAGGCCGGCGTCGGCAGCAGCAGAGGAGGCGGCGGCAGTGGTGGCGGCGCTGCCCGAGCCACCGCAACCGACAAGACCCATCATGCCGGCAAAAAGACCAGCGGTGGCGACGAACTCACGCCTGCTCATGTTCTTCTTCATGTAAATCCCCTTCCTTCGCGCCTAACGGCGCGGTTATTGACGCATGGATACGGGCGCAAAACCACCCGCGCCCGGAGGCGCCGTTCCCTGGAGCCCTTGCCCCGCCGCAAAGATGCAACCAACTAGTCACATGCTCGCGATTGGTTTCCCATTGTAGTCATTCCAATGCATTACAAACGCTAAATATTCTATTTCTTGCATATTTCCAACAAGATACAAACTGTCCGTGTATTTTATGCGCCCGAATGGATATTTTCGAAGTGCCCTATAACAAAAGCGGAACGCCACCCATCCCGCGATGAGTGGCGTTCCTGTCAATTCATCTCGGCGCAAGTTCGCACACGGATGCGAATGCCTGTGGCCTCACGCAAGCTCGCATGCAAGCCGCGCGGGCCCTCCTGTCCCTTAGAAGCCTCCGTAGTAGTGGCGAAGCTCCCAGTCGGTCACGGTCTGCGAGTACTCGGCCCACTCGCGACGCTTCTCCTCGAGGAGATAGTTGAAGATGTGGTCACCGAGTGCCTCGTGCACGAACTCGGAGTTCTCGAACTCATGGATGGCCTCGCCAAGGTCGCGAGGAAGGCGCGTGGCGCCGGACTCGGCAAGCTGGTCGAACGACACGGTCGACTCGGGCGGCAGAGGCAGCTCGTCGGCGATGCCCTTCATGCCGGCGGCAAGCGTCACGGCCATGATGAGGTAGGGATTGCAGGTGGGATCCGGACCGCGGAGCTCGATGCGGCGGCTCAGCTCCTTACCCGGCTTATAGGTGGGAACGCGCACGAACGCGGAGCGGTTCTTCGAACCCCAGGTGGCATAGCACGGAACCTCGCCGTTGGGGACGAGACGCTTGTAGGAGTTGACGGTGGGATTCGTGATGAGCGCGAACTCCGGAGCGTACTTCAGGATGCCCGCAGCGTAGTGCTGGGCCGTCTTCGAGAGGTGGTGGATCGAGCCCTCCCCCTTCGCCCAGAACAGGTTGTTGCCGTCATGATCGAACAGCGACTGGTAGAGGAACATGGCCGAGCCGGGAACGCCCGAGAGCGGCTTGGGCATGAACGAGGCGAACAGGCCATGCGAGAACGCCGTCTGTTTGATGACGAGACGAGCCGTCATGATGTTGTCGGCGCAGGTGATGGCCTCGGAGTAACGAAGCGACACGCCATTCTGCGACGGAGCCAGCGCATGATAGGAGTACTCGACCGGCACGGACATTTGCTCGAGGGCGAGGGTCAGGTCGCGACGGAGGTCGCGGGCGGAGTCCTCGGGCGTGAGGTCGAAATAGCCAGCGTTGTCGAGCGGGACCGGAACGGCAGAGCCGCTGGAGACCGTCGTGTCCTCCTTGAAGTAGAAGAACTGGATCTCAGGGCTGACGTTCATGACGTAGCCGGCCTTGTCCGCCTCGCGGAACTGACGCAGCAGGCAGGCGCGCGGATCGCCCAGGAAAGGCTCGCGCTGGGGAGTCTTGATGTCGCAGAAGATGCGGGCGACGCCGCTCTCGGACGGGCGCCACGGCAGGACCTGGAAGGTCGACGCATCCGGGAACGCCAGCATGTCGGACTCCTCGAGGGAGGAGAAGCCCTTCACCGCAGAGCCATCGAAGCCAATGCCCTCCTCGAAGGCCTCCTCGAGGTCCTCGGGGGAGATGGCGAAAGACTTGAGGTTGCCGAGCACGTCAGTGAACCACAGACGCACGAAGCGAATGTCGCGCTCCTCGACGGAACGCAGTACGAAATCGATGTTCTGCTCGTTAGTCATCGAGCTACCTCGCAGACGGACGCAGGATTAGCAAGAATAGGACCGGCAAGGCTGAACCTAGTTGTGCCAGTGTACGCAACAACTTTCCCACAGGCGTGTTACGGAGCTGTTACCCTTACCGAACCTCCCCGACAATCGAATTTTGCCATCGGCGAACGGTAGCATCATATCGGCGAGACGCCTTGACCGGGCACTTTGCCTGGTCAAGGCGTCTCGCGGGGCGTAAGTCTGCCAACGCTGCAATCAGGCGACCGCTCGGCAGAGATGCGAGCTTGCCAGTACCACGAGCAGGCGTTCTCGCCCGAGGCACGGGCCCACCTACGCCACAGCTAGGCGCCCTTCTCCGCCTTGTAGCGCTCCGCTGCGGCGGCGGCACTCGCCATGAGCTTGGCACTCTCCTTGCAATGGCCGGTCTTGCCCGCATTGCACGAGCCGCCCGAGGCGCAGTCCGCGCACTCACCGCTCTTGGCCCCGCGAATCATGGAGCGAACGCACAGGGCGAAGACGGCAAGCACCACAAGGATGATGATCAGATCAACGGGACTCATTTCGCATCCCCTCTCGTAGCTGGGGTTTTCGATGTCGTCGTCAGGCAAGACCAAGCCGAGCGTCAGCCGAGCAGGCTATGCGAGGCCAACTCGTCCGACAGCACGAGGCGCAGTACCGCGCCGTTCCGAGTCTCATCTCCACGCACGGCACCACCATACCGGAGCACATAAGTTTACTACTGTTAACTATAGGCATCGCAACTACCTCGCGCAAGCAGCAATGGCCACGTAAGCAGGAATACCCCACGCGAACAAGGCGTCGGCCGAGCCGGCCCGGCGTTCCGCGGCAAGCTCTCCCCAGGTATTCCGTCAGGGCGATATACTGTAGAGACGCTGGCGCTATGCAGTTTTGCGCCCTCCTCACCCACGACCGCGGGAAGGCCCGCCGCACAGCCAAGGGGATGCTCATGGCATACATCGAGTTCGACCACGTAGTGAAGGCATACGGGTCTGGCGCGACCGAGATTCACGCCCTTGACGAGGCGAGCTTCGCCGTCGAGAAGGGCGAGCTCGCCGTGATTCTCGGCGCTTCGGGCGCTGGCAAGACCACCGCCCTCAACATCCTGGGCGGCATGGACACCGCCACCTCGGGCCGCGTCGTGGTAGATGGCCGCGACATCACCCGCGCGAGCGAGAATGACCTCGTCGAGTATCGCCGCGCGGACGTGGGCTTCGTATTCCAGTTCTACAACCTCGTGCCCAACCTCACCGCCCTCGAGAACGTCGAGCTCGCAGCCCAGATTTGCCCGGATTCTCTCGACGCGCGCGAGACCCTGGAGAAGGTCGGCCTCGCCAACAGGCTCTCAAACTTCCCCGCCCAGCTCTCCGGCGGCGAGCAGCAGCGCGTCTCCATCGCGCGCGCCGTCGCCAAGAACCCGAAGCTTCTCCTCTGCGATGAGCCCACGGGCGCACTCGACTACGTGACCGGCAAGCAGATTCTCCAGTTGCTCCAGGACACCTGCCGCAAGGACGGCATCACCGTCGTCCTCATCACGCACAACGCCGCCCTCGCCCCCATGGCAGACCGCCTCATTAGGTTCAAGAGCGGCAAGGTTATAGAGATGAGCGTCAACCCCTCCCCCACGCCGATCAGCCAGATCGAGTGGTAGCCGGGCCACGCCCCTCGCAAGGCAAACACCCCGCACGCAACTCGTAACGCCAACTCGCAAGCACGGAAAGAGAGGCCCATGCGCTCTGCCCTCGCCACAGACACCCTGCGCACCATCCGCAATAGCGCCAAGCGCTTCGTCTCGCTTGCCGCGATCTGCGTGCTCGGCGTCACGATGCTCGTCGGCCTCACGATCGCGTGCAGGGACCTTCGCCTCTCCGCAGACAAGTTCTTTGACCAGCAGCGGCTCTATGACGTGAGCGTGCAGTCCACGCTTGGCCTCACGGAGGACGACGTCAATGCCCTCGCGGCGCTCGATAGCGTCGAGGAGGCCGAGGGTAGCTGGACCGAAACTGCCTACACCACGATCGACGGCGCCCACACCTCAGTCTCGGTGAACGCATTTAAGACAGGCGGCATGAACCAGCCCCACCTCGAGGAGGGCCACCTCCCCGAGAACGCGAACGAAGTCGCCGTCACGCGGGACTACCTCGACGCCACTGGCAAGCAAGTGGGAGACACACTCACCTTTGGCGTCAGCGCGGATGATACGACTTGGGCCGTCGGCGACACGGCGCAGCCACAGGCAGACGCCGATGATGACGAGGACCCCGACGACCTCGATCTCGATAGCGAAGACGCGCAGGACAGCGAGCTCTTCGCCCGCCACACCTACACCATCACCGGCCGCGTCATCGACCCCACCAACGTCTCCGCCAAGAACGGCTCCTCGTCATTCCGCTCCTCCGGCCCGAAGTACAGCTTCTTCGTACCCGCAAGTGCCGCCACCGCAGAGGCCTACTCCGTCATCTACCTGCGTGCCACCGACGCCACCGAACTCTCTTGCTTCTCCCAAAAGTACAAGGACGTCGCGGGCCGCGTGACGAGCGAAGCCGAGGGCATCAAGGCGGAGCGCGAGGCCGCGCGCGACGCGGAGATTCGCGGCGACGCCAACGCCCGCATCGACGATGCCGAGCAGACCGCCAACGACAAGTTCGCCGATGCCGAGGACAAGCTCGCCGAGGCTCAGAAGACCATCGACGACGCCATTGCCCAGATCGAGTCCGGCCGCAACGAGCTCGCGGAGCAGAAGGCGTCCGCGCTCGATCAACTTGCCGAAGCCCAGGCAAAGATCGACTCCGGCAGGGCCCAGCTCGAAGACCCCGCGACCCGCGATCAGGCCGTCGAGCAGGCAAAGGCCACCGCAATTTGCGCCCTTGAAGAGAGCGACCAGTACAAGCAGCTCGTCTCCACGCGCGACGCCCTCGTCCAGACCAAGCAGAACTACGACGCGCTCATCGACGCCAAGGCGCAGCTCGAGGAAACACGGGGCCAGCTTGAAACCGCCATAGACCAGCTCAAGCAAGGCAAGGGCGAACTCGAGACCGCAAGGGATACGCTCGAGCAGAGGATCGCCCGGCTCGAGAAATTGGGCCTTCCCGCGGATGACCTCAAGGCCCAGCTCGCCGAGGTCGAGGGTAAGATCGCCGAGCTCGGCACACGGCTCACGGAGGCTGAGGCACAGCTCGCCCAGGTCGAAGCCCAGCTTGGCAGCGTGAATGACGGCATCACCGCCATCACCGAAGCACTCGCCCTCCAGAACCTCACGCCCGAAGCGCTCGAGCCCACCATCGCCCAGCTCGAGGCCGGCATGGCCACCGCAAGGCAGCAGGCGGAAGACGCCGCCGTGGCCGAGGTCGACCGCAGCATCGCCGAGAGCCGCGCGCGGCTTGACCAGGGCCAGGCTGAGCTGAACTCCTCCCGTGCCGAGCTCGATGCCCAACTTGCCGCCGCCCAGGCAAAGCTCGACGACGCCCAAAGCGAGGTTGACGAGGGTGCCGCCGAGCTCGAGGAGAACCGCGCCGAATTCGAGCGCCAGAAGGCCGAGGCCCTCCAGAAGATCGCCGACGCCCGCGCCAAGGTCGAAGACATAGGACGCGCCACCTGGTATGTCCAGGACCGAGGCTCCATCTCGTGCTTCTCTTCCATCGACACGGACGCAAGTTGCATCGAGACGCTGGGCTTCGTCTTCCCGGTCATCTTCCTTGTGGTCGCCATTCTCGTCGCCCTCACAACGGCCATGCGCATGGTCGAGGAGGAACGCGGACTCATCGGCCTCTATAAGGCGCTTGGCTACCACCGCGGCAGCATCATGGCCAAATACGTCCTCTATACCGCAGGCGCCGCCCTCGCAGGCGGCATCGTCGGCGCCATTCTCGGCTTCGTCGCGCTGCCGCTGTTCCTCTTCAAGTTCTTCGCGCTCATGTATACGCTGCCCGCCTTCGAGCTCTCGTTCTCGCCGGCGCTCTGCGCGCTCGCCATGGGCATCTTCGTCCTCGGCATCGGTGCCACCACAGCGCTCACCGTAAGCCGCGAGCTGTCGGAACAGCCCGCCCAGCTCATGCGCCCGCGCGCGCCCAAGGCGGGCAAGCGCATCCTGCTCGAGCGCATGCCCGTAATCTGGAACCACCTCGGCTTCCTCAACAAGGTCACGGCCCGCAACCTCTTCCGTTACAAGGGACGCCTCGCGATGACGGTATTTGGCGTCGCCGGTTGCTGTGCGCTCATGATTGCTGGCTTCGCCATCAATGACACCGTCGAGGGTCTCTCCGCCAACCAGTACGGTGCCGACGACCGCGCCGGCATCTACTCCTATGACCTACTTGCCGTCACCCAGGCGGATGACCTCGAGGACGCGGCGCGCGAGCTCACTCGGGCGCCCGAAGTCGCAACCTACACCTGCGTCTACACCGACAACGTCACCGTCGAGCGCAACGGCAGCCAGGACACCGCCCAGCTCATCGTCGTACCCGACGGCTTCTCCCTCGACGGCTTTATCGACCTGCGCGACGAGGATGGCACCGGCGTCTCCCTCGACGACGCCACGCGCGATGGCGGCGTGCTCTTCACCAAGAGCACCGCCAGCGTTCTCGGCTTTGGCGCCGGAGACGAGGTTACGCTCAAGGACACCAAGCTCAACCAGGCGAGCGTGAAGGCGTCCGGCATCGTCATGAGCTACCTCGGCAACGCCGTCTACATGACGCAGTCCACCTACGAGGGGCTCTTTGGCGAGAAGCTCGAGGCCAACGCCCTCATCGCTAACCTCCTCGGCACGGATGACGAGAAGATCGACCTCTGCAACGAGCTCGCCAATGACACGCGCTACCTTAACGTCACCAACGTCCGTCAGGGCGTGCGCGACTTCTCGGACGTCTTCATCCTCATCCGCTGCGTGACGGCCCTGCTCATCGTGCTTGCCGCAGGTCTTTCCTTTGTCGTGCTGTTCACGCTCTCGACCACCAACGTGTCCGAGCGCGAGCGCGAGCTCGCAACGATTAAGGTCCTCGGCTTCCGCCGTGGCGAGGTGCGCACCTACATCAACAAGGAGATGCTCATCCTCACGTTTATCGGCACGGTTCTCGGCGTTCCGCTTGGTCTTGCGCTATCGCAGTCGCTCACCTATGTCCTCAACATGCCTTCCATGTACTTTGCCGTCGAGGTCGCGCCCGCAGGCGTCATCATCTCCTGCACGCTATCGCTCGTGTTCGCCGTCATCGTCTGCCTCATCACGAGGCCCTCGATCGACCGCATCGACATGGTCGGAGCGCTTAAGTCCGCGGAGTAGCGACGGGATACACCGCGGCCGATGGTGACACGCCCCGCGAGCACTCGTAGCAGCATTGTTAAGCCATGGCAAAGGCGTGATCGTCGTTCCGGGGCTTGGGTAGAATGAACCCCGATTCACGCGACGAAGGACACATATGATCAATCCGCTAGCTAATAGGTCAGGATCCGAGCAAAACGCAACGCGCGGACGAAGGCTCCGCAATAGTAGCGAGGTTGCCGTCCGCCCAAGGGGCGCCCGTTTCTCCTCTGACACCGGCAATGACGAGACAATGAACGAGGAGGCGGGTCGCGGACGCAGCAGGATGCGCGGTCGTGGTGGTCGTGGCAACCGCGCCCAGCGCCCCAAGCGTCCTCGCAAGCCGAGCCGCCTCGGCATGATCGTTGGCGGTTGGTGGAACCGCCTCATCGGTGCCGTGTACTCCGGCTCCCTCTCGAGCCAGACCGAGCAGTATGCCGCCCACAACACCACGCAGGACTACATTTGGAACTCCGTGGGCCTTGGCGCCTGGGGCGTGGTCTTCCCCGTCCTCTCCGTCGTTACGACGCAGCTCTTGAACGTCGAGCAGGGCGGTCGCTTCTCGATGGCGTTCGTCACGGGTACGCTACTCCTCTTCATCGCCAACTTCGGCGTCCGCACCTACCAGGCATCTGACATCTCAGAGAACCACTCCTTCGCGGACTACCAAGCCTGCCGTGTCGTCACCGTCGCCGCGATGTTGCTCGTCGGCGTGCTCTACTGCCAGATCCGCGGCTATGATCCGGAGATGTTCGGCCTCTGCATGGGCATGTTCGTCTATCGCGCCGTCGATGGCCTCGCGGATGTCTACGAGGGCCGTCTCCAGCAAATGGACAAGCTCTACCTCGCCGGCATCTCGCAAGCAGTCCGCTCGGCCGCCGCCATCGTCGCCTACTGCATGCTGATCTTCATCACGAGGAGCATCTCTGCCGCCGGCATCGCCATGGGCGTCGCCGCCGTCGCATCGTTCGTCCTGCTCACGCTTCCGCTTACGTTCTTCGAAACGCCCAAGAGCGAGAAACTCCGCCTGGCGAGCGTGAAGGACCTCTTCGTTCAGTGCTTCCCGTTGTTCGTGGCGCTGTTCCTCTATAACCTCATCGACAACATGCCTAAGTTCGCCATGGAAGGCGTGCTGTCGTACGACAACCAGCTCTACTTCAACGCGCTCTTCTCGCCCGCGCACATGATCATCATGGTGATTGGCTTCGTCTATAAGCCGCAACTCATGCGTCTTGCGGAGATTTGGGCTGACCCCGAGCGCCGCGGCCGCTTTGACATCATCGTTCTCGCCGTGCTCCTGCTGATCGTCGCGCTCACGGGTGGCGTCGGCGTCTTCATGGCAACCGTCGGCATTCCCATCATGAGCTTCATGTATGGCGTTGACTTCGAGCAGTTCCGTGGCCTGTGCTACGTCATGATCGCAACGGGAGGCGTCTGCGCCGCGATCGACTTCCTCTACCAGATCATCACGGTGCTACGTCGCCAGAAGGCCGTCACGCGCGTCTACCTGTTGACGCTCGGCTTCTCGCTGTTCGTGCCGCCGCTGCTCATCGGCTTCACGGGCCTTCCCGGCGCGGTTCTCGGATACCTCATCGTTATGTGCATCCTCCTCGTGCTGCTAGTGACCGAGTACCTCTCGATTCACGCCGAGCTCTCCGAAACGCTTAAGAGCTACCGCAAGCGCGCCGTCCGCGACACGAAATAGCCCTGAACATAAGGCTGCACTATCTGCGGCGATAGGCCTCGGGCCAAGTCAGAAGCAGGAGCAGACAACCAGATCGCTTGGTTCATAACCGTGTCCTCAACTCCCATCGTCCGGTAACGTCAAGCATAGAGAAGGGCCCCGCCACTTTGAACTGCACCCCAAAACTTGGACGGCATAAATAAGAACTACGCCGCAAGGGACTGTCTCCGGAACTCCTCCGGGGT
>NZ_JBCLNF010000016.1:0-19420 GCF_039062465.1 Collinsella sp. 1033st1_E11_1033SCRN_220408
ACCCCGGAGGAGTTCCGGAGACAGTCCCTTGCGGCGTAGTTCTTATTTATGCCGTCCAAGTTTTGGGGTGCAGTTCAGTGCTGGCCGGCGGGGCTTCTTTTGTGCGAGATTCGCTTGGCAAGTTCTCTTCCCGCTGCTTTTCGCGCGCATGCGGTATCATCGTCCACATGACTACTACAGACACATCCCACATCAGGAACTTCTCCATCGTCGCTCACATCGACCATGGCAAGTCCACCATCTCGGACCGTATCCTCGAGCTCACTCGTACGGTTGAGGAGCGCGACATGGAGTCGCAGCTTCTCGACACGATGGATATCGAGCGCGAGCGCGGTATCACGATCAAGAGCAACGCCGTTCGCGTGATGTATGACGCGGATGATGGCGAGACCTACCAGTTCAACCTCATCGACACCCCTGGTCACGTGGACTTCACCTATGAGGTCTCGCGATCTCTCGCCGCGTGCGAAGGCGCCGTCCTCGTCGTCGACTCCACCCAGGGCGTCGAGGCGCAGACGGTCTCTAACGCCAGCCTCGCCATGAACGCCAACCTCGATATCGTTCCCGCGATCAACAAGATCGACCTCCCGAGCGCCCATCCGGAGGAGGTCAAGGAGGAGATTGAGGATGAACTCGCCATTCCTGCCGATGACGCCGTTTGCGTATCTGGCAAGACGGGTGAGGGCATCCATGATCTTCTCGAGTCGATTGTCTTCCTAATCTCTCCTCCCAAGGGAGACTACAACGCTCCGCTTAAGGCGCTGATTCTCGACTCCTACTTTGACGAGTACCGTGGCGTTGTTGCCACCGTGCGCGTGTTCGACGGCCACATCGCAAAGGGCGACGACCTCCTCATGATGCAGGGCGGAGAGCGCTTCTTGGCTGATGGCGTGGGCGTCAAGCGTCCCGCTGAGACCCTCGTCGGCGAGCTCGGCGTGGGTGAGGTCGGCTTCGTCGTCACGGGTCTGAAGGATCCCGAGGCCGTGCGCGTTGGCGACACCATCACGCTTGCCGAGAGGCCCTGCGACGCCCCCATGCCTGGCTATCGCGAGGCGAAGCCCATGGTCTACACCGGACTCTTCCCGGTGGACAACAAAGAGTACGAGAACCTTCGCGACGCCCTCGAGAAGCTCCACGTCAACGATCCGTCACTCGTCTGGACGCCCGAGACCTCTGTGGCCCTTGGCTTTGGCTTCCGCGTTGGCTTCCTCGGTCTCCTTCATATGGAGGTTGTCAAGGAGCGTCTCGAGCGAGAGTTCAACCTCGACCTCATCGCGACGAGCCCCTCGGTCGACTATCACGTGTACAAGACTGACGGCGAGATGGTGGGCGTCCGCAGCCCCCAGGACCTCCCTGACGTCACCTGCATTGATCACATCGAGGAACCTTACCTCAAGGCGAAGATCATCTGCCCGCCTGAGTTCACGGGCGCGGTCATGCAGCTTGCCATCGAGCACCGCGGCGTCACGACGAACATGGTCCATCTCACGCAGAAGTCCGTCGAGATGCAGTTCGACATGCCTCTCGCGGAGCTCATCCTCGACTTCTTCGACCAGCTCAAGAGTCGCACGAAGGGCTATGCCTCGCTTGACTACGAGTTCTCCGAGTATCGCCCGAGCGACCTCGTGAAGCTCGACATCCTGCTGTCCGGCGACGAGGTCGACGCACTGTCGTTCATTGTCCACAAGGACAAGGCCTATACGCTCGCTCGCGGTCTCTGCGACAAGCTTAAGGAGATCATCCCGCGCCAGCAGTTCGAGGTGCCTATCCAGGGTGCTATCGGCAACAAGATCATCGCGCGTTCCACCGTCAAGGCAATGCGCAAGGACGTCCTCGCCAAGTGCTACGGCGGTGACATCTCGCGTAAGCGCAAGCTTCTCGAGAAGCAGAAGGAGGGCAAGAAGCGCATGAAGGCCATCGGCTCGGTCGACGTGCCGCAGGAGGCCTTCATGGCGATCCTCAAGGTGGACGAATAGTGGCACGTTCTTCAGTTCGCACGGACGAGCAGCGCGCGCTCGCGATGAGCGATGCCGCTGCTCGCGTCATGGAGGAGGACGCCGCTTCCGCAGGCCTGTCTTGGCCGCCCGCTCCTTTTGCCGGCAGCGAGGCCGGTTCCCTTGCGGACCGGCTTTCCGCCAACCCGTTTCTCATGGCTCCCATGGCGAGCGTCACGGATTCTGCCTATAGGGTCATGGCGCGTGCAGGCGGTGCCGCCATTGCGTACACCGAGATGGTCTCCGTGACGGGTATCCACTATAAGAGCGAGAAGACCTGGCAGCTCGTCGAGCCCAACCAGGCCGAGCCGGATCTTGCCGTGCAGCTCTTCGGCGCTGATCCGGAGCACTTCCGCGAGGCGGCGCCCCAGGTTGCCGAGCGCGTTGGCGATCGTCTTGCGCTCGTTGACGTGAACATGGCCTGCCCCGTCCCCAAGGTGACCAAGGGGGGAGCTGGCTCTGCGCTTCTCGATGAGCCCGAGCTCGCCGCAAAGATCGTTCGCACGCTTGTCGATTCTCTCGACGTTCCGGTTACCGTCAAGATCCGCGTTGGTCGCACGCCCGGCAAGATCGTGGGCGCGGACTTCGCTCGCGCCATGGAGGCGGCTGGCGCGTCCGCCATTGCGGTCCACGGGCGCGTGGCGTCCCAGATGTATCGCGGCGAGTCAGATCCCGCCGCGATAGCGGAGGTCGTTAAGGCGGTGAGCGTACCTGTTATCGCTTCTGGCGACGCGTTAGACGCTGCTCGCGCCGTCCGCCTGCTATCTGATACGGGCGCCGCTGCCTGCTTCGTGGCGCGCGGAAGCTATGGCGACCCTTGGATCTTCGGTAACGCACGCCGTGTGCTTGCGGGGGAGTGCGAGACCGAGGTCACGCCCAAGATGCGACTCGCCGCCTTCAGGCTTCATGTCCGGTTACTCGTCGCGACGGGTGCGCATATGGCCCGCGCTCGTAGCCTGGCCGGATGGTATCTCCGCGGCGTTCCTGAGGCCGCGGCGTGGCGCGAGAGGGCGATGCACTGCCGTGACGTCGCGGACTACCTTGCCCTCGCCGACGAGCTCGAGGCAACGCTGTGACGCCACGTCTCTCTGCCGGCGTCGGCGCGCTCTATCTCCATGTTCCCTTCTGCGTGAGGCGCTGTCGCTATTGTGACTTCGCGACGGCGTCGACCCGTCATGATGACCCGCTTATGGCGGCCTATGCGTCCTCGCTTGAGAACCTGATCGAGGAGGCTCGCGAGCTCGGGCTCCTTGCGGAGTGCCAGACCGCCTACCTGGGCGGTGGCACGCCGACGATGCTTGGTGCCAAGAGCCTCTCTTCGCTCGTTTCGGCCGTTCGCTCGGCTTTGCCCGTCCGCGAGCTGAGCTTTGAGGCGAACCCCGAGTCTTTGACTGACGAGGTCCTCGGCACTGCTGTCGCCTCCGGGGCGACGCGCGTCTCTATCGGAGTCCAGAGCTTTGATGACCGTGAGCTTCGGGGCCTTGGTCGCGTGCATACGGCCGAGCTCGCGTCTGAACGCGTTGCCGCAGCCGTGGCTTCGGGTCTCGACGTGTCCCTCGACCTTATGTGCGGAATTCCCTTCCAGACTCCGGAGTCCTGGCACAAGTCCCTCGCGCAGGCGGTCGAGCTTGGCGTCGGGCATGTGAGCTGCTACCCGCTCATGATCGAAGCCGGCACGCCACTCGAGCGAATGTGTGAGGCCGGCGAGGTTCCCTGGCCCTCGGACGATACCGAGGCAGATGATATGGAGGCGGCGCTCGACGTCCTCGAGTCCGCTGGATATTCGCGATATGAGGTTGCGAGTTACGCCCAGCCCGGGAAGCGTTGCCAGCACAACATCGCCTATTGGACGGGCGTCCCGTACCTTGGCCTCGGAGTCTCCGCGGCTAGCATGCTGAGCCTGCCCGAATACGAAGCCCTTCGAGCTGTGGTGTCCTCCCTTCCGGCTCCTTCGGACGTCGCCTGGCGCTTCAGGCTCACGTCGTCGGATGACGTTCGCGCATACGCGCGGGTGCGTTCCCTTGCCGAGCTTAGCTTTGAAGTCGAGCAGATGACCGAGACCGAGGCCATGGCCGAGGACCTCATGCTAGCCGCGAGGATGACTGACGGAATCCCCACCGCGCTTCAGGCGCGCGCCCGTCATGTTCTCGGAGAAAACCGTGTGCGGGAGTGCTTTTCCGCCCTTATCGGCAACGGCTTTCTCGTAGCGGCCGACTGTGGCTCGCTCGTTCCGACCAATAAGGGTTGGTTGCTCGGCAACGAGCTATATGGCCCCCTTTGGAACCTTGCGAGTGAAGACTAGGCGCCGGTCTCCGTCTCTCTAGCATTGAGGACTATAACTGCGGTTCACGCTATCCGATATGAGTAAACACGTGAACAGCCTGGGACAATATAAACGGCTATTCTGATTAAGTTGTCAAAAGCTGTCGGTATTCCGGCACCGAATTGGGAGATAGCCTTGCTTTCCTGGATCACAGACATCTTCATGGCCGTCATGCGTCCGTGTTATGACCTGACGCAAAACTGGTGGCTTACCATCCTCCTCTTCACGCTCATCGTGAAGGTGGTGCTCATGCCGCTGTCGCTGTGGTGCCAGTGGAACTCCATCATCATGGTGCGCATGATGCCCGCTCTCAACCGCGTCAAGGTCAAGTACTTCGGCGATCAGGAGCAGATTGGCGAGCGCCAGAGCGAACTCAACCACGAGTATCACTACCATCCGCTGCTCTCGCTCATTCCTCTTGCCGTTCAGGTCATCATTCTGTTCGGCCTCGTGGACGTCATCCACGCTATCACGGATTCGGGTGCCGCCGGTACCGAGTTCCTCGGCCTCGTTCCCATGGAAGACGGCGGGACTTCCTGGATCATGCCCATCCTCGCGACGCTTTCCGCCGTCGTCATGGGCGTGGCCTCCAATCACATCAACCCGCTCCAGCGCGAGCAGTCCACCGCCGAGAAGAACTCGACCAATGGCCTGTCCATAGCGCTCTCGTTCTTCTTGGGCATTTACGTCGCTGCGGGCATGGCCTTCTACTGGGTGTGCTCCAATCTGCTTTCCGTCGTGGTCCAGGCCGCGTGCAACCTCATCATCCGTCCGGCGAAGTACGTCGACTACGAGGATCTCGCCGCCTCCAAGGCCGAGCTTGCGGAGCTCAACAACCTATCCAAGAAGAAGGGTCCCTGGTGGAAGCCCGATCCGCTCGCCAAGCGCGAGAAGGCGGATTACAAGCGATTCTTCTCTATCGTGGGCAAGCACGTCGTCTTTTACTCCGAGCGTAGTGGCTTCTGGCGTTACTTCCAAGGTGCCATCGAGTGGCTTCTCGCGAACTCTGATGTCTGCATCCACTACGTCACCGGAGACCCGGACGATCAGGTCTTCGAGTACGCGAAGAGCCATCCGCGCGTTCTCCCGTATTACATCGGCGAGAAGCGCCTCATCACCCTCATGATGAAGATGGACGCGGACGTCGTGGTCATGACGCTCGAGGACCTCGATAACTTCTACATCAAGCGCTCCTACGTGAAGAAGGATGCCTTCTACGCGTTTATGTTCCACCATATGACCTCGACGATCCTCACTGCTCGACGCGAGGCATATGACAACTACGACGCACTCCTTTGTGTGGGCCCGCATCAGCGTGACGAGGTTCGTGCCGCGGAGAAGCTCCGCAACCTGCCCGCCAAGGAGCTTCCTGAGGTCGGCTATGACCTACTTGACCGACAGATTGCCGCCTATCAGGCACGTGACCACGAGGCGAAGTCTCGTCCGAGTATCCTCATCGCTCCGTCTTGGCAGGAGGATAATATCCTCGACCTCTGTGCCGATGACGTCATTCGCCCGCTGCTTGGTCGCGGTTGGCGCGTCGTGGTTCGCCCTCACCCCGAGTACACGAAGCGTTTCCGTGCTCGCTGGGAGGCTCTCCAGGCCCGTTATGCGGATGTCCCCGCGGAAGACCTCTACTTCGAGCAGGACTTCTCTTCCAGCGAGTCGATTCTCGAGGCTGACGTCCTCATGACTGACTGGTCAAGCGTCTTCTGTGAGTTCTCGCTCGTGACGCTGAAGCCCAGCGTGTTCATTGACACCCCCATGAAGGTGAGCAACCCGGATTGGCAGGAGCTCGGCATCGAGCCGACGGACATCTCGCTGCGTAACGAGGTTGGTCGCTCTGCCTCCCCGGATGACCTCTCGAAGCTGCCCGACATCATTGCGGAGATGATTGCCAATCCCGAGGCCTGGCATGACCGCATCGAGGAGGTTCGCTCCCGTATGATCTTCAACCTCGGCCATGGCGGCGAGGCAGCCGGCCGTTACCTGCTCGACAAGATTCTCGAGAAGCAGAATGCTCGTGCCGGCAAGGATGTTGAGGCCGCGAACGAGGACACCCACGAAGCCCAGGAGGAGCGAGATGAGGACCTCTAAGAGGCTTGCCGTCTTTTGCTTTGACTCTCTCTTCTTCGCCTTTGGGGCGGGACTGCTTTTTGCTTCGCTTGCGACTCCCGCGTATGCCTATGTGGACCCGAGCGTCATGACCTATACGATCCAGGCGCTTGCTGGTGTCGCCGTCGCGCTATCTGCTGTGATTGGCGTTGCCTGGAGGCGTCTGCGTCGTGTCGTCCTGAGGATGCTCAAGGTCGACGAGAATGCCGGGAAGACCGTCGAGACACGCGTAAGCGAGGTCGATGCGGTAGCTCACCCCGATCAGTCAACCTCCGAGCCTGCTACGCTTAAGAAGCCGACCGGCGGTGCCTATCAGGGGGGGGCACCCCTCGCATGGCCCAAGCGCTTTGGCGTCGCGCTTCTCGCTATGGCGTTCTTCATGTTCACGCTCTTCGTCGCCCCCTCCTTCGAGCTCGTCGACGGCAACACGGACAGCCTCTTCTTCACGATCCGCGACGTGTGGACCCTGCTCGTGGGGTCGGCCTTCGTCATCGGGAGCGTCATCGCCCTCGCGATCTCTTGCGCGCGCGGTAAGGCCTATGACGTGCTCGTCGCCATCGTGTTCGCGCTTGGCGTCGCGGGTTTCGTACAGGCGCTCCTCCTGAACGGCGGCATGCCGGTGGCGGACGGCCGCGAGGTCGCCTGGGCGAGCTTCTCGTCGAAGATGATTATCGGCGTCATCGTCTGGGCCGCCCTCGTCGCCGTAGCTGTTGCGGTCATCGTGAGGGCCCCGGCGCTCGGCCGCCTCTCGCTCGCCTCCGTCGCCGTCGTCCTCATCCTGGTCCAGGGCATCTCCATCGCCCGTCCCATCAAGCACGCGGTCTTCGGCACGCCCTCGGACTACATGGTCACGAAGGCTGGCCTTTTCGAGGTCTCCGGCAAGAGCAACGTCGTGGTCTTTTGCATCGACACCGTCGACACGCAGGAGTTCGACTGCGTTCTCGAGCAGTATCCCGACACCCTCGAGGGCTATGAGGGCTTCACCTACTTCAGGAACTCCGTCGGTTCCATGATCCCCACGGCCTATGGCGTCCCCTTCCTCGTCTCTGGCCAGATGCTCCAAGGCGGCGAGGACTACCAGCACTACATCGACACGCGATTCACGCGCAGCAGTTTCGTCTCGGACATGCGTGCGCAGAATTACTCGGTGTCGCTCTATGCCGATTGCCTCTACAGCGACAAGCAGATCGTCGGCGATCAAACGGTCAACATCAAGTCTTCGAGCGACAGAAGGGTTGACGCCCTCGGTACGGTCTCAATCCTTTACAAGGTTGCCCTCTATCGCAACGCGCCATGGGTCGCGAAGCCCGCATTCTGGTATTACACGGACGACATGAACCGGGCGGTTCTTGGTGGCTCGGCCTCCGGGACGGGTCCCGAGAGCGATGCGTCCTCTCCGTACGTTCTCGACGACGGCGCGTACTACCGCGAGCTTTGCGAGCGCGGCCTTACCGTCTCCGAGGACACGGAGTCCGACGGTGCTTTCAAGTTCATCCACCTCAACGGCGCCCACGTACCCTTCACGTACGACGAGGAGATGAACCAGCCCGAGGGCGGCACGGACATGGTCCGCCAGACCCGCGGCACCTTCACGGTCCTCCAGCGGTATTTCGACGAGCTCAAGAGGCTCGGCGCCTATGACGACACCACCATCATCGTCACCGCAGACCACGGATATTGGAACTCGGGCATCCACGGCTCTCCCGTGAACAAGCGGGCAGACGGCCTGACCAACCCCATCTCGCCCATCTGCCTGGTGAAGCCCGCCGGAGCCACCGGCTCCCTCAAGGTCTCCGAGGCCCCCGTGAGCCACATAGATTTCCAGCCGACCGTTCTTCAGGCGATGGGTGGCGACGGATCTGCCTACGGCGAGGGGACAACGTATTTCGACATCCCCGAAAACGCCGATCGCCCGCGCTATTTCGTTGACGAGATTTACGATGGCGTGCAAGAGACTCAGATGAACGAGTGGGTTATCAACGGAGATGCCCTCGACTTCTCCAACTGGTCCCTTACAGGCAAGGTGTGGATGCAGGGCGACCTGTAGAGGTCTCTCCGACGCAGATGATTCCCCGTGCTGCTAGAGGGATCAGACAGAGGAAGAAGGGCATGGCATACATTCCCTTTGCCTCCCAGAGCAGGTAGACCATGAAACCGATGAAGAAGGTGCAGGGCAGAGCGTATTCAAGGGCGCTCTGCCCCTCTTCTCTAGACCTTTTTGCGAGCCTGAACGATCCGACTGCCGCGCCAGCGTAGATAAGCGTCTGGAAACCATCCATGACGACGAGAAGAGCCCTGCATATCCAACCATGGGCGAAGCTGACGTCCCATGCATCGTAGCGGCCGTCCGGGGCATTGGTGCCTTGCGGCGCGGCATCCGGCCTCATCGTTCCGATCGAGGCGATGTAGAGCGATTGGAATGTCGGGTCGAGCCACTCGGAGGCAGCCTTTTTCGAGAAGAACCAGGCGGCGTAGGCTGGGTCTTCCGCAAAGTGGCCAAGAGAATCTCGAATCGAGTCTTCTGCATCGTGCTCCTGGGCCGCGACATCGCCCTCGTTTCTGACCTGGCTTTCGAGCGCGAATGTGCTCCACCATCCGGGCATGCCCTCTCCAAGAACTCCGTCCGGGCGGAGTCCCATCGCGATCCACATCGTCTTCGGCTGGTTGTCTGGGAACGTGACTCCCAACCTTGATTCCATTATCGATACGGGAATCGAGCCGGCGAGGTTCGACGCCAGTAGAAGTAGGGCGATTGTCGCGGGGATGCGCCACCATTGGGATTTCCTTGCCGAGTCGACGGCGAAGACGATGACAAAGCTGATCGCCACCAGGATATAGGTCGACTTTGCGATGAGCCCGACAAGGAGGAGCAATCCACCTGACACGAGTTGGGCGATTGCCTTTCCTCCGCTCGAGCACTGAGACTTCATCCATAGGAGCATCGCGAGCATGCATAGGCAGAGGCCCAATGCATTGCCGTAGGGAAACACGCAGAAGAGGAGAGGCGCCGCGAACGTGAGCGCCAAGAGCTCCACGACGAGCCGTGCGGGCTTATCCATGCCTGAGGTCCTCGCCATTTCGATTACTACGAGCGAGGTCGCGATGGTTGAGACCGCGTTGGCGAACTGGAAAGCCATGATGGCACGCGTGCCGAACAGCCTGAAGAACCCCTCCAGTATGAGCAGGATGCCAGACTGGAACGGATAGTTGGACAGATACATATCTCCCGGAAGCCTATTTGCATAGGCGTCTGCCCGGGGCAAGAACGAAGAGTTCTGGCCTCTTGCGAGCTCCTCGGCATATTGTGTGAGCTGCCTTGAGTCTGAGAACCCGTTGTAGGCGGTCGCGTTGTCCAAGATCCACCAGGCGCAAAAGGCCAGCGCAATGAGAGACAATGCGCAGATGAGCCCTCGCTCACTCACTTTGTCTGCGTGCCTGACAAGAGCCAGGCACGCAGACGCATAGGCGATGGTGACAAGGGCGCTCCCTGCGATCTCAATTGCCCATTTTGGCTGCAGGGGCGTGTTGAAGGCAACGCGCTCGCCGACGATGGCACCAAGCGGGCCCATGACGGTCATGACGAGCGAGCCCGCCGCGAGTAGCAGGCTAATCGCGCCAACAAGCACACACCCTAGCGAGAGGAACCAAGCGAAACGGCCTCTCTTTATGTTTCTCTGGTCCCTCTTGCCTTCCATGCTGATCTGCCTAGTCCCTGGTGAGCTTCCTGTGGATGCGGTGGGGCTTGGAAGCCTCTTCGCCAAGACGACGCACGCGGTCGCGCTGATAGTCGTCGAAGTTGCCCTCGAACCAGTGCCAGCGACCAGGTTCCTCGTCGGTGCCCTCCCAAGCCAAGATGTGCGTGGCAACTCGGTCGAGGAACCAACGGTCGTGCGAGGTGATGACCGAGCAACCGGGGAGGGCGAGCAGGGCCTCCTCGAGGCTCTCGAGGGTCTCGGTGTCGAGGTCGTTCGTGGGCTCGTCGAGTAGCAGGAGGTTGCCGCCCTGCTTGAGCGTGAGCGCGAGGTTCAGGCGGTTGCGCTCGCCGCCGGAGAGGACGCCGGCAGCCTTCTGCTGGTCCGGGCCCTTGAAGCCAAACGCGGAGACATAGGCGCGGGAGTTGATCTCGTCCTTGCCCACGATGATGAAATCGTTGCCGCCAGAGACGACCTCCCAGACGTTCTTATCGGCATCGATGCCGGAGCGCATCTGGTCGACATAGGAGAGCTTGACCGTCTCGCCGAGCGTGATGGAGCCGCTCGTGGCCTCTTCGGTGGCAGAGCTTGCGAGCGAGCTGTCGCCAGCGGCCACGGCGGCGCCCACGATCATCTTGAAGAGCGTGGACTTACCAACGCCGTTGGGGCCGATGACGCCGACGATGCCATTGCGCGGCAGCTCGAAGGAGAGGTCGTCGATGAGGACGCGGTCACCGAAGCTCTTGGAGAGGTGCTCCGCGACGAGGACCTTCGTGCCCAGGCGGGGGCCGGTGGGGATGCGGATGTCGGTCACGCTGACGGTACGACCGGAACGCGCCTCGGCCTCCATCTGCTCGTAGCGCTCGAGACGCGCCTTGTTCTTGGCCTGACGGGCCTTGGGGCTGCTGCGGACCCACTCGAGCTCGTTCTTGAGGCGTGTGGCGAGCTTGGCTTCCTTCTGGCCCTGGGCCTCGAGGCGAGCCGCCTTGGTCTCAAGGTAGGTGGAGTAGTTGCCCTTGTAGGGGTAGAGCTGGCCGCGGTCGACCTCGCAGATCCACTCGGCGACGTTATCGAGGAAGTAGCGATCGTGGGTGACGGCGAGGACGGCGCCAGGATAGTTCTTGAGGAACTTCTCGAGCCAAAGGACGCTCTCGGCGTCGAGGTGGTTCGTGGGCTCGTCGAGAAGGAGCAGGTCTGGGGCCTCGAGCAGCAGACGGCAGAGGGCGACGCGCCTACGCTCGCCGCCGGAAAGCACGTTTACCGGCATGTCCGGATCCGGGCACTGCAGGGCGTCCATAGCCTGGGTGAGTTGGGAGTCGAGGTCCCAACCGTTCACGGCGTCAATCTCGTCCTGGAGCTTGCCCATTTCGGTCATGAGGGCGTCGAAGTCCGCATCGGGATCGGCCATCTCGACGCTGATCTGGTTGAAGCGCTCGATCTTGGCGAGGGTGTCTCCAAAGGCGAGGCGGACGTTCTCAATGACGGTCTTGTCCTCGTCGAGCGGGGGCTCCTGCTCGAGCAGGCCCACGGTGTAGCCCGGGGTGAGGCGTGCGTCGCCGTTGGTGAGCTCGGTCCTGCCGGCCATGACCTTGAGCAGCGTGGACTTGCCCATGCCGTTGGGACCCACGACGCCGATCTTGGCGCCGGGGAAGAAGCTGAGCGTGACGTCATCGAGGATGACCTTGTCGCCGACGCTCTTGCGAGCCTCGAACATCTGATAAATGAACTCTGCCATCTGGATACCTCCTGGTAGCGGTGGCTTGGTTTCGGGTGCGGCCGCGCCGCGCTATGCCATAAACGCTTCAAGACTATCAGAAGATGCGTGCATCGTCTGTGAGCTGCCGTGATGTTTGGGTAGAATGTCGAACGTTAGTGTTTCCGGAAAATCCGGGATGGGCCTACGAGACGGGAGACCACGAGTCCATGGCCTCGATGAACGATAAAGACTACTACGCCATCCTCGGCGTCGATCATGATGCGACCGAGGAACAGATTCGTAAGGCCTTCCAGCAGAAGGCTCGCAAGCTTCACCCTGATATCAACAAGGAACCTGACGCCGAGGAGAAGTTCAAGGAGGTCTCCGAGGCCTACGCCGTGCTCTCTGACCCCGACAAGCGCCGCCGTTATGACGCCATGCAGTCTGGCAACCCGTTTGCCTCTGCCAGCGGCTATGGCTCGCCCAGCGCCCAGGGTGATCCTTTCGGTGGCATGGGCGGCTTCTGGGGCTTCCCGTTCGGCGGCGGGTTTGGCTCGCAGCGCTCGGCTCGTTCGCGCAGCCGCGCTTACAATCCCCAGGCTGGCGGCGATGTCGTTTATCAGCTTGACATCGACGACAAGCAGGCCAAGGAGGGCTGCCGCAAGGGCGTTACCTATCAGCGCTACGTCGCGTGCGAGGTCTGTCACGGCATGGGCTCCGTGCACACTGACCACGCGAGGACGTGTCCCACCTGCGGTGGCTCAGGCCACATCTCGGTGGACCTCGCGAGTCTCTTTGGCATCGGCGTCATGAACATGGTCTGTCCGGAGTGCGAGGGGTCGGGTAAGGTCGTTGCGGATCCGTGCAGCTCCTGTGGCGGTTCCGGTCGCGTCCTCTCTGCGAGCGAGGTCGTCATCGATATCCCCGCAGGCAGCCACGATGGCGACACCGTTCGCGTGAGCGGCATGGGCAACGCCGGCACGAATGGCTCCACGTCCGGCGACTTCGTCTGCCGCGTTGGCGTGCCCAGCGAGCGTCTCAGCCCCCGCGCGGCCCAGGGCTTCCAGATGATTGGCTTTGCGTTGCCGTTCATCATCCTCGGTCTCACGGTCAAGGTGCTCGTCGAGGTGGCAGCTGTGTTCTCGCTGCCCCTGTGCGGCATCGGTATCTGGCTGATCCTGAAGTCCGGCGGCTTTCTGCACCATGGTTCCCGCTGGTGGAAGAACGCTGGCAGCTATCTGGTGAATGGTGCCGTAAACGGTGCGACGGTCGCCATCTTCATGAGCTTTATGGTCTCGTGCATGAGCGGTCTTGGGACCGCGGGCTATACGGGCGCCGCGAGGCTTGGCTAGTCCTTCTTCGGCGGCGCGTGCCGCCTTCGGTTCGATCAAGTGAGTTGGGAAGCGAGTATTACGAGCGTGGAAGCTAAGATCGATTATTACGAGGTTCTCGGCGTTGACCATGACGCTGACGCGCGAGCCATCAAGCGCGCCTACATCAAGAAGGCGCGCACCCTCCACCCGGACGTAAACGACGCCCCGGATGCGGAGGAGCGCTTCAAGGAGGTCAACGAGGCGTACTCCGTCCTCTCTGACGAGCAGAAGCGCGCTAACTATGACCGCTATGGGGACCCGGACGGCCCCGCCGGCTTCGGCGGTGGCTACGCGGACGTCTCTGATATCTTCGGCGGCTTCGGCATGGATGACATCTTCTCCTCCTTCTTTGGAGGGGGAGCCTCTGCTGGTGGCGGGAGGGCGGCTCGTACCGCGGGCCGCGACATGGGCATCACGCTTCGCGTCAGCCTCGCGGACGCGGCTCGTGGTGTCACCAAGACCATCACCTACGATCGCCTCGCTCCTTGTGACGATTGCAATGGCACCGGCGCCGCGGAAGGTGGCAAGGTCACCACGTGCTCCCGCTGCCACGGAACCGGTCGCGTTGTGACCGTCCAGCGCACCATCCTCGGCCAGATGCAGACCCAGAGCGAGTGCCCGGAGTGCCATGGCACGGGCAAGGTTATCGACCACCCATGCGAGACCTGCGGCGGACAGGGCCGCACGCCCAATCACGAAACCGTAAAGATCGATGTTCCCGCTGGCGTCCATTCTGGCCAGACCCTCAAGGTCGAGGGATACGGCGAGGCCGGTATCCGTGGGGATCGTTCTGGAGACCTCGTCGTTCGCATCGAGGTCCGCGAGGATGAGCGTTTCGAGCGCCAGGGCGATGACCTCTTCTGCGTCGAGGACGTCTCCGCGCTCGAGGCCATGTGTGGCTGCACGCTCGAGGTGGAGGGTATTCTCGAGGGCGAGACCGTTGAGGTAAAGGTGCCTGCCGGCTGTCAGCATGCACAGCACATCGAGGTCGAGGGCTATGGCATGCCGCGTCAAGGCAGCTCCGCGAGGGGCAGCCTCGTTGTCGTGGTCAACATTGTCGTACCGCAGGACCTCTCGAAGGCGGACCTTGATTCTCTGCGAGCCATCGCTACTTCGCGTGGCGAGCGCGTCTCTGACAAGACGGCTTCCCATGAGGGCTTCTTCGGCAAGCGTCCGGGTCGCGCGGCGTCTGCGAAGAAGGCGTCCGGCGAAAGGCACGGCAAGTGACGCGGCTCGGCTCCTCGCGAGCTCGCGTGGTCATGTCGAACCTTGGCTGTCGAGTGAATCGCGTTGAGCTCGACGCGATTGCGCGCGAGCTTGAGGCTGCTGGCTGCGAGCTCGTCAAAGAGGACGATGCGGACGCCATTGTCATCAATACATGCGCGGTGACTGGCGAGGCTGAGGCAAAGGCTCGCAAAGCGGTTCGTCATGCCGCCGGCCTTCCGCAGGAGCCAATCGTGCTTGCCACGGGATGCGTGGCGAGCCTCTTTGCTCCCGAGCTCGAGGCTCTTGCCGCCAACGTCATCGTCGAGGCGGACAAGGCCCTTGTCGCCGGTCGAGTCCTGAGCGAGCTTGGCGTCGATTGCGCTTCGGGAGGTCTTGGCGCCATGCGCTCTCACGGCTCTTCCGTGACTCCTACGGGCCGCATGCGTCCGGGTCTCAAGATTCAGGATGGCTGCGACAACCGTTGCACCTACTGCATTGTCTGGAAGGCTCGCGGAGCGGCAAGGTCCGTCTCGCCTGACGAAGTGCTCTCGGGTGTTCGCAGCCTCATCGAAGACGGTGCTCGAGAAATCGTGCTTACGGGCATTGACCTCGGGCGTTATGAGTTCGAGGGTCTCGACCTCGCCGGTCTTCTCGTGCGCATCCTTGAAGAGACCGAGGTTGCCCGTTTGCGCCTTTCCTCTATTGAACCTGCGGGTGTCACGGACGAGCTTCTCCGCGTAATGGCGAACAGCGAGGGCAGGATCGCGCCGTTCCTCCACATCCCGCTCCAGAGCGGGTGCGACGCCACGCTGTCCCGTATGGGTAGACCCTATACGGTTGCGGAGTACGAGGAGGTCGTCGAGCGCGCTCGCACCGCGCTTCCTGGAGTTGCCGTCGCTTGCGATCTCATCGTTGCCTTTCCTGGCGAGACGGATGAGGAGTTCTCTGAAAGCCTTACCACCTGCGAGAGGATCGCTTTCTCGAAGATGCACGTGTTCCGTTACTCTCGTCGTCCGGGAACTGTGGCTGCGAGTATGGATGGTCAGGTCGATCCCGTTGTGAGTGCCGAGCGCGGACGTCTCATGCGCGAGTGCGCGGCTGCGTCTCGTCGCTCGTATGCCGAGTCGCTCGTAGGTTCTGAGCAGCTTGTTCTTGTTGAGCATGATGCTCGCGGCGTCACGGGCGGGCTTGTCGATGTGGTCGTCGACGAGGGTCACCTTGGCGAGCTTATTAGCGTCGTCCCAAGTGGGCTTACGACCGCCGGTCTTCTCGACGCCAGGTCGTGACGTATCATTAGATGATGACTACGCACAAAAAGGAGGAGCATGGAGCCGTCTCTCGTTAGACTCACCATTCCTGATTCCGTCGACATGACAGCCCTCATGGGCCCTGCGGACTCACTCCTCCGCAGGATCGAGGCCATGACGGATGCAACGATCACGGTGCGAGGCAATCAGGTCTCCGTCATGGGCGAGCCCGTCGAGGCTAATCGCGTTATCTCGATATTCTCGCAGCTAATCCAGATGGTTTCTCTGGGTGAGACACCCTCTCCCGACGAGGTTGACCTTCTCCTTACTCGGTCTCGCACGTCCGGCGAGACGGAATCGTCGTTTGCCGATGACATCCTCCTAACCTATCGCGGTCGTGCCCTCAGACCAAAGACCGCAGGGCAGCGCCGCTATATCGAGGCCGTCCGCAGGAACACGCTTACGTTCGCTCTCGGTCCCGCTGGCACGGGCAAGACCTACCTCGCCATGGCCATGGCCGTGGCGGCGCTCAAGCGTCGTGAGGTTGGCCGTATCGTGCTCTGCCGTCCCGTCGTTGAGGCGGGAGAATCCCTTGGTTATCTCCCGGGAACCCTCCAGGAGAAGCTCGACCCCTACGTTCGCCCGCTCTATGACGCGCTCTTCGACATGACGGACATGGAAAAGGGGAACGCCCTCATCGAGCAGGGAGTTATTGAGATTGCTCCGCTCGCCTACATGCGCGGCCGCACGCTTAATGATGCCTTCGTCATTCTTGACGAGGCTCAGAATACGACGCCCGAGCAGATGAAGATGTTCCTTACGCGCATGGGCTTTCGCAGCAAGTTCGTCGTTACCGGCGATGCGTCTCAACGTGACCTTAACGGACCTAGCGGCCTTACGAGTGCGCGTCGCGCCCTCGAAGGTGTGGAGGACATAGCGTTCTTTGACCTTGGCCGCGCGGATATCGTGCGCCACGCTCTCGTCGCTCGTATCGTTGAGGCGTATGAGGCCGCCGAGGCACGTTCGTCTCGTTCGCAGGGAGGACTTGCATGAGCGTCGACATTGCTCTGTTCGTGGAGGACGGCAGCGAGCTTGCCATTTCGAGCGTAGAGCTCGAGCGAGTCTTCAACCTCGTGCTCGATGAGGAGGGGGTCGATCGGCCTTGCTCCGTCTCCGTGAGCGTCGTGGGCGAGGAATCGATGCAGGAGCTCAACGCAGAGTGGCGTGGCGTTGAGTCGCCGACCGACGTCATCTCGCTCGAGTGCGAACGCCCGGATGACCCGGACCTTGTTCCGGGAGAGCCCTGCGAGCTTGGCGATATCGCCATGGCCCCCGCCGTCCTTGCAGCTCAGTCTGTGAAGTTTGGCACTTCGGCTGAGGACGAGACGCGTCTCATGGCGATTCATTCGCTCCTTCACCTTCTCGGCTATGACCACATCGAAGAGGGGGACGCTCGCGTTATGGAAGCTCGCGAGGACGAGCTCCTTGCTCTTGCGTGCGGGCGCGACCTCGGTCACGTCGCGACCACGCGCCATGCGGACGACACCCCGCTCCCTTCGTCACCAAAGAATTCGGAGGGCTAGCATGATTCCGGGGTCAAAGCGCAACCACCCTACCTTCTGGCGAAGCTTTGGCTTTGCCCTCCAGGGCTTTCGTTTTGCTGTCACGAGCGAGCGCAACATAAAGGTCATGCTGGGCGGCTTCGCGTTTGCCGTCGTATGCGGCCTGTTTTTGGAGATTGACCCCGTACGGTGGGGCGTCATTCTTTTATGTTGCGGAGCCGTGCTGTGCGCCGAGCTGCTCAACACCGCCATTGAGACCATCGTTGACCTCGTGAGTCCCGAGTACCATCCGCTTGCCGGGCGCGCGAAGGATATCGCCGCTGCCGCGGTTTGGATTTTATGCCTGTTTGTCGGTATTGCGGGGCTTGTCGTTCTTGGGTCCGCCGCAATCGAGAAGTTCTTCTAGAGAGTGATTCCCATGTCTGAGAACAAACCATTCCGTAGTGGCTTCGTCGCCCTCGTCGGTCGCCCCAACGCTGGCAAGTCCACGCTGCTCAATGCTTGCATGGGCGAGAGGCTCGCCATCACCAGCCCCGTCGCGCAGACCACGCGCAAGCGTCTTCGCGCCGTTGTCAACACGCCTGATAGCCAGATCGTGATAGTGGATACCCCGGGCCTCCACAAACCGAAGGATGCCCTTGGTAAGGAGCTGAACCGCGCGGCGCTCGGCGAGCTTTCCGACGTAGACGTCGTCGCGATGCTTGTTGACAGCACCAAGCCCGTCGGCACTGGCGACGAGTGGGTTGGCGCGCATGTCGAACATGCCCGAGCGCCTAAGATCCTCGTTCTCACCAAGGCCGATCTCACCAAGCCCGACCAGATGGCGGCTCAGCTGGAGGCTGCCGAGAAGCTCGCACATTTCGATGACGTCATCGTGACGAGTGCCACGGAGGGCTTTAACGTTGACGCATTCCTCCGCCTCGTGAGCGACAAGCTGCCCGAAGGGCCGAAGTGGTTCCCGGAGGGCATGGATTCGGACGCCACGGAGGAGGACCTCGTCAGCGAGTTTATTCGCGAGAAGGTCCTGCTTAACTGCCGGGATGAGGTGCCGCACTCCGTTGCCGTCGTTTGCAACGACATCGTTTGGAAGAAGGATGGGCACGCGAGCGTCTCAGCCACGATCCTTGTCGAGCGCGATGGGCAGAAGGGCATCATCGTCGGCAAGGGTGGCTCGATGATCAAGAAGATCGGCATGACCGCCCGTCCCGACATCGAGCGCCTGCTCGGCGGCAAGGTGTTCCTCGAGCTCCGCGTACAGGTGCGGCCGCAGTGGCGCCGCGATCAGAACGAGATTCGCCGCCTAGGCTATGAGGCGGCGGAATAGCGTGCCAAGAGGTCGATCCAGGCACACCTCCGCCATAGTTATCGACAGGACCAAGTTGGGGGAGAGCGATCTTATCCTCACTCTTCTCGAACACGACGGTTCCCAGGGGCGCGCGGTTGCGAAGGGCGCGCGCAAGCCCGGGGGCAAGCTCGCGGCGCGAGTCCAGCTGTTCTGTGAGCTTGATTTGCTTCTTGCGCAGGGTCGCAACCTCGATGTTGTGGCCGAGGCGCAGCTTACGAATCCGCATCAAGCCCTTCGCGGCGATCTTGAGCGCGTGAGCGCGGCGAGCGTCGTGTGCGAGGTCGCCAAGCTCACGAGCTTTCCCGACGCTCATGATCCGTTCTTGACCCCCATTTGCTCTCGAGCCCTACTTGCGTGTGAACAAGCCGCCGATCAAGCGCATCTCGACCTCGTTGTAGGGGCCTATGCGCTCAAGGTGCTCTCTCACCAGGGCTGGAGGCCGGTTCTTGACGAGTGCGTTGCTTGTGGTGACGCCGCGGTGACTCGATTCTCTTGCGTCGCGGGTGGGGCGCTCTGCGAGAACTGCGCGCGCAGTATCGAGGGGGCGGAGCCGGTGGATGCTGCCACTCTTGGCTGGCTTGCGGCCCTCGTGGGCAGCACGTTCGATCAGTTGCTCGAGGTGCCTGTCGACGTGCAGACTTCCTCCCTGTTGCTCGCCATTTGCCATAGATGGGCGGCGACGCACCTCGAGTCCCGTTTGAGGGCGTTCGAGTTTATGCTCTCCGTCTAGTCGTTTGTTTGACGATCTGCTCTCGCTCTTGGGCGCACGTTACTGATTCGACAGAGTTATCTAGCTGTTATGTGCCAATAGGTTGTTTACACCCCGATAGTGACAAATAGGGAGGCCTCCCGCATGCTGTGGGTTGT
>NZ_JBCLNF010000017.1:0-18538 GCF_039062465.1 Collinsella sp. 1033st1_E11_1033SCRN_220408
CCGTCCGCACAGCGCGTGCGGGGGCCTGCCTCCGATGTCACGCATACTCGGTGTAAACAACGTCATGGCACATAACACCTAGAGCGACAGGCGCATGCGCACTCCCTCGTGACGCCATCATCGACCGCTTCTCAAAACGCCGCGCGCGCAAAACATGGCGCGCATTGCGGCCGTCGGGAGCCCCTTGCGTTGAAAACGGTACCCTTGTCGCCATTTTCGCCGGCTTTCCACGGCTTTGGACGCACTCCATGCGCCGCACGCAAATAGTGGAGTCGAAATGACGTGGCAAAAACCGCAATCCACGAGTAGACAAAATACCCGCACGTCGTTTATCTGCGGTTTCGTAAACGCAAATGGCCGCTCTACTTTGTGTGACCCATTTTTGCCACGTCATTTCGCATTTACTTCTCGAGGTCGCTCATCTTGGCGGCTTTTGCGGGGCCGAGACGTTGCGCCTGGCAGCGGCCGCCTCGTTCGGTAAGATTGGGTGCGAAAAACAATCGCAGCTCAAAGGACGCATCGTGGCAGACGAGCAGACAGCCAACATAACGGACGCGCAGGCCACCGGATCCCCCGTTGCCAACGGGGACTTCCCGCATGCCGCCGAATCCCCCGCGCACGACAGCGACACCCCGCAGAACACAGACCCGTTCGCCCCGGGCTCGCTCGGCGAGCTCGTCCCGGACATGTGGTTTGACCCCGAGCAATGGCCGGGCTATGAGCCCGAGGCTCCCCTCACCGCAGACGAAGCCCTCGAACGCTACCTCGACTGGTGCATGAGCCGCGGCCTCGAACTCTGGCCTCATCAGGAGGAGGCCCTGCTCGACCTCGCCGCTGGCGACCACGTCATCCTCGGCACGCCCACGGGCTCGGGCAAGTCGATGGTCGCACTCGGCCTATGCTACCTCGCCATTTGCCAACACAAGCGCGCCTACTACACGGCGCCCATCAAAGCGCTCGTCTCGGAGAAATTCTTCGACCTCGTCGACGCCTTCGGTAAGGACAACGTCGGCATGATCACGGGCGACACCCAGATCAACACGGACGCCCCCGTTATCTGCTGCACCGAGGAGATCCTCGCGAACCAAGCCCTGCGCGAAGGCGCCTCAAGCGAGGTCGCTGCCGTCGCCATGGACGAGTTCCACTTCTTCGGCGAGGCGGACCGCGGCTGGGCCTGGCAGGTCCCGCTGCTCACCCTCCCCAACACGCAATTCCTTCTCATGAGCGCCACGCTTGGCGACGTCTCCGCCATCGCCGGAGCGCTCGAGCGCCAGACCGGCCGCACCGTCGACTCCGTGACAGACGCGGAGCGTCCGGTGCCGCTCACCTACGAATACGTCAACACCCCGCTCGAGGCCACCGTCGAGCTCGCCCTACGCGAGGGAGACGCCCCCATCTACATCGTCCATTTCGCTCAGGACGCCGCGCTCAACACCGCGCAGTCCCTCGCGAGTTACGGCGTCACCACGAAAGAGCAGCGTGATGCCGTAAAGGAGGCCTGCAAGGGCACGCGCTTCACCACGGCCTTTGGCAAGACGCTCCAGCGCCTGCTCTCATGCGGTGTCGGCGTCCACCACGCCGGCATGCTCCCGCGCTACCGCCTCCTCGTGGAGAAGCTCGCCCAGCAGGGCCTTCTCCCCGTGATCTGCGGCACGGACACCCTGGGCGTCGGCATCAACGTGCCCATCCACACCGTGCTGCTCACGGCCCTCACCAAGTACGACGGCCACCGCATGCGCCGGCTGCGAGCCCGCGAGTTCCACCAGATCGCCGGCCGCGCCGGCCGCTCGGGCTTCGACACGGAGGGCCGCGTCATCGCCGAGGCGCCCGAGCACGAGATCGAAAACGCAAAGCTCGAGCTCAAGGCCACCGGCGACGCCAAGAAGCTCCGCAAGCTGAAGAAGAAGCGCGCGCCGGAGGGCTTCGTCAACTGGAACAAGGACACCTTCGAGCGCCTCGCCGAGGCTGCGCCGGAGACCCTCACGCCCCGCATGCGCGTAACGCACTCGATGGTTCTCTCCGAGACGAGCCAGGGTGGCGACTCGCACGCCCGAATCATGCGCCTCATCGCGGACTCCCTCCAGACTGATGCCGAGAAGGTCCAGCTCGTCGCCCGTGCGGATGAGATTTTCGCCACCCTCATGGACGCCGGCGTCATCATTCGCGAGGAAGGTCTATCCGCGGATGATGACGCCACGGAGGCAGACCGCGCCGCCACTGCGGAGGCCGCCGAAGCCGCAGCCGAGGAACTCGAGCTGCTCCTGCCCGCCGCCGCGACCTCGCCCCTCGCCACGCCCGCAAGCTACTCGCTCACGGTCGACCTACCCGAGGACTTCGCCCTCGACCAGCCGCTTTCGCCGTTCCTCCTCGCCGCGCTCGAGCTCCTCGACCCGGAGAGCGAGACCTACGACATGGACCTCGTGTCGATGGTGGAGGCCACGCTCGAGGACCCATGGCAGGTCCTCCGCGCCCAAGAGCGCGAGGCCAAGGGACGTGCCATCGCCGAGATGAAGATGCAAGGCATCGAGTACGACGAGCGCATGGAGAAGCTCGAGGACGTCACCTACCCCAAGCCCCTCGAGGAGGAGCTCGAGGCAGCCTTCGCCACCTACTGCGATGAGGTCCCCTGGGCGCGCGACTACTGCCTGCGCCCCAAGTCCGTCGTCCGCGACATGCTCGAGAGCATGTCGGACTTCAAGACCTACATCCAGCGCTACAAGCTCTCCCGCAGCGAAGGCACGCTCCTGCGCTACCTGTCTGACGCCTGGCGCGTCCTCGACCGCACGGTTCCGCCCGACAAGCGCACGCCCTACCTCGATGATGCCATCGCTTGGCTTGGCTTCATCGTCCGCACCACGGACTCCAGCCTTATGGACGAGTGGGAGTCTGCCGGCCAGATGCCCGGTGAGCTGCCGCCCGGCGCCAAGGAGGCCGTCGTGCAGGACCGCCACGGCCTCACGATTCTCGTGCGCAACGCCCTCTGGCGCCGCGTCCGTCTCTTCGCCGCCGAGGAAATCCCCACGCTCGGCGAGCTCGACCAGCCCTTTGGCATGGGCGAGCGCCGTTGGCGCGAGGTCCTGGAGGAGTTCCGCGATGCCCACGACGAGGTTCTGCTCGACGCGGACGCCCGCTCTACCGCATACTTCCTGATTGATACGGCAGACGAGCTCACGGACCACGTCTGGCACGTGACGCAGATCATCCACGACGTCGACGGCGACAACGACTTCCGCATCCTCGCCGATGTTGACCTCGACGTTACGCAGAACGAGGGCGAGGTCAGCTTCAAACGCTATCGCGCCGGCTCGGCCGAGGACCTCGCGGAGTAGCGCGAGGCGCCCGCGCCGGCAACGCCGCCCGCGCCGCGCCCGCCTTTCCGCGACGGACACGCCAGCCACGCAACCGTGGCTGCGCCACGCAACCCTCCCACCGCACCCAGAGAAGCCCCAGCGGCATCGCCGCTCAGAAACGGAGAAATGACATGAACTACAACCTCGTAAAGTTCACGATGAGCGCCGGCACCGCCCAGCAGCTCCCGAAGCCCGGACGCCCGGAAATCGCCTTCGTCGGCCGCTCGAACGTGGGCAAGTCCTCGCTCATGAACAAGCTCTTCGGCCGCAAGGATCTCGTCAAGGTCTCCTCCAAGCCGGGTAAGACCACGACCATCAACTTCTTTGCCATCGGCAACGTGGACTTCGTCGATCTGCCCGGCTACGGCTTCGCGCGCGTCAACGCCACAGAGCAGGAGCGCTGGAACAATCTCATGGAGGGCTACTTCGAGGGCGAGCGTAACCTCAAGCTCGTGGTCGCCCTCGTGGACATCCGCCATGACGCGAGCCCACTCGATCTCCAGATGATCGGCTACCTCGAGAGCCTCGGCCTTCCCTACTGCGTCGCCTTCACCAAGGCGGATAAGTTCAGCCGCTCGAAGGGCCTCACGCAGGCAGCGATGCTCCGCAAGCAGTTCGAGCTTGAGCCCGAGGTTCCCTGGGTCCTCGTCTCCTCGACCGCCGGTACCGGCATCGGCGACCTCAAGGACACCATCGAGCGCGCCCTGCGCAAGTAGGGCCACGACGCCTACTTGTGCCGGCCCGCAGGTGCGTCGCCAGCTTTCGGGCGTTTGCGCACCTGGCTCACATCGATTGGGTCGCAGTGTAGCGTGAGGGTGATGCCCGTCTCGAACGCAACACGACGCTCGATGCCGTCGAGCGTCGTGTGCGCGGTAAGCAAGCTCGTGCGCGAATCCATCTCCGCGTGGGCGCTCGCGACCTTCCTCCCCGGGCCGTAATCGTGAATCATGAGGTCATGCACGCCAAGGATGCCTGGGGTCGCCAGCACGAGGGCCACGACGCGGTCGACCATCTCTTGAGAGGGTGCCTCGCCCAGGAGCGGGTTCACCGTATCGCGGACAAGCGCGAGGCCGCTCACCAGCACGAATATGCCAACGGCAAGGCCCGCCCAACCATCAAGCTCAAGGCCCGTGAAACGCGAGACAAGCGCGCACACGAGAACCGCCGTCGTGGTGATGACGTCGTTGCGCGAGTCAATCGCCGTGGCGGCCAAAGTCTCACTCTCGATGCGGTCTCCCAGCTTCTTGTTGAAGCTCATCATCCACGCCTTTGCGGCGATGGAGAGCAACATGACGACGAGCAGCGGAAGGCTCACCTCGACAGGCTCGGGATCGATGATGCGCGAGATGCCGCCGCGAATAATCTCAAAGCCAACCGCAGTCACAAGAACGGCCACAACCAGCCCGGCGAGGTATTCGAAGCGCCCGTGGCCGTACGGATGCCCGGAGTCAGCGGGTTTGCTTGCGAGCTTGAAGCCCGTAAGCGTCACGATGTTGCTCGAAGCATCCGAGAGGTTGTTGACGGCGTCTGCCACGATTGAGACCGAACCAGCCGCCACACCCACGGCGGCCTTCGCGACACAAAGGGCCACGTTCAGCACAATGCCGACAACGCCCGCCATGATGCCATAGGAGACGCGCACGCCCGGGTCATTCACGCGACCATAATCGCGCACGAACATGCGCGAAAGCCAATCGGTCATTGTCGCCTCTCCCTTCAATTCGTACCTCAACGCCGCAAATGCCGCTCAAGGACCAAAGATTGCAGCATATCACGACGTTATACCCACCGCCGCGGTAGAGTATCCGGATCGCCCGCGCGGCGCGTGTAGCCCGCCGTCACGGCACGCCGCCCGAATCGCCCGCGTAGCGTGTGTAGCCCGCCGGCGCGACACGCCGCCCAAACCGCTCGCGCGGCTCGCCCACCTCCCGCACCCAACAACAAGAGGCGTCCGAAGCCATACGGCCCCGGACGCCTTCAGTCACGAGCTATGGGAGCGGAGCGCTCTTAGTAGCGGTTGCCGCCACGGTAGCCGCCGCGGTCGTTGCCGCCACGGTAGCCACCGCGGTCGCCGGGACGATCGTTGCCGCCACGGTAGCCACCGCGGTCGCCGGGACGATCGTTGCCGCGGAAGCCGCCGCGGTCATTGCCACCACGATAGCCGCCACGGTCGCCGCCACGGGAGTCACGGCCACCGAAGCCACCACGGTCGCCGGGACGATCGTTGCCGCGGAAGCCACCGCGATCGCCGCCGCGGAAGCCGCCGCGGTCATTGCCACGGAAGCCACCACGATCGCCACCACGATCGCCACCACGGCCACCGAAGCCGCCGCGGTTACCACCACGGTCGCCGCCACGGAAGCCACCGCGATCGCCGCCACGGTCGCCGCCACGGCCACCGAAGCCACCACGCGGGCCGCGGTCATCGCGCTTGCCGTGGAAACCGCCGCGCTCCTCGCGATCCTCGTCGAGGCCAAGAGCCACGAGCGGGTTAATGACCTTGTCGAGCAGGGCCACGAGCTGCTCGCGCTCCTCGTCGGAGAGGCCCGGGACGAGGTTCTCGCCCTTGCTCTCCTCGGCCTCGGCACGCTCGACGGCGTCATCGTCGGCCATGACGACGATCTTGCGCATGTCGGGCTCAGACGGCTCGACGCGGGCAACGAGGTCCTTCTCCTCGGCCTCGGCCATCATGGCGTCGAGCTCGCGAAGGCGCATGCCGAGAAGCTCGGACATCTCCTTCTGCTCCATCTTGGGCTTGAGCTGCAGGAGCTTGAGCGCGCGGACCAGCGAGCTGGCCTGGTTGCCCTTCTCCTCCTGCTCGCGGCGCTGGACGGCGCGGCGGCAGCGAAGCAGGCGGGCGGCCTTGTTGGCCTTATCGAAGAGAGCGTCATCCGGATCCTGCGCGGGGACGTCCTCGGTCTCGTCGGCAGCCTCGGCGGCGTCGACGTCATCGGTCTCGGTCTCGTCGAGAAGCTCGTCGTCGGCCTCGAGGATCTCCTCGTCAGCGTCGACCGTGGTCTCGACCTCGTCGTTTAGCATCTCGTCATTCTCGAACTCAGACATAGTGTCTCCTTCTTGCGCCCCTCGGGCGAATGTGGCGCTCCCGCGCCGCGTGCCGGATTCCTCAACTCTGATCATCTGTGTCATTCGTCTTACCCCTCCCGGGGTGCCCAGCACGGCGAACTAGTATATGGCCTGTAAGCTGCACCAACGCGTGCTGCGGCATTCCTCCACCGAAACGCCGCAGCAAGGCGGCGAGCTACTCCTGACGATAGGTGGTCAGGAAGTCGGCGAGGTCATCCATGCACTCGGCCAGAACCTCGATGCGCGGCAGATAGACGATACGGAAGTGATCGGGCTCGTCCCAGTTGAAGCCGCCGCCGCGCGTGATCAGAATCTTCTTGTCATGGAGAAGGTCGAGCGCGAACTGCTCGTCATCCGTGATATTGAACTTTTTCACGTCGATCTTCGGGAAGATGTAGAACGCCGCCTTGGGCTTCACGGCCGTGATGCCGTCGATCTCGTTGAGCGCGCGCCAAATGAAGTCGCGCTGATCGCAGACACGGCCGCCCGGACGCACGTACGTCTCGACGCTCTGGTATCCGCCAAGCGCCGTCTGCACGATGGACTGCGCCGGCACGTTCGAGCAAAGGCGCATGTTAGAGAGCATGTTCACGCCCAGGATGAAGTCGCTCATGCAGCGAAGGTTGCCAGACAGAATCATCCAACCGATACGGTAGCCCGCGATCATGTGGCTCTTCGAAAGGCCGGAGAAGGTCACGCACGGTAGGTCCGGAGCAAGCGACGCGATGGAAGTGTGCTCAACGCCGTCCATGCACAGACGGTCATAGATCTCGTCCGAGAAGATCATGAGCTGGTGACGGCGGGCGACATCAACGATTTCCTCGAGCACCTCGCGCGAATAGACGGCGCCGGTGGGGTTGTTCGGGTTAATGATGACAATGGCCTTGGTACGGCTCGTGACCTTGGACTCCATGTCGGCGATGTCCGGCATCCACTCGGCCTGCTCGTCGCAGATGTAGTGAACGGGATTGCCGCCGGCAAGCGTGGCACAGGCGGTCCACAGCGGATAGTCGGGGCTGGGGATGAGGACCTCGTCACCGTCATCAAGCAGGGCGTGCATGGACAGCTGGATGAGCTCGGAAACGCCGTTGCCGGTGTAGATGTGCTCCATGTCCACGTTGGGCAGATGCTTGAGCTGCGCATACTGCATGATCGCCTTGCGGGCGGAGAACAGGCCGCGCGAGTCAGAGTAGCCCTCGCACTCGGTGAGCTGCTGGCGCATGTCCTTCACGACCTCGTCGGGCGTGCGGAAGCCGAACGGCGCCGGGTTGCCGATGTTGAGCTTGAGAATTCGCTCGCCCTCCGCCTCCATGCGTGCCGCCTCGTCAACGACCGGGCCACGAACGTCATAGAGCACGTTGTCGAGCTTGTTGGACTTCTTGAACTGGCGCATGAGGATGCTCCCTTTATTTGAAATCTGCTGGTCAGATGTAGCGTTCGAGGTATAAGCGGCCGTATGCCGCACGGTAGCTCGCGCAGTCGCCGCGTCAGAAGCGCCCGAGGGGCCACCAACGGCAGAAGTGCCGTCGAGCCAAGCTGGACTCACGCCGAGAAGGTCAGCGACAAGGGTAAGAGTGGCGAGGCGCGGAGTGACCTTACCGGAGACATATTGGCTGACCTGACTCTTTCCCAGCTTCGAGCCGCGCTCGCCAGCAAGGCGCACGAGGTCCGCCTGCTTGAGTCCGGCCACGTCCATCGCCTGTCTAAGGCGTTCCGAGAACTTCTCCCGACCCATGATCCTCCAAGCCTCCTTGCCGCCAGACCTTGCTCCCGGGCCTCGGCTTGCCGTCGAGCCTTGCGCCCAGGCCTCAGCTTGCCACGGGCCCAACCTGCTTTCGAACGCATAAGTTCAATTTTGTATGCGCTGTAGCACTGAAATTGAACTATATGCATCATTAGTTCAATTTCTCGGTAATACTAGCACATTGAATTGAACTTCCTTCTCCCATTCCGCATGTGCACGGACTTTCGGCAGTCATGTCTGCCTCAACGGAAGCATCGCGCTAGCCAGGCCCGCGCGGAGACCCCCGCGACCACCTCGCGCCCGCACATGACCAGCCCAGGCCACGTCACGGCAGCGCATGTGGTTTCAGACACTCCACGTCGCCTCGGGTCACACCCGCCAAACAGAAAAGGGACGGCCCCAAAGGAACCGTCCCCTCGTCATCATCTGCGCGGTCAGCGCGCCCGACGCCAGACCTACCTACCAGTTAGACCAGCTTGCCAGCACAGTGGTCAACGCCATGCTGGACAACCTCGGCGACCCAACCGGTGAGCTTGCGCGTGCGGGACTCGAACTTGCCGTCGACCAGGGCGTCAAACTGGACGCGAATCAGCTGGAAACGCTGGACCACGGTCTCGCGATCGAGCGAGAGACAACCCTCGCTGACCTTGTACGGCACCATCGTGGCAACAATCTTGGGGTTATACATAACCTGCGGACCATGGGCACCAAGGAAGGCGATGATGGCCTTGGTCGAGCCAATCTGGTTGGCAGCGAGGCCAGCGCAATCCTCATTGGCGGCCATGGTATCGAGCAGGTCCTGGGCAACATCCGCATCCTCGGGAGTAGCGGGCTCCGCCGGCTTGGAGAGGAACTCCTCGTCCTTCACGATGTCCTTTATCATGTGGTTCCCTTTCATCGAAGCGCGCGGCCCGTCCCCGCGGGCAAACGCGGCCTTTTCATCCTCACGATGATACGGGATTACCCGCCTGTGCGGCAGCGGCAGCATCTCCCTTCATCCCACGCGCACTAGGTGCGATCGTTTCAGCGCTCTTGGACGTACCGGAGCGGGCAGGCTGCCCCAGGCGCGGCCCCGCAGAAGGTCCAATTCCTCGCGAACAGCACGTCTATCCCAGGCGCACCAGGTTCAAGCTGTCGAAATACGCCCCGTCAATTCCGATGGTCTCTCGCAAAAGATCGAGGTAAAAGCTACCCGTGACGCAGTCGATGTCCGTCGGCCTATCCCTGAGGCTCGGGTCCGCATCCGGCGCACGGTCATAGAACTTCACGCCCCCAACGCAGGCCCACGAGCCGTTCACCAGCGCAATCCGAGTCCCCAGAAGTCCCCTCTTCCATTTGTGGCGCGTTGCCGCATCGGGGCAGCACAGCTCGAGCTCATCTCCCGAATTCACATCTCGCACGCGAACCGTTCCCTCCCTCGGGTTCTTCTCCCCCAAGGCAAACTGGGAGAAGCGCTGCGTTCGCGCCACTTGCTCGATGCGCCCCGCTCGGCTTTCCGACACCATGCCTGACGGCATCATCGCGTAGAGCTCTATGGGCGTATGCAGGCCGTCAATGGGATACTCGAACAGCAGCCACTCCGTATAGGCGAGACTCGTCTGCTCGAGAAGCGGCTCCGGCGGGCTCTCCAGATACTCCGCCGCGGGCATCACGAGGTACTCGAACAAGAGTCGTGAGGTCTCGAAATACGGGGCGTCCCTATCCGCCCAACGCTCAAACACATCTGCGACGTCCTCCTGGACCAGATCATACGTGCTCATATTCCTCCCTTCGAATGAAGCGGAGGGCATGCGCGCCACCATGAACGCACGGCCTCCGCTCATCCCGAGGGTACGGGGAAAAGGAGGGCTCGAAGGCCTCTGCGCCAAGAAAGTCCCACGCGCTCAAACTCGTATCAGACACGTTCCAAACCAGAAAACGCAAAAACATGCCAAGACGCGTCAAACAAACACCAACACCGCAGGTACGAGCCTCGTGTCTGGTGTTGAAAACTCTCAAGCACTCGCAGAAAAAAGTTGACCGCGCAGAGCAAAATGAGCTACGGAACATCATGCAAAGAGCTGCACGCGCTCGGCGCATGGCGGGGCTCACGCACGAAACAAACAGCCCCACCCGCGACGCAAATAGTCACGCGCTCGCGGATAGCTCGCTCGTGATGCAAGACGAGGCCCACTCGCGTCACAAGCATCCGCCCGCTCGCGAATAGACCGCCCGCGTCGCAAGCAACCGCACGCCCGCGGCGCAAGGTGGAAGCTCGCATCCGATACAAAAAAGCGGCCCGCGCTCGACGGGCCGCCTTATCAACCCACGGCTACACCACGGGCAATCGCTGAGAACCTAGTGCTCAACAGGCTGGTCGAGAATCCAGTCAAGTTCCCGATCAAGCTCGGCAATGTGCTTGACCTTGAGCTTATCCGCAAGCCTGCCGCGAGCCATCACGTGCAACGGGGCGCGCAGAGCCGAAAGGTCGACGAGAGGATCGCCTGCGACGGCGAGAAGATCGGCGTCCTTGCCCACCTCGACGGTGCCCGTCACGTCACCAAGACCCAAAAGCCCAGCATTGACCTGCGTTGCCGTGTGAAGCGCGAAGGCATTGGAGACGCCGGCATACTTGGCGAAGTAGGCAACCTCGCGCCACATGTCATATTGCGTGACGTATGGGCAGCTCGAATCCGTACCAAGGCCAACGGGAATGCCGGCCTCCAGCGCCTCGCGAGCGCTGTTGATGATGCCGTTGCAGACGATGTCGCCGTTGATCTTCTGCACTTCCGTCGAGTGCGTCTTCTCGGGCGCAAGCAGGACAAAGGGCAGTGCCGGCGAGATTGTGCAGGTGACAGACGCCGGGCGGCCCGTCAGCTGCGTCCCGGCAGCCCCCTTATAGAGCTCGCGAATTTCATCGTCCATCTCGGCACCGTGCTCGATGGTGTCAACGCCGGCAGCAAGAGCCACACGCACGCCCTCGCTGCTCTCAACGTGTGCCATGACGGGAAGGCCCAGTTCGTGAGCCGCCTTGCAACTCGCCGCCGCAATCTCGGGAGACATGCGCAGCACGCCGGGCTCACCCGGTTCGGTGGCGTCAAATACGCCACCCGTCACGAAGAGCTTGATTACGTCGGCGCCATGCGCGGCGATGTCATGCACCTGCCGGGCAGCCTGCTCGGGAGTATCCGCCACCATGGCGAAGAGGCCGGCGCCGTGGCCGCCCGGAACGGTAACGCCCGTACCGGGAGCGACAATGCGAGGACCAACGTAGCGACCAGCCTCGATAGCGTCGCGAACGGCGATGTCTGCAAAGAGCGGGTCTCCGGCGCCGCGCACCGTGGTGACGCCGCTGGCAAGCTGCTGCTGCGCAGAACCCTTGATGATGCGGCGCAAAATCGCGCGACCCACCGGATTGTCCAGCTTCGACATGAGACTGCCAGCATCTCCCGAGCTCACAGGCTTGCCAGAGCCGCAAAAATGCACATGCATGTTGATGAGGCCAGGCAACAAAAACGCGCCATCGAGATCGATCGTTTTCGCACCCTCGGCAACACGAGCCACGGCGGATGGCTCGATGCGGGCGATTTTGCCACCCTCGACCGTTACCGCCATACCACGCTGCGGCTCCATATGCTCGGTGCCATCAAGGACCGTCGCATTCAGGAATACCGTTACGTCGGATTTAGCCATTAGCTCCCCTTCTTCCGCTTCCGTGAAGACAAGCCTACATGTTATGTAAAGAGCACGTGCCGCCCACTCGACAGGAGGCCGCGCACCCTACGCGAACGGAAGGCCAGCAAAGGTGACAAAGGGACTGTCCCCTTGTCACCTTTCGAAAGGGGTTGCCCCCTCCCTTGCGGGTTTTACGGACGTGCGCTATGCCGGCACGATGACGTCATACCTAACCGCCTTGCCGGAGATGCTGTGGCTCGGGCGAACCCCGGCCAGCACCGGCGCCTTAATCGGCCGCTTGACGACGATCTTTCGCGGGCGCGCGGCCAACGCCGCGTCCATGAGGGAAGCCTCGTCCGCACAGGGAGACTCAAGCCGATGCAAGAGCTGGAACTTCTTCTTCACCGCGGCGCTCTTCGTGCGCGCCGGGAACATCGGATCGAGATAGACCACGTCGGGCGCCTCCGTAAGCGAGGGGAGGATCTCGATGGAATCGCCCTCAACGAGGCTCATGCGCCCCACGATGCCCGACAACTCGGGATCATCCACCGCGCGCCTGAGCCCGTCGGCAAGGAGCGCGGCGATAACGGGATCGCCCTCGCACATCGTCACGGAAAAGCCGACAGCGGCGAGCAGCAACGAATCCTCGCCCAGGCCCGCCGTCGCATCAAAGACGCGAATCCCCTCAACGCCGCGCACGCGCACGGCCTTTACGAGAAGCTCGCGACCAAGGCGGTCGGGACGCAGGCGCGGAAGCATCTCGCGGAAGTCCTCCGCGAGCTCCATCCCGTCCGCCATAAGCGTGAGCCGCCCGTCAACGAGGCGAAGCTCAACCCCCTCGGGAAGCGTCAAGCCCATCTCGCCCGGCGCCACGGTGCCCGCCATCTCATTCATCACGCTGTCCACGCTCACTGTCGTCCAAAATAGTCGAGGTCAGAAATGAAGTAGGTGCGAATATACCCCTTCGTCGAAACGACGACGAGCTCGCCCGTCTCCTCAAGATAGTAGATATCGTCACCGTCCGCCTCCTCCTTATGGAGGACGGCATCATTCGCCACCACGGCATTGGCTGCGGCGACATATTCCGACTCCGTAGAACACCCGACCTCTGCTCCATGCTTCCCGAAGTGCGAGGAGAGTCGATCCGCCCTGCGGAAACGCAACTCGCCCGCCCGCGCAGCCTGGACCTGACTCGCAGGGGCATCCGTCAGTTGGTCCGCAACGGACGAGGGCAACGCGGTAGACGCGATTTCCGTCCTCGCGACCGCGTTGGGCCATATGCCCGAGCCGCCAAGCCTCGAGCCTCCGCCAACGCCCGCAACGGAAAGCAGTGCGGCAACCGCAAGGGCGAGCAGGCTCACGAGAGCCTTTATGCGAGGCGACGTCCGCCCGCCTCCCCCATTCGATCCACCCACGCCCCGAAAGGCGCCCGGCCCAGCGCCGCGCTTAACCATCAATCCTGGCAGGATCCGGACACACGAGCTTGTCCACGGGTGCCCCCTCGGCATCCGCGAGGCTCACGCAACGAATCGCGAGGTCCTCGTACGTGTTGTAGTAATAGCAGCCCGTCTCGGCAGAGAAGCAGCTGGTATAGAGGGTCTTCTCCAGGTCACCGTTCGTCATGCGCGCCGAACCCTCGACCATGGCCACACCCTCGAGCGTACGAAACATGCGGATGACGTTATCGTGTTCGCTCTCTTTATCGGGATAGTTGGCATTGAGGAAAGCGGCCTTAACGAAGCGCGAAGGAGAATACGAGTCACCAGGGATTCCACGCATGCCGGCACCAGCACCATAGGGGGCAAGCTCGGCACGACGCCACTTCGCGGGAGCGGGAGCATCGCTCGTCGCGGTGATATAGCTGCGGAGGTTCTCGAGGTGCCACTCAAGCGAAGGCTGATTCGCAAGAACGTCAACGGGATCATCGAGCACGTGCATGCCATCCGCACGACATTCGATGACGATACTGCGAGTCGCGTCTCCCACGATCCAGTGCAGGTAAGAGACGCCGAGCCCCTCGCCCGCGGGCACACCGACGACCGTGGTGCCCTCAAGCGCGGCAACGACCTCATTCACGCTCGAGAAGTTCGCGGCAATCCACATCGGGAGCTCGTAGGCGCAGACGTTTCTCCCCGTCTCCGCGGGGCCCTCGGCGTATTCCGCAAAGCCGGGGAAGTTAAGACCGGCAACAGCAAGGCCGGCATCGTTGCCGCAATCAAAGAACATCGGCAGGTTCTGGAAGTCAACGCACATACCGATTACCGCGTGCGCAGAAGGCGCATCGTCAAGGAAGCGATAACGCACGGGAAACCCCTTGGGCATCACGCGCACGCGCTCGCCATAGCCGCAGCTCCAATCGAGATTGCGGCCGAGGTACATGGAACCGTTCTTGCTGGTAAACCTAACGCTCGTGCACATAAAAGCTCCCTTCGACGCATATACGTGGAGTTCTACCCGAATACGCCGTCACCCAAGCGCACCACCTCGTTATAGAGCACAGTATGCGCATCGTCCAAGTCGCGATCTCGATGGAAGTGGCCGAAATACCAACGCCTAAACGACAACCGGTCTTCAAGGGTATCGAGATACCCCGTGAAGCGATCACGCTCCGGAGTTTGCCAGGTCTTATCCGGGTAGAGCGCATGTGACAGCATCCGATTCGAACATGTATGCGTGATTACGTAGTCAACTTTCCAGTCACAACCCGCAAGCACCTCGTCCGCATGCGTCAGCTCCTTCTCAGAGGGCAGTTCTTGAGGCCACCAGTCGATGCCAGGCGTGCGCCAGTCCATATCCGTACTTGCGGCCCCGCCCAACACGAAGACGCGCGAGCCGCCGAGTTCAAACAGCTCGCCACGACAAAGCCTGCGAATCGGCGAGTCCTCCGAGAGACGCTGCGTAAGGCCGCCGCGCCACATCTCAAGCGGACGAGTCTCCCAGTGGGCGAACTGCTCGTGATTGCCGTCAACAAACAGCACGTTGTAGGGGCGCGCCTCGAGCCAGGCAATTTCATCGCACTCGCCGAGAGAGTAATCCCACGGATAGCCGAAGTCCCCGGCGACAATGAGGTAATCATCCGCATCGAGGGACTCGCCCACCGTCGAATCCCAGTCATAGAGCTTCTGCATGTCGCATCCACCGTGGATATCGCCCGTTACAAAGACGGCCATGCCGCTCCTTTCTAGTTCGCCGGATGCCTGTCCGGCTCCCTCTCCAGCTCATCGACGAGCAGAGACCGCGCGATGTCTCGCGCAGGCCCCGGATTGGGCGCAACCCAACTTTGCCAACGAGCTATGCCCGCGTTCTCGACGCCGGCAAACCATGTGTCGATCTCCTCAATCGAAACCGGTCTAAGCCCGTTCGCGTCCGCGCCCACGTCATAGCGATAAATGCCCTGCATACGATTTAACTCGTTGTAGTCTGGGCCCCGGCTGTGAATGTGCCCATGCAGCATCACCGAGCCGCGCTCCATAGCCTCCCAATCCACCAACGGATAGTGCGAAAGGATGTATTTATGGCCATTCACCTTGAGGCGCGAGATTGGCGACATCACGTCAAATGTGCCCGCCAGCCCCTTTGAGCCCCAATCCTTGTCGTGATTGCCCGGGATAAGATGGACGCGCTCGCACCTGATCTGCTCGCGAATTGCCTTGGCGTCCTCAGCCGTGATCCGAAACGAAAAATCCCCCAGGATATACAACTCATCCCTAGGTAGAACTCGTGCGTTAATGTTTGCCACGAGCGCGCGGTTCATCTGCGCGACCGTCTCATAGGGACGGCCGACAAACCTAATAACGTTTTCATGGCCGAAGTGCGTATCCGAGGTGAAGTAGATCATATGGCCTCCTTTTGGCCATTATCCTCTCCCATGCGGACACTTAATCACGCCACGGCCCCGTGGCGAGACAAGCAACTGGAATCCCATATCGCGGAATCCCATATCGCCGAAGACTCACTCGCTCGCCCGCTCCAGACGGCAAAACGAATGCGGCCGGGCGCTAGAACGTTAGCCAGCGTCGGGCCACTCATCTATTCCGAGGAGATTTATGCGCAGAAGCGAAGAGGCTCCGGCTCGTCCGGACCATCGAGGTCAATGCCCGTCTCTGCCTTGAACGCCAACTTGTACTTCTCAATAGCAAGCGGAAGGCTCGGGTCGAGCGAGAACAGGCCCGAGTTGCCCACGATGAGGATGTCAGCGCCGGCCTGCTGGAACGTCTTGAAAGTGGCCTGCTTAACTCCGCCGTCAACCTGAATCTTAAAGTGGCAGCCTCGATTCTCGCGAAGCTTGCGGGCCGCCTCGATCTTGGCGAGCGTCTCCGGAATGACCTTCTGCCCTGCAAAGCCCGTGTCGATGGTCATGATCGTAAGGATGTCGATGCGTTCGCAAATCGTCTCGATTGAAGAAAGCGGAGTCATCGGGCTGAGCACGATTCCAAACTTCACGCCAAGCTGACGCGCGCGTTCATAGAGGCGGAAGGCATTGCGCTCGACGGTCTCCGCCTGGTATGACAGGCAGTCATCGGGACCAAGCTCAAACATCTCTGTGAACATCACGGGGTCTTCGACCATGAGATGAACATCCATGGGAAGCGAGCTGTGCTTGCGCAGCGTGTTGGCGAACTGCGGCGTCAAAGCCATGTTGGGACAGAAGTGAGAGTCCATAACGTCGACATGATAGAGGTCAAAGTGCTCGTCCATGACGCTGATATCACGAGCGACGTTCATCGGGTCCATGCACATAAGGGACGGAGCCATAAGGGGCCTGTTCATTCTTCTCTCCTTCTCGTGCACGTTCCGTCGAAGGCTCATCGGCATTGCTTCGTTCGTTTACGGCAGATCTTTAAGTAAACGTTTACTCATAGCGACCAAGCTCAAGGGACTTTCTAACCACTTAAAGCGTAAACGTTTACGCACTCCATGCCAGCGCAGCCGCGTTTGTCGCCGAGATCGCTCGGCTAGCGGTTCATTATTTGTCGGTAACCGTTTGGGTAAACGTTTGCGCGCATAATGTTTCGTTCACGCCTTCGCGACACTTATGAGCGCCTGGTACCACAACCCAACCCGCTCATGCTCATGTGCGCTCGGTACCAAAGCCGCGCCAGTCCGAACCCACGCGCGCCAAGCACTACGGCCACGCTGACCCGTACTTACTCGCACTCGATGCCACAGCCACGGCAACCCGCACCTGTGTTTACGCGTACTCGTCGCTAAAGCCGCGTCAACCCGCACCTACGCCCGCTGAGTCGATTCCCTCCGAACGATCTCGACCGGAACATACGTAACCAGCTGGTCCGGCGTCTCGTCATTCATCATCCCGAGAAGAGCATCTGCCGCCTTCTCCCCGAGAACACGCGGCTCCTGGCGAATCGTCGTCAGAGGAGGCCGCCCAAAGCGTGCGATCGAGATATCGTCATGTCCAACGACACAAACATCAGCGGGGACGCTCATGCCCCGTCCACGCAACGCCTCAAGGGCGCCCATCGCCAGCCAGTCCGCCTGACAGAACACGCCATCGAATTTGTGTCCGGATTCAATGAGATCACACATAAGCTCGTAGCCTCGGTCAAACGAAGTCACGGCGGACGATCGCACTAACTCAGGCTTCAGCTCCACACCAGCTGCTCGCAGCTCATCAAAAAAGCCCTGCGTACGAATCTTAGTGATGGGAGAGTCCTCGCGCGCCTGAATCAACGCCGGACTGACGCACCCGCCGTTCAGTAGCTCGCGCGCCGCGAGTCGTCCGCTTCGCTCGTTGTCGGACGAAATACAGGCGACCTTGCCGGCGTCCGCCTCCTCGCTCACGAAGCGATCTACATAGACCGTAGGCACGGATCTCTTGAGAGTCGAGCGTACATCATCCAGACTGTTTACGGCGATAACGCCCGAAACGCTTTGAGCCGCGAGTAGCGCCTGACACTGCCGCTCGAGATCAAGGGAAGCGTTCGTGTTGTAAATCATGCTGGCATAGCCGCTCTCGAACAGCTTCGTTTGCATCGCAAGAATCATTGACGAGAAGAACTCGTTGGCGATGTTCGGAACGATGATGCCAACTGCAGAGTTATGCCTCTGACGCAGGCCCTTGGCTAGCTGATTAGGCTGGTAATCGTACTCTTCGATGATCTTGCGCACGCGGCGCTCGGTCTCAGCAGAGAACCTACCATTTTGGTTGATTACACGAGACACCGTCGCAACCGAAACGCCGGCCATTTGCGCGATGTCCTTTACGGTGATCCTCGTGCTTGCCATGCGTCCTCCAAACCCGCGAACACGCACCACGACGCACGGCCTCTGCCGTCGCGGACCTCAAGAGCGTTCACCCAAAGCTTGCAGAATCAGTATCAAATCATCCTGAAGCTTAGCGCCCAACATTTCGTTAGCTGTTCATTAATTTCGGCATCCGGAGCCTTCAAGCATGCCAGCGGGGCGTTTAAAGTCCTTCAGAGCGTCAAATCACGAGAAATCATGCCAAAATACAGGCACATAACCAGAAACCGATAGAACACCATAAGAGACAAAAGAATGACGTAACCGCATTTAAAGCCGCATGGACACTCATGCTCTCCTATGTCACCGTTGGTTTGACCCGCGCATCCGGCCCCCGTACAGAAAAAGAGGGCCCCGCCACCACCCGGGTGACGGGGCCCTCGGCACGCAAATGCCCCTCGTTGGTCAGCGACGTCCTGCTCTCCCACGGACTACTCCGCAG
>NZ_JBCLNF010000018.1:0-12204 GCF_039062465.1 Collinsella sp. 1033st1_E11_1033SCRN_220408
CGGCCCTGCGGCCGAGCCCCCTCTCGAACATGTCGGCGGCGGCGGACCTGACGCCCGGACCGTACGTGGTCATAGACGAGCCTCCCATTCCTCGGACTTTAGTTTTCTGTCCAAGAAATGGGAGGCAGTTCAGAGAACGCCGGGCGCTGTGCTATCGGGCTATGTGGCCAAGCTTAGTTGTTGCTCTGGGTCGAATCGGACGAGCTGTCGGTGCTGGGGGTCTCAGATCCGCCGCCGGAGGTGCCGGTGTTGCCGCCAGCGTTGCCACCGTTGCCGCCGCTCGAGGGTCTCGAACCCTTCGAGATGATGAGGGTGATCTGGGTATCCTTGCCCTGCTTGCCGGTGGGGCTCTGCGAGATGACGCAGCCGGCCTCGACTTCGTCGCTGTACTGACTGTTGCTCGTGTCGATATTGGTGAAGCCAGCAGAGTTCAGGTCAGAGATGGCGCTCGACTTGCTCCAGCCAGCGTGGTTGCCAGCGTCCGCGCTGCCCACGCCCGTGGAGATGTGATAGGTGATCGTGTCGCCCTCCTTGGCGTCGCTCCCGGCCTGCTGGTCCTGGCTGGCGACCTTTCCGCTCTCGACGTCGGTCGACTCGACGGAGTCACCTACGGCGCCCTTGAGGTTGACGGCGGCAAGAGCCTCCTCAGCCTGCGCAGGCGTCAGGTTTTTAAGGTTAGGAACCTCGACGGTTGCGGCGGGCTCCTTGCCCTTGGAGAAGACGAGCTTTACCTTCGTGCCCTTCTCGCACTGGGTGTTGCGAGCCGGGTCCTGGCTCACGAGCTTGCCTTCCTCGATGTTGTCGTCGTACTGCTCGGACGTGCTCACGACAAACCAACCATCACCGTACTCGGCGAGCTTTGCCGTGGCCTCATCCGCTGTCATGCCTTCGAGGTTGGGCATTGCCTTCGTGGAGGAATTGCCGCCAAGGACGCTCATCGCAACACCGGCGATGATGGCAATCGCGGCAATAACTCCGATTACGATTGCAGCGACCTTGCCCTTGCTCTTGGGCTTCTCCTCCGGCACCTGCATGCCGGAAAGATTCGTTTGGGCGGTGGGGATGCGGCCGGTGGTCGCGGGGGACATCCCAACGGCGGCGCGAGGCATGGCCTGGGTGCGGCCTCCGGCCTGCGGGCGATTCATGGCCTGAGTCGGGCCGGCGGAGATGAGGGACGTGGCCTCGCCAAGGTTGACGATGCGCCCGGCAAGGTAGTCATTCAGGACGCGACGCAGCTCGTCGGCGGTCTGGAAGCGCTCCGCGGGGTTCTTGCGCATGCACTTGAGGATGATGCCCTCGAGCGTTGCGTCGACGTTGGGGTTGACCTGGCTGGGAGGAACGGGCTGCTCGTTGACCTGCTTGAGGGCAACGGAGATGGCGTCGTCACCGTCGAAAGGAACTCGTCCCGTCGCGGCTTCATACATGACGATGCCGAGGGAGTAGAGGTCGGAGGTAGGGCCAAGCTCCTTGCCCTGCGTTTGCTCGGGCGAGACGTAGTGAGCGGTGCCAAGCACGGAGTTGTCAGCCGTGAGGTGACTGTTCTTGGCGCGAGCGATGCCGAAGTCCATCACCTTGATGTTGCCGTTGGGCTGCACCATGATGTTCTGCGGTTTGATGTCACGGTGGATGATGTCGTGCCTGTGGGCCTCGGAGAGGGCCTGGCAGATCTGCGAGCCAATCTGAGCGACCTTGCGGCAGTCGAGGGCTCCATGGTTGCGGATGCCGGTCTTGAGGTCCGTACCGCGCAGGTACTCCATGACGATGTAGTACGTATCGCCGTCCTTGCCCCAGTCATAGACGCCCACGATGTAGGGACTCTGGAGTGCCGCGGCAGCCTGAGCCTCCTGCTTGAAGCGCGCAGCGAAGGACGGATCGGTTGCGTACTGCGGCAGCATCATCTTGATGGCGACGGTGCGACCGAGCACCTGATCGAGACCGCGATAGACGGTCGCCATACCTCCGATGCCAATCCTGTCCTGGACGGCATAGCGTCCGCCGAGTAGCTTGTCTGCCATGTGTGCTCCCATCAAACCTCTGCGCCCGTTGGCGCTCGTATCCATCATGCCATCAATGACGCCCGGAGGGCGTCCTCGTTAGTGTTGGTCGTCCATTAGCTTGATCCTTGCGCCTGAGCGTTGAGCGACTTGGAGAGGACTTGGCCGGCAAGCCTTGCCGCAAGGCCGCTCACGTTGTCATTATCAGAGCCCTCGACGCATATCGAAATGGCGAGCGTCGGGTTGTCATAGGGCGCGAATCCAATGAAGGTGGAGTTAATCTGGCCGTTCGCGACCTCAGCGGTGCCCGTCTTGCCGGCCACGCGCGCGCCGTAGACCTGGGCTGCCATGCCCGTGCCGTTCTGGACGACGTCGAGCATTGCCTCCTTAACCTGCTGCGCGGTCTCAGCCGTCACGGCCTGTCCGAGGCTTCGGGGTTTGGTCGTGGTGATGGTGACGCCTTCGGGGGAGAGCACGTGATCGACCAGATACGGGCTCATGACAACGCCGTTGTTGGCGATGGCGGCGGCCACGACGGCGTTCTGCATCACGGTGGTCTGGGGGCCAGCCGGGCTCGAGTGCTGGCCGACGGGCTGGCCGGCGCCTGCCCACGCGGTCTCCCACTCCGTCATCTCGGACGCGTCTGGCATGAGCGACGCCGTGACGTGGAAGTCCTGGCCCAGCGTCGTGCCGTAGCCGAAGGCCTTGGCGTAGTCGACGAGGGTGCTTGCTCCAACGTTGACGGCTAGCTGGCCAAACGCTGTGTTCGAGCTGTGCGTGAAGGCGTTGCGAAGCGTGGTCGTCCCGAAGTCCTCGCCAGCGACGTTCGTGACATCGGCGTCCCCGATGCTGATGCGTGCGGGCGCGTCGATCGAACTGTCGAGGGTCGCCGTGCCGGAGTCGATGGCTGCGGCAAGGGTCACGACCTTAAACGTGGATCCGGGCGTGTACAGCGAGGCGCAGCTGCGGTCGACGAGCTCGCCGCTACTGTCTCCGGTCGAGAGAATGGTCGAGATGTCGTTGTAGGAGAACGTGGGCGAAGATGCCTTCGCGAGGACGGCGCCCGTGGTGGGGTCGAGCACGACGATTGAGCCGACGTGCCCCTCGAGGGCCTCCTCAGCTGCTTGCTGAATCTGAGAGTTAATGGTGAGAACGACGGAGTTGCCAGGTTGGTTCACGCCTGCGAGCGAATACAGGGCATTCTGCCAGTTGGAGTAATCTGCGTGGCCGGTGAGGGAGTCGTTCATCGACGCTTCGACGCCTGTGGCGCCGTACTGGGTCGAGACGTATCCAACGGTGTGGGCGGCGAGGCTGCCTTGCGGATACGTGCGCACATAGGTGCCGTCTGCCTGCTTGAGGGACTCTGCGAGCGTCACGCCGTCGGAGGTGAGGATGGCGCCGCGCTGCACGTAGGCACTTCTCGCAATCGTGTGGTTGTTGTTGGGCAGCTGCTGGTAGTAGCTTGCCTTGATCACCTGGATATAGGTCAGGTTCGCGATAAGGGCCGCGAACAGCAGCGTGAAGAAGGTCACGAGTAGGGTCAGTCGGTTGCCAAGGGCAACGCGTCCCAGAACTCCGCCCTCAGAGGTGCCAAGGCCGAAGTGTGCCCGCGCGTGCTTGCCCTGCACGACCGGAGCGCCGCCAGTGGATCCGGGTGCCAGGAGCGGGGAGGGGCTTGCGCTCGTGCCATCGCCAGAGGGCAGTGCCGTGCGCCCCGTGCCCTCGTCGCCGGCGCGCAGAAGCAGGCCGATGACGATGAAGCTCGAGAGCAGGCTCGAGCCGCCCTGGCTCATGAACGGCAGGGTCACGCCCGTGAGGGGCAGAAGCTTCGTGACGCCTCCAACGATGAGGAATGCCTGGAAGGAGAGAGCCGTCGTGAGGCCGACCGCGGTGAACGCACTCATGTCGCTCTTCGCGCGCGCCGCGGTGGTGAGGCCACGCACCGCGAGAAGCATAAAGAGGAGCAGCACGGCGGCACCGCCGAGAAGCCCCATTTCCTCCGCGACGGCGGAGAAGATGAAGTCACTCTTCACCACGGGGATGAGCGTGGGCATGCCCTTGCCAATGCCGGAGCCGACGAGGCCTCCGTCAGCAAGCGAGTAGATGGATTGAACGATTTGGAGTCCAGAGCCGGATGGGTCTGCGAAGGGGTCGAGCCAGATCTGGAAGCGTACGCGGACGTGCGAGAAGAACTTATAAGAGAGGGCCCCGCCGATGGCAAGCAGCGCCAGGCTGACGAGGACATAGCCAATGCGACCGGTCGCGACATAGAGCATGACCACGAAGAGGGTGAAGAACAGCACGGCGCTGCCAAGGTCGCGCTCGAAGACAACGACGACCAGGCACATGCCCCACATGACGAGCATCGGGGTGAGCATGCGCAGGCGCGGCAGCGTGAACGGGCCCACCTTGTGCGAGGACGCCGACAACAACTCGCGGTTCTCGGAGAGATAAGCGGCAAGGAACAGGACGATGAGGATCTTCGCGATCTCGCCTGGCTGGAACGAGAAGCCGCCGATGCGTATCCAGAGCTTCGAGCCGTAAATCTCCGTACCGAAGATAGCCGGCATGAGCAGGAGCGCCACGCCGGTGAGACCGAGCGTGAACTTATAATCCGCAAGCCTATCGAGGTTGGGGATGAGTATGAGCGTCGCCACCATGGCTGCGACGGAGACGAACAGCCACACGACCTGTCCCATGGCGTCCTCGGGCGCAAGACGCGTGACAAACGTGATGCCAATGCCCGAGAGGATGAAGACGAGGGGCAGTATTGCTGGGTCCGCACCCGGGGCAAGCAGGCGTATGGCGATATGTGCCGCCACGAAGGCGACGATGAGGCCGATGGGCACCGAGAGCGTCTCGAGCGAAAGCTGCGCTCCCGTGTTCATGACATACATGGAATAGAGCAGGAGCACCGGCACGGCTCCGGCAATAAGCAGGAGGAGCTCGGTGGCGCGGCGAGAACCGCCAATCTGTTTGGTCATGCTACGCGCCTCCTTCGGCACCTGTGGTCACTACATCTGCTCCGGTTTCCGCAGCTTCTGGGCCGGATGCCCCGAGGGTGCTTCCAACTGCGCCGTCCGTACTGTCAGATTGCGCGTCGTCTGCGGCCTTTTGAGCCTTGGCACGCGCTTCTTCAATCTGGGTCTGGTAGGCCTGGACCGTGGTTAGCGCGTCGTCCCTACTAGCAACCGGGATGCCGGCGGCGAGCTGGTGCTGGGTCGACTCGGGGAGGTCGGCGATGCTCACCTGGGTACTCTCCTCGAGACTCGAGAGCGGAATCCCGAAGGCGCTGCTATGGATGCCCTGGTAAATACCCACTCGCCCGCCGTCTGCGCCGATATACCAAGAGGAGCGGATAAAAAACCCGAGTGCGATGGACAGAACGACGGCGAGCCCCAGCAACACCGCGAGCCAACCAAGTACTGCCCGGCGCCGCGCCAGACGGCGAGCCTCCTCGCGCCCGTCACTTACGACATCGACGACAATGACGGACACGTTGTCATGGCCGCCGGCTTCAAGCGCGGCAGCGACGAGCTGATCCGTGCAGTCGATGGGCGTCGCCGAAGAAACGGAGAGAAGCTCGATTTGGGCGTCGGGAACCATGGAGGAGAGGCCGTCGGAGCAGAGGATGATGCGGTCCCCGCGCTCGACATCGAGCGAGAAGTGATCCGCGTACATGTCTGGGTCGGAGCCGAGAGCTCGGGTGATGATGGAGCGCGAGGGGTGTACGCGAGCTTCGTCCGCCGTAATCTCTCCAGCGTCGACGAGCTCCTCGACGTACGAGTGGTCATGCGTGATGCGCACGAGGGTGCCGGCGCGCAGGAGGTAGATGCGCGAGTCGCCCACGTGCGCGATGGCCATCTTGGTGCCCTCGATGATGCAGCAGGTTGCGGTGCACCCCATGCCAGGCTTGCCCTCGCCGTTTGCTGCCCCCTGGATGACGGCCTCGTTCGCTGCCTCGATGGCGGCGCCAAGCAGCGTGTCATCAGCGTGTTCCGGGGCATGGCTGGCGATGGTGCGAACCGCGATGGAACTCGCGACTTCGCCCGCGGCGTGTCCGCCCATGCCATCGCAAACGCCAAAGAGCGGATTCCGTACGAGATAGGAGTCTTCGTTGTGGCCGCGTACGAGGCCCACGTCCGTGCGTCCCGCCCAGGAAAGGCGCGTACTGGCACCCATTTCGAGACCCGCACCGGGACGAGAGTCGAGGTCGAATGCTGGTGCGTGTGGGTCATGGGTATCGTGACGGCGATGTGCGCGAAGATGGGGCCCGCCATGGCCGATGTGGCCAATGAGGGGCAAAGGGCCCGTCGAGCCCAGGGGATTATTGTGTCCGAGAGCGGAGCTCATCGACGGCTCACCCTCATGACCACGTCTCCAACCTGGACTTCGTCGCCGTCACGCAGGGTGACGGGGTCGAGGATGAGACGACCGTTCACAAGCGTGCCGTTCGTGGAGTGAAGGTCTTCGAGCACGAGCGCAGGCCCCTGCAGGGTAAAGCGCGCATGGGTGGAGGAGACGATTGGCTCGGCGATGACGATGTCGCTCGAGGGCGATCGACCGATGACGACGGGGCCGAGCATGTCCACGTGGAGGCCGCGAAGCTGGCGCGGGCCCTTATCCACGTCGACGCACCAGATTGCCGGGTCCTTGCGCTGGCCCCTGACGAGGCCGATTCCCGTCTTCATAACGACGAACAGGAACAGGTAGAGAACCACGACGAGGGCAATGCGCCCCATGAACAGGACGAGGTCGATCATATTAGTTCTCCCTGAACTCGAGGTTCGTGAGACCCAGAGTGATCAGGTCGCCGTCGCGAAGCGAGCACTCGTCGATGTCCACGTCGTTCACGAGCGTGCCATTGGTCGAGTTGAGGTCGCGAATGCGCCAAGTCTGGCCGTCAAAGGAAAGCTCTGCGTGCGAGCGAGAGACATTGGGGTCGTGAATCACAATGCCGCCCGCGGAACGCTCGCGGCCGATGACGGTGCGAGGCGCGCTCGCCGTGAAGGTGCGGCCAGATTTGCGATCGATGAGCAGGCACGCCGCGGGGTTGGCTGCGGGTGCGGGAGCCGCCGGTGCCACGCGGACCGTCTGGGGTGCGGGCTGCGTGGCAGCGTATGCCTGCTGCGGGGTGGCGGCACCGGGGATGGCCCGGGCGGCTGCGCCTGCGGCGAAGCCGGCAGCTGCCGCGGGAACGGCGGAAGCCGCGGGAACGGCGGAAGCCGCGGATGCCGGGGTGGCTGCGGCGACGGGGGCAGGCGCGGCTGCGGAGACAGGTGCGGCGACGGGGGCCATGGGTGCCGGCGCCTGGGAAGCACGGCTACCCACGAGGGGCACGTTCTGATACTGGCGCGCAACACGGCCCTGGGCGAAGAAGGCATCCTCTGCCTCGAGAACCGCCTCCTGCGGCATTACGTCGAGGCCGCTCTCCATGTTGGAGAGGGGCGCCGCCTGAGGCTGGGGCTGGGGGATGGGACGCACCCCGGGCGCCTGGGCGCGCGAGCTTGCGGCTCCGCCGAGGCCGCCATCAAGGGAGGAGTCCGCGCCAAGGAAGCGGGCCTCCTCTTCGCGAAGGCGGTTGAGGGTGCCGGCATCGACGTTCTCGGCGAAGACGGAGAAGCGGCCGCTCTTGAGAGAGGGATCCGCCATAAAGCGAACGACGGGCTTGCCAACGAAGACGTAGCCCTTGCCCTGTGCCTGTCCCTCGATGAACTGGGAGGTTTCCTTGGTGAGCTGTGCGTAAAGCGGACGCATCGTGATGTCGTCCTCGCTGGAGATGAGGATGGTGTAGAGGGCCGGCGCGGTGTCAACGCCGTTGATGACGAAGGTCTCCGCCTCCATCTCGCGCGCGGCCTTCTTGGCAAGCTTCTTGAAGGAGAAGGGGGCGGTGACGCCCTGCGTGGTGGCGCCAAAGAGGCTACCCACGCGCTGCTCGAAGACGTTCAGAAAGTTCACGTCACTCATCCTCCCAGGTGTCGGACACAGGGCCCAGGGTCATGATTGAAATGCTCATAAGTATTAGACAGACTAGCGCAACTGCGATGTCGCAAATGGATGGCGTGGTCCATAACCCACCATTCTCCACTCTGGCAGAGAAGACGAGGGTCGCTATGAGGATGGCGCAGCAGGTCACTTGGGCGGCGGCGCACGCCGCGTTGGAGTGCCGCTTCGAAATGAGAGCGCAGGCCAGGGAGGCGCCGGCGCAACCAACTGCCGTAAGCCACGAGCTGCCGCTCATGACCGTTCTGCCAACCGCCGAGGCGAAGGACGCCCCGTCGCTTGAAGCAAGCGCTGACGTCAAGAGCATGGCGAGGACTCCTCCAAGGGCCGAGGTCGCGGTTGCCGGGAGCGGTGGCAGGCACGCGCCGGCAAGGGCGGCGCTTCCCACCGGGGATCCAGTAGCGCAGCCTAGAAGCAGTGCGGCGTGCGAAAGCCTGCTTGCGGGGCTTACGTGCGTCTGCCAGAGATAGAGCACCGCGCCGGCTAGCGCTGCGACGAGGAATGCCGGGGAGTATGCGCCGGGGGTCACGAGCGTTATCACGTAGACGAGCGTGGTGAACGTGCCTCCGGCTGCGGGCAATGCCGCCGAGAACGCAGCCGGAACAAGTGCCGATGCCGCGGCCAGTGGCATCGGCTCGATGTTGAGCCCGACGAGGCGCGCTATCGCCGGAATGCAGCGAAGGCAGACGGCGCCCGAAACGGCGGCACAAACGACGCGGGAGATCGCATTCGGCAGCCACGGGTAACGCTCTGCGATGCTCACGCGCATCGCGGCGTTCCACACCTCGTCAGCAGGGCCGGTTTCGCCTCTTGCCTGTGCGAGGAGATCGGCCACGGACGCGCGACCCTCCGCCTCGTCCCCGAGATAGGGGAGAACTGCGCGGGCAAGCTCGCCTGCCGTAGACGGGCGCCTGCCGGGGTCCGCGCTGAGGGCTTCCGCGATCTGGTCGCTTACGGGTCCTGCGAGCTCAGGCTCCACCTTGGCTAGCGGCCTCGCTCCCTTTTCGATTCTCTTGAGCGATGCGTCCGCGTCCTTGGCGAGAAACGGGCATGAGCCGGTCAACGCTTGGTAGCAGACGCAGGCGAGGGCGAAGACGTCCGTGCGTTCGTCGACGTAGTCTCCCGTGAGCTGCTCCGGGGGCATATAGCCAACCGTGCCTCCTCGAGCGCCTTCCCAACCCGCGGCGCTCGCAAGGCTCGCCATGCCAAAGTCGCCGAGCTTGACGTTTCCCTGCGCGTCTATAAAGACGTTCGATGGCTTGATATCAAGGTGTAGGACACCCTCGGCGTGCGCGTGATCGAGCGCGGAGGCGAGGCTCGAAAGCAGGTGCGCGCACTCGTCATAGGTGAGAACGCCGCCCTCGACTCGCGACATGAGCTCGGCCAAGGTCATGCCATCGACGAATTCCATGATGAGATACGCGGTTCCTCCGCGTACCTCGAAGTCGTGGACGGTGACGATGTTCTGATCCGTGAGGCGCGAGGTGATGCGGGCCTCCGAGAGGGCCTCTGAGAGCGTGGAGGCCCGCATGCCGGGCGCGGTTTCGAGGGGCATGCACTTGATAGCGACCTTGCGGTCGAGGCGCGTGTCCCAGCAGACGCGGACCTCGCCAAATCCACCCGTGCCTCGAGTTTCGACGGTGCGATAGCGCCCGAGCAGCAATAGCTGATCGGTCTCAGGCTGCGCCTGGTTGGTGGCGACGGCCCATCCCTGTTGTTTGGGGGCGGGTGTCTGCACGGCGTTTGTCCTCGTTTCAGCTGCGTGTGCCGGTGCGTTGATTGGGGTAATTCTAGCAGCACGAGCGAAGAGGTACAAAAAAGTTCTTGCACAATTGAGATTGCATGGGTTACTATCTACCCTGCATCTGCGGGCGTGGCGGAATTGGCAGACGCGTACGGTTCAGGTCCGTATGGGGGCAACCCCATGAAGGTTCAAGTCCTTTCGCCCGCACCATGTTAATGAGGAGGCCCCGGGAAACCGGGGCCTTTTTCTTTCAATATGTCGCGCTTGCCGCAGGGTCAACCCAACTGTCGCACTTGCCGCAGGGTCTACCCAACGGCTTGGGCCTTCGGCGCTGCGAGCCTACTTGTTATCGTCGTCGAAGAACGACCATCCGTTCTCGTCATCCTCTTCGTCTTCGTACTGGTCATACGTCTCGCGCGTCTTGTGCTCGAGGATGATTGCCGCAATCAGGAAACCAACAAGGATGATTCCGATAAGGGCGAGGACGCCCATACGCGTACCAAAAAGCCAATCGACGAAGCTAGCAATCGTGTTCATGGGTGCCGCCTTTCGCCTCGTTAACCGCGAGGAGGAGTGTCGTGGAGGGCTCTCGCCTGCGCGCGAGCCTCATCTAGAGCCAAATTTGCCCATAAGTATATACTTGGCTGCTGAATGACCCGCGGGCGTGGCCCGCGCTAAAACGAAAGGGAGCAGCCATGCTCGACATGAAGTTCGTTCGCGAGAACCCCGATGCCATCGATACCGCGATGGCAAATCGTCAGACCTCCTGGGACCGTGAGAAGTTCTTCGAGCTCGACGATGAGCGTCGTGCTGTCATCGGCGAGGTCGAAGACCTTCAGGCCACCCGCAACGCTGAGTCCAAGAAGATCGGCGCTCTCATGAAGGAGGGCAAGAAGGACGAGGCCGAGGCTGCCAAGGAAGCCGTCCGCGAGGTCAATGAGAAGATCGAGGGCCTTGCCGCCCGTCGTACCGAGCTCGAGCAGGAGCAGTATGACTTCATGGCCCACCTCCCCAACATTCCGTGCGAGGCCACGCCCGTTGGCGTCGACGAGTCCGAGAACCCCGAGCGTCGCCGCTGGGGCACCCCGCGCGACTTTGAGGCCGAGGGCTTTGAGTTCAAGGCTCACTGGGACCTTGGCACCGACCTTGGCATTATGGACTTCGATCGCGGCAACAAGCTCTCCGGTAGCCGCTTCACCGTTCTCGGTGGCGCCGGCGCCCGTCTCGAGCGTGCCCTCATCAACTTCTTCGTGGACACTCACACCGCCCGTGGATTCAAGGAGTGGTGGCCGCCCATCGTGGTTAAGCGTCAGACGATGTTTGGCACCGGCCAGCTCCCCAAGTTTGAGGACGACGCCTATCACGTTTCTGGCGACAACTTCCTGATCCCGACGGCCGAGGTCGTCCTGACTAACCTCCATGCGGGCGAGACCCTCGATGCCGCTCAGCTGCCCCTCTGGTATACCGCCTTCACCCCGTGCTTCCGCGAGGAGGCTGGCTCCGCCGGTCGAGACACGCGTGGCATCATTCGCCAGCACGAGTTCGACAAGGTCGAGATGGTGAAGTTCGCCAAGCCGGAGGAGTCTGACGCCGAGCTCGAGAGCATGACTGCCGAGGCCGAGTACCTGCTTCAGCAGCTGGGCCTTCCGTATCGTGTGATTAGCCTCTGCACGGGCGACCTGGGCTTCTCCGCTCGCCAGACGTATGACATCGAGGTTTGGCTACCGAGCTATAACGCCTACAAGGAGATCTCCTCTTGCTCCAACTGTGGTGACTTCCAGGCCCGTCGCGCCAACATCAAGTATCGCGACCCCGAGAACTTCAAGGGCACGCGCTACGTTCACACGCTCAATGGCTCCGGCCTGCCTGCCGGCCGCACCATGGCTGCCATCCTGGAGAACTACCAGAACGCCGATGGCTCCGTTACTGTGCCTGAGGTCCTGCGCCCATATATGGGTTGCGACAAGATCGAGCTCGCCTAGTCCTGGCGGCGCGTTGCGTAGAAAGTCACGCAACAACATATAGATCTGAACAGATGGGGTTCCGGTATCGCCGGGCCCCATCTTTCTTATAGAGGGACGTTGGGTGAGGCTAAATGTCGGTAACTCTTTGGTGGACCATCGCCTAACGACGCTCTAAGCAGGGGAAAGGCGGGACGATGTGTGACCCCGCAAGGGCCGCTCCCGTCCCGCACGCCGCCCCGCGCCCTCCCGAGTTGTGTGCGTCCCGTGGAGACGCCCCCGCCCCCCTTGCGGGCGGCCCCGGGGGCGCGTATATTTCATCCCTGCGCTGCGGCCGGCGGGTCCCACGGGACGGGCGGGGGCGGCGCGGGCGAACCTTGAGAACCGGATACTGCGATCGATGAGATCGACGAGACAGACAAGCTAAGTAGAAGTGACGAAGTGTGCTACATAGCAACCCTTTGTTCCTTTGACCAAGCGAATCCGAATCTTACATTCAGAG
>NZ_JBCLNF010000019.1:0-11078 GCF_039062465.1 Collinsella sp. 1033st1_E11_1033SCRN_220408
GGTATCGGGTTCCCACATTCATCCGCACATGTGCGGATGAATGTGGGAGGTGTTCGGATAAAGTTGATAATCAAGGACTGAATCTAGTGCCCTGGCCCTTGCGACTGGGCTGAGCGGCCTGGTTTGTCTTAGTTCGCCATAACCCCGTCAGACCAGGCGCTGGTGTCCTCGATGCGCAGGACGTTGGCGACCTTGCGCACGCACTCTGCCTCGGCGAGCTCCGTGGCCGCAGCCTGCATGTTCTTCTCGAGCGCCTTGTGCGTCAGGAAGATGACGGAGCAGGTGTCGCTGTCAGAAGAGGCGTCCTCGAGCTGGTTGATGAGGGAGATCGAGATGTCGTGCTTCGCGAAGACGTTGACCGTCTCGGCGAGGGCGCCCACGCGGTCTGCCACGGTGAGGCGCACGTAGTACTTCGTCTCGAGATCGTCCATGGAGCGCAGCGGAAGCGTGTGGGAGAAGGGCTCTGCCTCGGGCAGTGGCGTGGCACCCTTGGAGATGGGGTCTGCAAGCGTCAGGATGTCGCCGACGACGGCGCTCGCCGTGGGGAAGGAGCCGGCGCCGGCGCCGTAGAACATCGTTTCACCTACGGCGTCGCCCACCACGTAGACGGCGTTCATGGCGCCGGAAACCTTGGCGAGCTGGTGGTCGAGCGGGATCATCGTGGGGTGAACGCGCACGTCGACGCCCTTGGGGGTGTTGCGGGCGATGCCCAGCAGCTTGATGGTGTAACCCAGCTCGTGCGCCACAGCGATGTCCTCGGCAGCGATGGTGCGGATGCCCTGCTGGTAGACGTCATCGGTGGTGACACGCGTGCCGAAACCGATGGAGGCGAGGATGGCGGTCTTGCTCGCGGCGTCGAAGCCATCGACGTCTGCGGACGGATCGGCCTCGGCGTACCCCTTGGCCTGGGCGTCTGCGAGGACGTCCGCGTAATCGGCGCCCTCGGACTCCATGCGGCTGAGGATGTAGTTCGTGGTGCCATTGAGGATGCCGGCGATGGTGAGGATCTTGTTGCCCACGAGGTCTCGCTCGAGAGTGCTCACGATGGGGATGCCGCCGCCGCAGCTCGCTTCGCACTTGAGCTGGACGCCGTTCTCGCGCGCCTTGGCGGCGAGAGCCTCGACGTGGCGGCCGAGCAGGGCCTTGTTGGCGGTGACGACGTGATTGCCGGCGGCGAAGGCGGCCTCGTAGATCTCGGTTGCCGGGTGCTCGCCGCCGATGAGCTCGACCACGACGTCGACGTCCGGATCGTTCACGACGTCGCGCCAGTAGGTCGAGAAGGTCTCGTCGGGGACGCCGCAGGCGCGGGCGGACTCGACCCTGCGGGAACAGGTGCGGGTGATGGCGAGGTCGATGCCATAGTTGGCGACGTAGTCGTCGTGGTGGGAGTTGATGAGGCGGACGACGCCGCCACCCACGGTGCCGAGTCCGATGATGCCGACGTTCACGGTGCGCATGGGTTACTCCTTCGTGCCGCAAGCGGCGTCGCGTGCGTGTTGGATGATGCAGATTGTAGCGGAGGTAGCGCTCTCGCAGGTTGCCAGCGTGTGTCCTTGCCGCCCCTATGCCTCCTGGGCGATTGCGTCGAGAAAGGCCTGTCCGTAACGCTCCGCCTTCTTTTCGCCCACGCCGGAGACCTCAAGGAGCTCGTCTGCCGTGGCAGGACGCTTGCGGCACATGTCCTCGAGCGTGGCGTTGTTGAAGATGAGGTAGGGCGGCACCTGTTGCTCGCGCGCGATGGAGAGGCGAAGCTCGCGAAGGCGCTCGAAGAGCTCTGCCTGCTCGGGCGTGAGCTCGGGCGTCTCCTCGCCGGCGTTGCGCGCCTTGCGCGTGCGGCGTTCGTCGCGCTTGGGTGTGCGGGGTTTGCCCTTGGCGACGCGCATGATGAAGGGCTTGTCCCCCTTCATGAACACCACGCCGCGGCCGGCCAGCTCGATGGTGGGAAAGTCGCCGGACGAGCGTGTGAGGTACTCGCGAAAGACGAGCTCATCGATGATGGCGCGGATGCGCGGCACGGGCACCTCCGACATGATGCCGTAGGTGGAGAGCGAATCCCAACCGCGCTCGAGCACCTTCGCGGCGCGGGAACCGCGCAGGATGTCGACGAGTGAGCCCGCGCCCACGCTCGTGGCGGGACTATTGGCTGCGATCGCGTGTTGGCGGACGCGCGCGACGCAGCTCAGGATCTTGAGGGCGTTCGTGCGCTCGTCGACCTCCTCGAAGTCTGCCAGGCAGTTGCCGCAATTGCCGCAGTAGGCGGGTGCCTCCTCGCCAAAGTAGCGGAGGATGAAGGAGCGCAGGCAGTCCGTCGTGGTGGCGTAGAAGACCATCTGGCGGAGGCGTGCCTCGTCTGCCTCGTGTATCGTCTGGAGCTGCTCCGGCGTAAGGTCGTCGCGCTGGGTGCGCGAGAGGAGGAACTCCGCGGTGTGGACGTCCCCGGGGCTGTAGAGCAGCAGGCACTCCGCGCGCGTGCCGTCGCGGCCGGCGCGGCCCGCCTCCTGGTAGTAGTTCTCGATGGAGAGTGGCAGGTTGTAATGGACGACGTAGCTCACGTTGCTCTTGTCGATGCCCATGCCGAAGGCGTTCGTCGCCACCATGACGGTCTTGCGATCGAAGAGGAAATCCTCCTGGTTGCGCTCTCGTTCCTCGGGCGAAAGGCCAGCGTGGTAGCGCGTGGCGGCAAGGCCCGCCTCGCAGAGCGCGTCGCACACCTCCTCGACGGCGCGGCGGCTCATGCAGTAGACGATGCCGGAGCGATCCTCGCGGGCGCGTGCGAACTCGAGCAGTACGGCGTTCTTATCCGCGCGGCTCGACGGGCGCTCGACGGAGAAGGAGAGGCTTGGGCGGTCGAAGCTCGCCACGACGCGAAGTGGATCGCGAAGGGCAAGCGAAGTCTCGATGTCCTCGCGGACTTGCCGCGTTGCCGTGGCGGTGAGCGCCATCACGGGCGGGCGCGTGGGCAGGGCGTCAATGAAGCTGCGGATACGCTGGTAGCTGGGGCGGAAGTCATTACCCCATTGCGAGATGCAGTGCGCCTCGTCGATGGCGAGCAGCGCCACGCCGTGCCCGCTTGCCATATCGAGAAACGCAGGGTCATCGAGGCGCTCTGGCGCGACGTAGAGCAGCGTGAGCTCTCCGCGAGACGCCTGGGAGAGGACCTCGCGGCGCTCCTCTGCGCTGAGCGCGCTATTGAGGCACGCGGCGGCCACGCCGGCCTGGCGGAGCGCGGTCACCTGGTCTGACATGAGGGAAATGAGTGGTGATACCACGAGGGCGAGGCCGCCGAGCGCGAGGGCGGGGACCTGATAGCAGATGGATTTGCCTGCCGAGGTGGGCATTACCGCCAAGACGTCGCGACCGGCGAGCGCAGCGTCGACAATCTCTGCCTGGTGCGGGCGGAAGGCCTCATAGCCAAAGGTTGAGCGCAGAATGGCGAGCGCGGCGCCCTCGCCATGGCGGGACCTGGCGAAGCCCGATGTGCCGCCCCTGCCTATGCTGCCGTGGCTCGTGTCGATTTCTCCCATGTGCCCTCCCTCGTGAGTCTTGGTTACGACATTGTACGAGTCATTGCGGACATGTTTTAGCTATCCGGTCGCGCTGCTATGCTAGACATTGAAACCAAGGCACAGAAAGGAACTCGTGTGATCAAGGCTGCATTCTTCGATATCGACGGCACGCTTCTCTCGGACAAGACCAACCATCTCATCCCTGCAAGCACCAAGGACGCACTTGTCCAGCTCAGGCAGCGCGGCGTCAAGTGCTGCATCTGCTCCGGCCGCCCGACGGCCCAGCTCCCCTGGTGCATCAAGGACGGCTTCCCGGGCTTTGATGACGCCTTCGATGCCTATATCACCATGACCGGTTCGATGTGCTATGACAAGAGCGGCGTCTACGCGGACGTGCCCATCGACCATGAGACCGCCTGTCGCTTCGTGAAGTGCGTCGAGGACGGCATGTTCGATGCCCTCCTGCTCAACCGCAATGGCGTCTTCTGCAACCGTCGCTCGGAGAAGGTTCGCGAGCTTGAGCGCATGGTTGCCTATGAATATCCCGTGCTGAATTTCTCCGAGGCGCTCAATGAGCCTGTCTATCAGTTTTGCGCGTTTGCTGACCCGGACGAGGAGCATGAGGTCTCCGATGTCATGAGCGACTGCATCATCACCCGCTGGTGTGACCTGTTCTGCGACGTCGTTCCGTCCACGAGCAGCAAGCCCAAGGGCATCGAGGCCACCCTCAAGCACCTGGGCCTTTCTCGCGAGGAGACGATCGCCTTTGGTGACGGCGGCAATGATGTCACGATGCTCGCATATTGCGAGATTGGCGTGGCGATGGGCAATGCGACCGATGACGCCAAGGCCTCTGCGGACTACGTGACGACGGACGTGGACAAGGACGGCATCGCTCTGGCGCTGCGTCACTATGGCCTGATTGACTAAGTGCTAAACCCGCGTGCGGCGAAAGGGGAACCATGGGCGAGATTGATGAGTTGGCGCGTCTTGCCGAGGAAGAATTTGACCTTGGTGATTTTGCTCGAACGGTGCGCGCGTGCCGTAGCTATCGACGCTTCGATGAGGGCGATCCCATTCCCGGGACCCTTCTCGCAGAGCTTGCGAACCTCGCGCGTCTCACGGCGAGCGGTGCCAACCGCATGCCGCTGCGTTTTCGCCTTGTGAGCTCGGCAAACGAGCGTGATATGGTGTTTTCCCAGCTCAAGTGGGCTGGCGCTCTCAAGGATTGGGATGGTCCCGAGGAGGGTGAGCGTCCTACCGGCTATATCGTGATCTGTGATGCGGGCCATGGTGCGACGACTTCGGTCGATGAGGGAATTGCCGCTCAGACCATAATGCTCGCCGCCGTTGAGGCCGGTTTTGGCGGTTGCATGCTGCATGCCTTCAACAAGGCCAGTGTGTCTCAAGCTCTTGGCCTTGAGGGCGAGGGCGTCGAGCCCCTCATGGTGCTCGCGTTGGGGCGTCCCGCCGAGAAGGTTGTGCTTGAGCCTCTTTCCGCCAGTCCGGACGGATCCACTAACTATTGGCGTGATGCCGAGAGCGTTCACCATGTGCCCAAGCGCTCGCTCGAGGATGTCCTGATCGGGCGCTAGGTGGGGTTGGTTGTCGAGCAGGTGCTAACCGGCGGGCCGGGCCGATGGGCGATGGCTGCTTGCTGAGCGTGAGCCCGCTTTGGAAGACGGTCATTCTTTGGCTTCGGCTGGGGGGGGGGGGGGGGGGGGCCCCCCCCCCCCCCTCCTGTTGCGGGACCGCCACAGTTGGCCGTCACTGGACCATCAAACGACGGTTTGCTTCGAAAATGCATATAGTGTTCCGTCTTCTGTATTTTATTATGGCCGCAGGCGCGGAGGGGTCGTATTTGGCGATCTTGATGGCAACCTCGAAAGGCTAATTTCCTCCGGGGTGGTCAAAAACCATTGCGCGGCGGACGGAATTTCTAGGTTTTCGGTATCGCAAGATGACGGTCCAAATGAGCTAAAAGACGAAACCGCAGGTAAGTGTGTTGGGGCTATGTGACGGCGATCGTCGTGGCCGCATGAAGAGCCTTATGCATACGATTTTGCTCTCCGGATTGTCTTGAAACGGGCAATAAGCGTCCGCCGCGATGGTGTTTTTGACCACCTTGGCGGAATTACGTTTTCGTTGTTGTCGTTCGCGCGAGACATAGCCGACGTGCAGGCGCGATCCGCGCGAGAGATAACTGGTGTGCGGGGCGCCCACGCGTTTGACGGCGGACACGCGCTCGCTATGCGCTGAAGAGCTCGCGAACGTCGAGGTCGAGTGCGCTGGCAGCGATCTGCTCCCTGCCACCGAAGACGCAGATGCCACGGCTTTCGGGAAGCTCGGCCAGGGGACGCGCGAGGTCTCGCAGCTCGTCCGCCGTGGTGGCGAGCACCTCGGAGCGACGGCGCTCGCGCCAGTCCTCGCCTCGACCGGAGAGGCGCTGGGCGTCAAGCCTGCGTCCGAGCTGGCGCGGCTTCACAGGCGCGTCGAGGCCGGCGACACTCGCGACGATGAAGCCCTCGAGTTCCTCGTCCGTGGGCTTCCAGTTGGCAAGCCACTCGGCCGCCGCCTCGAAGCGGCGAACCGTGGGGTCGACGGCGGGGTCACGGAAGGAATACATCTCAAGCAGCGCGTCGGTCGTGCAGCGGAAGCCGCAGCCATAGGCTCCGCCCAGCACGCGCACCTCGTTCCAGAGGTACTCGTAGGAGAGCGCCTGCGACGCGACGCGCCAAGCGCCACTCGATTTGGTGCCATGCTTGAGGCCGGCCATGCCCTCGGCTACGAAGCAGATGTTGGCGGGTACGACGAAGGCCTCGGCGCGAGTCTGGGGCGCGGGAGCGACGAGTGCCTTGTCGGATTCGTCGACGCTTGAGAGACCAAGCCCATCGGCTGCCTCCCAGAAGCGCTTCGCGTCCTCGCCGGGGCCCGTGATGCTCATCTCGCAGTTGCCCGCCGAGAAGATGCGGCGGCAGAGGTCGCCAAGCTTCGACTCGAGCTCCTCGGCGCGCTCGTCGAAGTGGTCGACCAAATCGCGCAGGAACAGGTAGAAGTCAACGCCGCCAAGCTTTTCCGCGACGACGGAGCTTGCCATGAACTGCGAGTTCACGCGCGAGAGCGCCGCGGCGTGACCCGAGTTCACGAAGGACTGCTCCATCCCCAGACGACGCTGCGTGAGGATGTCGGCGATGCGCTTGCGATCGGTGAACTTGGTGGTAGACCAAACCTCGGCGGGCAGCTTCGCGAGCCATTCGACGTTCGAGGAGAGCGCGCTCGCGCCCACGACGAGCTTCGGACGGGCGCTCATCTCGTCACCTTCGGTGTTGTAGGTCTCGGTGAAGAAGGAGAGGAAGCCAAGCTTGGACTCGCAAATCGTGTCGAGCTCGTAGGCGCTGCGCGTCTCCGTGTCGAGCCTGCCGAGAAGCCCCGCGAGCACGCTTACGTAGGGGAGCTCCTCGAAGCTCACCTTGTCGAGGCCAAAGTAGAAGTAGGCGTAGTCGATGCCGCGCGTGTCGATGCCGTGGCGGAAGCACGGGACGGGAGCCTCAACGACAACGGTCTCGGGCTCGGCGGGGCCGTCTCCGATGTCAGAGAGCTCGAGACGCGGCAGCGTGGCCAGGGCCTCGGGGGTGTCCGGCGCGGCCTGCTCCGCGTGGAGCTCCTCCGCCTCGCGGGCGATGCCAGCAAGCTCGGCGTCAGAGAGCTTCGCGCGCTTGGCGGCGAGACGCTGGGCTTCGTCGGAGCGCTCCTCCTCGGTGGGAACGACCTCGACCAGGCACTTGTGGCCGCACCCGCAAATTGCCTCGGAGAGCAGCCGCTCGAAGTAGCCCTGTGCGAGGCCCTCATGCATGTGGGCGAGGGCGTCCTCGTAGCGGAGGTAGAGGGTCGCATCCGCGTCATCGTAAAGCCAGCCGCTCATCGCCTGGATGGCGAGACCGATGCCATCGGGGTAGCCCCAGTCACCCTCGCGCAGGTTGAACTCCGCCTGGGCGAGCGAGGCCTCGAGGTTGTCCTGTCCAAGCCCCTCGCGGGCGAGCGTGGCGCAGGTGTCCTCGACAAGCTTCTGGAACTGCTCGGCAACGCCAGGCTTGGCGCCCTTGAGCTCGAAGATGAGGATGGGCTGGAGGAGGCCGTCGTACAGGAATCCACTCACGTCCTGGCCGATGCCGCTCTCGAGGATGGCACGCTTGAGCGGCGCTTCGTTCGAACCGACGAGCGCGTCGACCAGGATGTCGGCGGCGAGGACGCGCTCGCGCTGGGAGGAGTGGGCGAACACGTAGGCGACGCCCACGCAGGCGTTGTCGGGCGTCGTCTGCATGGGAATTTGGACGAGGCCGCTCACGTGCGCAGGGCACGCGGGCAGGGGGTTGGGGTCACCTGCGTGGCGGTCCTCGGCACCCATGAAGCGCTCGTCGAGGAACGCGAGCTTCTCGTCGATGTCAAGGTCTCCGTAGAGGATCGAGTAGGAATTCGAGAGCTGGTAGTGGCGCGCGTGGGTGTCGAGGAACTCCTCGTAGGTGAGGGAGGGGATTGCCGCGGGGTCGCCGCCAGAGACCCAACCGTAGGGCGTCTCGCCGAAGAGCTGGCGGTTGATGCCCATGATGAGGATCTCGTCCGGGTCCGAAAGGGCGCCCTTCATCTCGTTGTAGACGACGCCGTTGCAGATAAGCGGACGGGTAGCGAGGTCCGCGGCATTGGCATCCACGCCCTCCGCGTCGCTGCCGGTGCCTGCATCCTCGGCGGTCTTGCCGCTGCCTGCGACCCGCGCCTCGTCCGAGGCCTCGCCCAGCTCGTAATGCCAGCCCTCTTGCTCGAAGATGCGTGGGCGGCTATAGATGTTGGGATGGAGAACCGCGTCGAGATAGACCTCCATGAGGTTCTCGAGGTCGCGGTCATTCGTCGAGGCGACGGGGTACATCGTCTTGTCGGAGAAAGTGAGCGCGTTCAGGAAGGTCTGCATCGAGCTTTTGAGCAGGTGGACGAACGGCTCCTTCACGGGGAACTTGCTGGATCCGCACAGTACCGAGTGCTCGAGGATGTGGAAGACACCCGTGTCGTTCGCGGGCGGTGTCTTGAAGGCAATTGAGAAGGCCTTGTTGCCATCCGGACAGGCGAGCCACATGACGCGCGCTCCGGTCGCGTTGTGACGCATCACGTATGCGGTGCCTGAAATCTCGGGCAAATCCTCGGCGGTCTCGATGGTGAAGCCATGATAGATGCCACCGACAGAAAGCTTTAAATTAAGGGTGGAAAATGCGGAAGACATGATGGTACCTTTCACAGGTTGCTGTTGGCACTGACTGTATCACGCAAGGGAAGCGAATGACGAAGGCAAACAACGTGAGGCGTGGCGTTCTCCTCACGCTTTTGGGTGGCACATGCTGGGGCTTTTCCGGCACGTGTGCAAAGTTCCTGATGGATGGCTATGGGGTGACGCCGCTGTGGCTTCTCTGCGTGCGCCAGCTCACGGCGTCGCTCCTGTTCTTCGTCTATGTGTTCGCCGCTCCGCGCGAGAGGGAGCGCTTCGCCGAGCTTGGCGCGGCGGTCAGGACGAGCCCCAGGTCCTCCGGCATCGGTCTGTTCTTTGTGACAGCCTTCTGCATGATGATTAACTCTCTCAGCTACATCATGACGATCAAGATCACGAACTCAGCGACGGCTACGGTTCTCCAGGCGCTTTCGCTTGTCCTGCTCATGATCTTCTCCTGTGCGGTTGCCAAGCGTCTGCCGCGCCGTCGCGAATCCTTGGGTCTCGCGCTTGCCCTTGGCGGCACGTTCCTGCTTGCCACGGGAGGGGATCCCAGCAAGCTCGCCATGCCGCTCAATGGCTTGCTCTGGGGCTTTGCGACCGCCGCGACCTATGCCATTTACTCTGCCGTTCCGGCGAAGATCCTCGAGAAATGGGGCAGCCCCGTCGTCAATGCCATCTCGATGCTCATCTCGGGCGGCGGCCTTGCCATCCTGATTCACCCGTGGGAGAACGTGCCGGTATTCGATTTCGCGGGCATTGTGGCGCTCGTTGCCATTTCCGTCGTAGGCAGTTTCCTGGCATACGCGTTCTACATGCAGGGCGTGAAGGATCTGGGCCCGCTCCGTGCGAACATGCTCGGCACGTCTGAGCCCATCTCCGCGACGATTTTCTCCGTCCTGTGGCTCGGCACGACCTTCTCGCCGACGGACCTCATTGGCTTCGCGATGATCATCACGATGGTGTATCTCACCGCGTAGGGGCTTGGTTGCGATGGGATCGTGCCGGCCGATGCTACAGGAAGCGATACTGAACGGCGCGAACGCCCCACTCATAGGGCGATGAGCAGCCGAAGGCCTTCCAGCAACCGCCCGCAAGGTCGAGAACGCGGCCGTGCTGGGCGAAACCACCCACATCGTTCACGGTTGCGGTGATGGTCCTGCCGCCGTAACGGATCTGAACGGTACGGCCAAGCAGATAGCGCTGGCTCAGCGGAACGGCGACGGTCATGGAGTCGTCCGTGAGGATGTCGCCCGAGGCGGTGGCGTTGCCGCCGGTGTTGTCTGCGACGGAGTAGGCGGATGCATAGCCGATCATCCACTCGCCGTCCGTCTCGACCTCGGAGCCGTCGGTCGCGCCCGGATCGGACTTGCCGGTGTCGGCGCCTGCGTTGGAATTGCCGTTCGAGGTGTTGCTGGAGCCAGTCTCGGGTGTCTGATTCTGTTGGGTGTTCGCGTTCTCGCGAGCGGCTGCCTCGGCGGCTGCCTGCGCGGAAATCTGGGCGTTGAGCTGATCGAGCGCGGCCTGGGCCTGGTTCATGGCTTCCTGCGCCTGGCGCTGCTGGTTGTCAGCCTCTTCCTTGGCGGCGGCAAGCGTCTGCTGGGCGCTCGTGAGCTCGTTCTCCATGTTGACGAGCTCGTTGAGATCATCGGAGTTGGAACGCTGGATAGCGCTGATGTACTGGTAGGTCGTGAGGAAATCCGAGAAATCCTTGGCAGAAAGGAGCAGACTCACGAGACCCGGGGTGTCCTGCTGCATCTTGTAGATGGAGCTCATCGACACCGCGGCGCGGTCGCGCTGCTCGGGGAGGAGGGCAGTGACCTCGTCGATCTTGGCCTGTGACTCGTCGATCTTGGTCTGGAGCTCGTTGACCTTGGCCGTCGCCTCGTCATAGGCCATGGCCGCCTCGTCGACCTTGGCCTGGAGCTCATCGACTGAAGTGGCGTGGGCGATGTGAGCGGGGAGTGCCAGAACGCAGCACGTGGATAGGACGACGCTGGTCACTACGGCCAGAACCGCCTTTGCCTTCACGCTGCGTTTCTTCATGCTACTCCCGAGGTCAGTCTTAGGACCGCACGCGCTCCGGCCCTTTTTTTACCATTGGACAAGGCGGCGAGTGACGCCGAATGGCCCGTGTCCGCGAGACGAGGTTGTACTCGAATCGAAGGACATACGGACAGTAGTCTACCTTTTGTCGGCCCACTTCACACATTCCCCAGCTAAATAGGGCCAAGCGCCGCCGATGCCTTGATTATCAACTTTATCCGAACACCTCCCACATTCATCCGCACATGTGCGGATGAATGTGGGAACCCGATACC
>NZ_JBCLNF010000020.1:0-6364 GCF_039062465.1 Collinsella sp. 1033st1_E11_1033SCRN_220408
GGGTATCGGGTTCCCACATTCATCCGCACATGTGCGGATGAATGTGGGAGGTGTTCGGATAAAGTTGATAATCAAGGTTTCGTAAATTTACGAGCAGACTTGCCACTTACGCTTGAAATGTGCTAGGCGTGCAAGGTATCCTATCAAGACGTGTGAGTCGGACGCTCACACACCATATCTGTCGGCCCCCGAGCGATGTAAATCCAAGCCGGTGGCTGTGGGCGAGCATCTGGCCCGGAGCTGCTGCAGGCGATGCGCATGAGCATCGGGGCCCCGTTTTCGAAAGGGGTCCACCTTTGAGTGAGATTCAGAACTCGTCCGTTTTCTCGCTGGATGACGTGTCCAACGAGGAGATGAACAACCTCATCGACGGTACCATCACCGATTTCGACGAGGGCGATCTTGTCACGGGTACCGTTGTCAAGATTGAGCGCGATGAGGTCCTGCTTGACATCGGCTTCAAGTCTGAGGGCGTTATTCCCGTCCGCGAGCTGTCCATCCGCAAGGACGCCAACCCCGCTGACATCGTGAACCTGGGCGACACCATTGAGGCTCTCGTTCTCCAGAAGGAGGACAAGGACGGCCGTCTGGTCCTCTCCAAGAAGCGTGCCGAGTACGAGCGTGCTTGGAACCGCATCGAGGAGAAGTTCAACGCCGGCGAGAACGTCGAGGGCGAGGTCATCGAGGTCGTCAAGGGCGGCCTTATCCTCGACATCGGCCTGCGCGGCTTCCTGCCCGCCTCCCTCGTCGACCTCCGTCGCGTCAAGGATCTCAACGCTTACATGGGCACCCGCATCGAGGCCCGTGTCATCGAGATGGACCGCAACCGCAACAACGTCGTCCTCTCCCGTCGCGTTGTCCTCGAGGAGGCCCGCAAGGCCGAGCGCTCCGAGATCCTCTCGAAGCTCCAGCCGGGCATGCGCCTCAAGGGCACGGTCTCCTCGATCGTCGACTTCGGCGCCTTCGTCGACCTCGGCGGCATCGACGGCCTGATTCACATCTCCGAGCTCTCCTGGAACCACGTCAACCACCCCTCCGAGGTCGTCAAGGTCGGCCAGGAGGTCGAGGTTCAGGTTCTCGACGTCGATCTCAACCGCGAGCGCATCTCCCTCGGTCTCAAGCAGACCACCGAGGATCCTTGGCGCACACTCGTCAAGAAGTACCCGGTTGACGCCATCGTTGAGGGCGTTGTCACCAAGCTCGTCCCGTTCGGCGCCTTCGTCGACCTCGGCGACGGCATCGAGGGCCTGGTCCACATCTCCGAGATGGCCAAGCAGCACGTCGACGCCCCTGCCCAGGTTTGCAAGGTCGGCGACAAGGTCCAGGTCAAGGTTATGGAGATCGACCTCGATCGTCGTCGTATCTCCCTGTCCATGAAGGCTGCCGCTGAGACCCTCGGTTTCGAGGTCGAGGTTGAGCCGATGGACAAGCCCGAGGAGGCCGCTGAGGCTACCGAGGCTGCTGAGACCGTCGAGGCCACCGACGCCGAGTAAATCTCGCGCTTAGGTAACTAGCTCGATTGCGGGGCCGCTCACGAAAGTGGGCGGCCCTTTTTGCGTGCGATAGGGGTCTCGCTTGCCGCCAGTTCGTTGTGCGATGGGCTTGATGTTGCGGCGGCGTTGCGATTCCCGCTCGTGCGGTTAGTGTCCGCAATGCCGGGTAGAATTGATTCTCGAAGAATAAGGAGGCAGGTTTTCATGGCAAATGGTGCGAATGGCAACAAGATGGAAGAGGTGCAGCGTAAGGTTCTTGAGTGGGCTCGTGGGCGCAACGGCGCGGATGAGCTGTCTGGCGCCTGCACGACGCTTGCCGTGATTCTTGTCATCATCGACTTGTTTGCGCGTACGACTTGGGTTTCGGTCGTGGCACTGGTTCTTCTCGGCTACTCATGGTTCCGCATCACGTCGAAGGATGTCTCTGCTCGCAGCCGTGAGAACGCGCAGGTTCTTAAAGCGGCCGGTCCCGTGATTTCGTTCCTCGCAAATCCTGCGGCTGAGCTTCGCGAGGCCAAGAACTACGTTCACCTCGCCTGTCCCAGCTGTGGCCAGCGCGTGCGTATTCCTCGCGGTAAAGGCAAGGTTCGCATTACCTGTCCCAAGTGCCACACGCGTTTTGATGGCAAGGCGTAGTCGATCATGGCTCATACGACGTTTCTAGCCGGCGGCATCGCGTCGGGTAAGTCGACCGTTGCCCGTCTGCTGCATGATCGCGGTGCCTGGCTGTGCGATCTCGATCAAGTCTCCCGCGAGGTGCTCGAGGCGGGTAGTCCCGTTCTGGAGTCTATTGCGGCGGAGTTCGGTGATGATCTGGTTGATAGGGATACGGGCGAGCTGAATCGAGGCGAGCTGGCTGCCCGCGCGTTTGCCACGCCGGAGGATACGGCTCGCCTCGAGGCAATCGAGATGCCTGCCATTCGCGAGCGCCTCGCCGCCATCCTTACGAGCTCGAGCTGTTCTGGGGCTGAGCCAAAGCTGACGATTGTCGAGGTGCCCCTGCTCGATCGCGTGGAGGACTTGCTTCCTATTGCGGATGATGTCCTTGTCGTGACGGCACCACTAGCGCTTCGTCGCGAGCGGGCCATTGGTCGCGGTATGGCGGGGGAGGATTTCGATGCTCGCGCGGCTCATCAGCCAAGTGACGAGTATCTTCGCGCCCACGCCACGCATGTGATCGAAAACGATGCTGACGCTGCGGCGTTAGAGACTGCCGTGGATGCGTGGTGGCTCAAGGTTATGGGGGAGTAGCGAAGCCCGCATTGCCTTTCGGGCATGTTGCTGTCCTGGCGCGGTTGTTGTGCTGGCGGCGCGCCCTTCGCGCCGGTGGCACCGCTCGATAGCACTTGGACCTACCTTCGCGCCGGCGACGCTGCTTGAACGCTTGGACGCCCCGCGCCGATAGTGTTGTTCGATAGCGCTTGGATCCCTCCTTCGCGTCGGTGGTGTTGCTCGATGGCGCCGGGATGGCCCCTCCGGATCTAGAGCTTCGACCCGTGTCGGCTTAGTTCGTATGTGTATAATGGCGATATCGAACAGCTGTACGTAGCGGAGGAAACATGGGAGCGCAGGAGGCAACTTCAAATCAGTCGCAGGTCACAGGCCATGTTGGCGCTGAGCTCCGTCGTTTTGGCGTCGAGGGCGCTGGCGTGCCCCTTGAGGTTGTCTCTCCGTTCGAGCCGGCGGGCGACCAGCCCCAGGCCATAGCTAAGCTTGCGAAGGGCATCGAAGATGGTCTTCGTTACCAGACTCTTCTCGGTGTTACGGGTTCCGGCAAGACCTACACCATGGCCAAGACGATTGAGGCCGTAAACAAGCCTACGCTCATCATGGAGCCCAATAAGACGCTCGCGGCTCAGGTTGCAAGTGAGATGCGCGAGCTTTTCCCCAATAACGCCGTAGTCTATTTCGTCTCATACTATGACTACTACCAGCCGGAGGCCTACGTTCCGCAGAGCGATACTTACATCGAGAAGGATGCCTCGATTAATGAAGAAGTCGAGAAGCTCCGCCATCAGGCCACGGCAAGCTTGCTCTCGCGTCGCGATGTCATCTGCGTTGCGTCGGTGAGCTGCATTTATGGTATCGGTAGTCCGGAGGACTACGCGGGCCTTGCCCCCAACGTCTCAAAGGACGAGCCGCTCGAACGCGACGATTTCATCCATTCGCTAATAGACATTCAGTATGACCGCAACGATATCGATCTCGCACGCGGCTGCTTCCGCGTGCGTGGGGAGCGCGTCGACGTGTTTCCGCCGTATGCGGAGCATCCTCTCCGCATCGAGTTCTTTGGCGATGAAGTCGAGGTTATCGCTGAGATCGATGAAGTCACGGGCGAGATTCTGCGCGAGTTTGACGCGGTGCCCATCTGGCCGGCAAGTCACTATGTCACGGAGCGCCCCAAGATCAACCGCGCACTCGACACCATCAACCAAGAGCTTACGGAGCGCTTGGCCCAGCTTAAGGAAGCCGACAAGCTCCTCGAGGCCCAGCGCTTGCGCGAACGTACGGGGTATGACCTCGAGATGCTTGAGAATATGGGATATTGCAACGGCATCGAGAACTACTCGCGACATCTCGACGGCCGTGCTCCTGGCGAGCCGCCCTTCACGCTCATCGACTATTTCCCCAAGGATATGCTTTGCATCATCGACGAGAGCCACGTGACGGTGCCCCAAATTCGCGGCATGCACGAAGGAGACCGCGCGCGCAAGATTACGCTGGTAGAACACGGCTTCCGCCTGCCTAGCGCACTTGACAACCGTCCCCTGCGCTTCGATGAGTTCGAGAGTCGCGTGCCGCAGTTCGTCTATGTCTCGGCCACGCCCGGAGACTATGAGGAGCAGGTCAGCCAGCAGACGGTCGAGCAGATCATCCGCCCGACTGGCCTACTTGATCCGCTGATTGACGTGCGTCCCATCCGTGGCCAGATCGATGACCTGACGGAGGAGATACGCACGCGAGTTGCTGTGAAGGAGCGCGTCTTGGTGACGACGCTCACCAAGCGCATGGCGGAGGACCTTACGGACCATCTCCTCGACGAGGGACTTAAGGTTAACTACATGCACTCGGACACTGCGACACTCGATCGTGTGGACATCATTCGTGACCTGCGCATGGGCAAGATTGATGTGCTCGTGGGCATCAACCTCCTTCGCGAGGGCCTCGATATTCCGGAGGTCTCGCTTGTGGCGATTCTCGATGCAGATAAGGAGGGATTCCTCCGTAACCGTCGTTCGCTCATTCAGACGATGGGCCGTGCTGCGCGTAACGCTCACGGCGAAGTCATTATGTATGCGGATCGCATTACGGATTCGATGCGCATCGCCATCGATGAGACGCGCCGGCGCCGTGCCGCTCAGGAGGCGTTCAACAAGGAACGCGGCATCGTGCCCAAGACCGTCAAAAAGTCGATTGCAGACATCTCGAGCTTTATTTCCGAGGCAGAGGAGACGGTCGGCGATAAGACGCGCGACCGCCGTGGCACAGGAAGCCATGGTGCCTTCGAGAGCCTTGCCGGGGTTGACGCCGACGCGCGTGCAAAGAGTGAGGCTACGGCCAAGTCTGTTGCCGCCGAGCTTGCGAAGAAGCTTCCTCGCGAAGAGCTGACTCGCATTATGGAGGCGCTTGAGAGCGACATGGCGGCGGCGAGCGAAGCCATGGACTTCGAACGCGCCGCTGATTTGCGCGATCAACTCGTCGAGCTCAGGAGCAAGGTAGAGGGAACTACGGAAGACGAGGTCATGGCTCGCCTCAAGGCCGGCGCCCGCAAGGGGAGCGTCCACGCCACTCGCAGACGCTACCAACCGAGGAAGAAATAGGGCATTAGGTTGGCGCCGGCTTGGCGCCGATGCCATGCGCCTTGGCCACCTGCGACCCGGATGCCACGCGCCCTGGCCACCTGCGCCCTGGAGCCGCGCCTAGGCTATGGACCTCTCAAACAGGTCGTAGCGCAGGTTGGTCTCGGCGCGCTTCTGTCTCGCCGCTTTCCCGGTATCGACTCCGAGCTTGAGCTCGAGAAGTCGCTTGATGGCACTCCAGCCGTCCGGTTGCCTAATCTGCTCGTGCATGATGGGGATGACCTCCACACCCATGAGCTGGAGCGCCGCCGTTCGCGCCGCATCATTCAGAGATGCGGCCTCTCCGCCGTGAACCGACGCCCCCTGACATTCGAGCGCGATGGGCCGCCGAGTCTCTGTACCCTCGAAGAATAGATCCGCGTAGCAGCAGGTTTTCTGATAGAGAGCCTGTGCTTGTCCGGACAATTCGATGCGCCGGTTGTTTGTGAACGCAAGGCCGAGGCCCCCGCTCGCCTTGGGAAGGCCAAGAAGAATGGATACCTGCGCCTCGAACGGTGACGCACAAACCCCGGTCATGTGAGAAGCGGCCCAGCGAAGGCGCTTCACGCCATGGAACCCCTCGAGTTGGAGAGTGGTTTTCTTGAGCTCTTCAACGCTCAAGAGCGGGCTGCGTTTCCAAAGGTCAAGCGGGCTTCCGCTAGATCCAGCGACACGCCGCCAGCCATCGAAGGGGGAGAGGAGTCGTTGTGCGAGCGCCTCGGAAAGCAAGCTCTCCGCGCGTTCGCAAGGCATGAAAGTCGAGTAGGTCCCGCAAAGCTCGTAGGTTGCCATGAGCAGCTGCGCGGGAGCGAGCTGCGCCGCAAGTCCGAGCAGCGTGAGCGCTGGCGATGTCACCTGGAAGTTGTGGTTTGTGTCAAGAACGCCGCCGAACGGTAGCTCTCGGCTCAGCGAGTGCGTGCGATAGAGCTTAGAGGTCCTATTGGGTTTTCGCGTGCTAGATGTTATGTGCCAATAGGTTGTTTACACCCGGGTGGTGACAAATAGGGAGGCCTCCCGCATGCTGTGGGTTGT
>NZ_JBCLNF010000021.1:0-6263 GCF_039062465.1 Collinsella sp. 1033st1_E11_1033SCRN_220408
TTGCCGTCATATTCTCGTTCTCGGCAATTTCGGTGATTCTATCTGCCGTTTCCTGTTCGATTCGATATGTTCTCGATACCTTCGCCACGTATTTCTCCCGTATTTCAAAACGTATTTCTCCCGTATTTCACCATCTGAGTGGAACGTGGGCAAGAATCAATCGCGCCCATGGTCGATTTTGGTGGTGGCAGCGCGGTCTGGCTCTCCCGCCTTGCCTTCGAGTTCGTTCCTTGCGTCCCTCATTGACCGCGCCTCATTTGCCAGAGCTCCAATCTTGTCCGACGCGGACTTCATCGCGTCGCCGACCGACTTGTTTGCGGCTCTGGTTGCCTTGCTCGCCTTATCCCGCTCGACTGCCGCCATGACTTCGCGCCTTGCAATCAGCGGGTTGTCGGCGAGCCTGCGCAGAATGTCGATTGGCTTCTCAATCGGCAGCCAGTTCTTGAACTTGCCCGCAATCTCGGCGAGGTTCGGGAGCATCTCGTCGAGCTTCTTCTCGGTTTCCTGAAGCCATTCGGTTAACAGGTTGAGCCTTTTCGTCTTCATCTCTATGGAGCGGTCGAGACGTGCGACCGTCCTCTCCTTGCTCTCGATATTTCGGTCAAGCTCCGCGACGCGGCTGCGCTTCTGCTCGATTCTGTCCGTCAGGTCGTTGTAATTGCGCATCGCCTGCTGGTACTCCGGCACGTCGAGATGCTTGCGGTCGCAGTCCATGAGCCTTCGCTCGATGCCGTGTGCCGCAGCGGCCTTTTCCAGCTCGCCGATCATCAGATTTTGCAAATCGGGAAGGCGCTTGAGGTTCAGCGTTTTAAGCGCCTGCGTCATGGATACTTGCTTTTCAAGCCCGCGCTTGTTGCCATCGCCATATGGAATCCCGGCCATGTGGCCGTGCCACGTTCCGTTCGGCTCGTCGAAGTGCAACACGATTTGGAACCAGTCGATAGCGCCCTCGGTCTTTTCTTCGATGCCGGAAACGGCTTCCTCGAAAATCTCCTTTGCCGTCTCGTAATCGAGTTCTTTGCGAAACGTGTCGCGGTCTCCAAGCTGGAGGACGTACTCGTAGCACGGCTTCGGGACGTTCGAGCGCCCCTTCTTGTGGCTATCGACTTTTGCGGAATCCGCTTTCCAAGCCCCTTCGATTTTCGCATGGTAGTCGGCGATGCACCGCTCGCCGTGCCCCTTCGACTTCTGCTTCGCGTTGTAGTCGCTCAGCGACTTTCCGAAAATGCGGTCGTAGGCTTTCCCGATAGGCTCGTCCTTAATCGTGAGATTGAGGCGGCTCAATCTCGGGTCGACGTTCGGGAGCTTCGCGCGATATGCCAAGTCCGTGTTGTGGCGGGCGTTGTGCTTGCCAGCCGATACCGACATCGAGAGCGCCATTGGGAATCACCTTCCGGGGTTCGCGTGGTCGGCGGCGGCACCGACCACGCTGGTTCCTTTTTTCGCCCAGTATATCGGCTTTGCTACTTTCCCGAAAGTAGCGCAATTGGAGAAGTGGGTATCACGTGAGCGTAATACCCACTTCTCCTGCGCCCTGCGGGGCACTCCGCAGCCATTCGGCTGCTGCGCGGGCTTCGCCCTTGCCGACTCCGCCACCGCGGGGTGGCTCCGCGCCCGCCTGTCGGCTCGGCTTGGCGGCACGCGGCGGCGCGTGCGTGGCGGGCAAAGGAAGGGTCGATGGGCACAGCTGCCCATCGACCCTTGCCCCAGTCTGCTTTCGCGCTCGCCCGCCGCGTCAATTCCGCACTCGGTGAACGAGTCGGCTCAGATCCGCTTCGCGGAGCACGCCGCCCCGTGGTCACCGATTGCTGCATTGACCCGCCTACCCGCACGTGTGGAGCGGGAAGTCGCCGTCCTAGAAAACATCCAGCGTGTAGCTCGCCATCGTATCGGCGTTTCCCTTCCCAATTCCTAGTCGAAAACGCGTTCCGGGCTGATATCCCGGATTATCTGTAGGTAGTCTTCGCCCTCCGGTTCATTCATGTCCTCATAGGTACGCCAAGACTTAATGTTCTGCATGACCCAAGGCTGTTTAGAAAGGGCGACGCAAACAGGGCACTGCGCTCCGAACTGCACCTCGCGGTTCTTTGCCTGCCAAGTGCCAAGGCCTATGCGGACGTTACCCATTTGCTCCGCGTATTCTCCCACGCAGTCGTAGAGGTCATCTACGTTGTAGCCATTCCTTTTTGCCTTCTCCTCATCGAACTCGATGGTGAAGCGCCAAGGTTCCATTGCCATATCACTCACCTTCCTTGGATTCCGGCTCCGTCATATCGACGTGAACGTGCCCGTTTTCGTACCATGCGCCGTCCGGCAGGCCGTCGGTATCGCACTTCCAGCCCCTTAGCCACTTGATGACGGTAGACCTCGACACGCCAAGCGCCTTGGATATGCCCGAATGGCTGGCACCGGGATGCTCGCGGGCATAGGAGCGAATCAACTCACACTTTTCACCGCTTCCCTTTGGCCGACCGCTGTTTTCATACTCGTTCTCGCCGAGAACGTCGCGACGCATCTTGCGCAGCCCGTTTAGATATTCCATGTGCTGTGGCTGCTTCCTGTAGTTCCGCTTGTTCTTCGGGATGGCCATACCCGATATCCTCTCCAAGTCCTTAATCGGGAACTTCTTGTATCGCAAGTCGAGGCATTCGAGCGCGTTCTCGACCTCGTGGTCGTTGCCGAACGGATGCTCGGGGTCTATGGAATCGAGGAACGGCACGAGTGACTCCATGTCGGCTTTGACGCGGTCGCGGTCGGTGATGCCGCACTTCACGGCGTATATCGCCAGAGCCATCAGGCAGAAGTACCTGTGACTGTATGACGCGCCACCGCGTATCTTGCGCAGCCACCAGTTGTACAGGTCTTCCTTGGCATCCCACGAGCCGTCGGCACGATCGCCGTTGACGATGACCTTCTCGTACCAATCGGGGAACTTCTCCTTGGCCTGTTCGAGCGTGTACCTCGTCTCCCTCCACTTCTTGGACAGGTCGACTTGTTGGTCTGCGGGGAGGACTTCGTTCAGCTCTTCGAGCGAGAAGGGGTGCGTGTTGACCCTGAACGCCATCACCGTGCCGCCGTCCTTGGTCTTGCCGCCGATGATTCGGAACCCTTGGTTGATGCCCTGATGCTGCGGGTTCTCCCACTCCCTCGATGTGTACTTGTTCCACATCCTGTCGGTCAGGCGGTACTTCATGTCCTTCAGCAGGCTCTTGGTGTTCGGGTAGAGGTCGGCAGGCTCCTCGAGGACGTAGTACAGGTGGACGTTGTGGCCGCTCAGGATGATGTAGTTCGGCTCTGGGTAGAGGGGGTAGTCGCTCCGGCAGTTGTACAGGAACGCCGTGAGCGTGCCGTCATCCTGCCCGTCGAGGTCGAAAATCAGGGCGCACATCTTGCTCTGCGCGTCGGCGGTGTTCGCCCTGCCCCAGTAGGTAAGCCCATTCGTTATCGCCCAGTTCGCATCGCTGAACTCGGCAAGAGTGTCCTCGAACGTGTCCTCGAACAGGATGCGGCGGCGAACCCTGTCCCCTTTGAGCTTCCCGTCCTCGTCGTAATGACCGCCGAACGAGCCGACGATGATGGGGTTCGCCTTGTGCTCACCGCTCGGCTCCCCCTCGGTCTGGATGAACCCGTACCCGAGCTGAAAGATATCGGAGTAGACATCCATGGCCGAGACCTCGGAAGCCCCGTATTCAAGAAGAACGGACTCAAGAGACAATCCACTCACCAACCCCTCCCGGAAGCCCTCATAGGCACGTTATTTTATCAATGATTTTATTGTACACCTAGAGCCAGAAGAAAAGGCTCCCTCTGGAACCCCTCCCGGAAGCCCTCATAGGCACGTTATTTTATCAATGATTTTATTGTACACCTAGAGCCAGAAGAAAAGCCCCCTCGCGGAGACCCATCCGAAAGCCCTCCCCTCCCGGAACTGAGGGCGTACAGTCCGCCTATATTATCACTGCTTTTTTGGTACAAACGACCAAAAAAGCAGGGGGTCGGCGCCATCTCACGACCCCCTGCCGACCGGCCTAGGCTATGGCCATAATCTCGTTGTCGCACGCCCTGCGGATGAACGCCGAGCGCGTCAGGCCGAGCCGCTTGGCAGCGTTGTCGATGGCCGTCAGCTCGGTCTCGGAGAACTTGAGCGAGGTGGTCCTCATGGCCGCCTTCGGCCTGCCGTCGATGGGCTTGCCGAACTCCCAGCCGGAGAAATCACCGGATTCGTACTTCTCGCAATCGGACTCGACCTGCTCGACGGTCGTGCCGAACATCTTGCAAAGCTCGCTGTCTTTCATGACTTCCTCCTCCCGAAGCCGAGTTCCCTCTTGATTCGTTCCTGCGGCGGGGTCTGCGCGTGCTTGGTTTCGCCGCGTCGCCTATAAGGTCGTTGATGTTGTCCATGGTGTATACTGCTCCTTGCAGAAAGGACTGGTTTAACCGTCTGCAAAGCCCCCGCCGCTGGCCAAAGCTCGGGGGCTTTTCTTTTGCCGCTCTACGATGCCGCCAGAATGTCGTTTGCAAGGACGCTGCGAACGTAGGCGCTCATGGTTGTACCGCGCTCCTCGGCCTTCCTCGTCAAGGTGGCCTTCATGCCGACGGGAATCTTCACCGTTACGGTCGTGGTCTTTTCGGCCGACAGAGGGGGACGACCCATGACAACCTCGCCGACGGTGCGCTCGCCCTCGGGGAACTCTCCGCGCTCGTATGCGTCGCACCAGCTGCCAATCATCGCTTCCGTGATTTCCTGACCGTTTGCCGCTATGTAGCTCATCGCGTTCTCCTTTCCGTCTGGGCGATTTCCTTCGCGAACTTGGGCTGCACCGGAGACATGGCGTGGATGATGAGCCATCCGAAAATCGTCTCGACCGCTATCAGCTCGACCGACCTGCCGTCCGGGAGCCAGCCGACGCAGAGCCAACGTGGCGGCTCGTCATCGCTGGCACGCTGGATGCTCTTTACCACGTTTCCCCATGCGGACAGCACTTCGTCGCGCGTCAGGTGCTTCAGCGCGTTCGGGTGTATCTCCGGTGCCATTCTTTTCCTTTCTCGGTACGACGAAAGTATACGAAATATCAGTCGTATGGTCAAATCTGGGCTTTCCTATGGTTCGAAACGAACCATAGTGTTGAAAAAGCTATGGTTTGAAACGAACCATAGCTATGGTTTGAAACGAACCATAGGGCTATGGTTTGAAACGAACCATAGAAAACGGCATACGTATGGTTCGTTTCGACCCCCCTACGATTAGAGAGAATTAGAGAAAACTAGTAAATGTCTCTGTCGGGATTTTTCGCTGTTGAAAACCCGACCACTGTTGAAAACTTTCCACACCCGCCCTTGCCGACCACAGCCAAACCGGAGGGCGCGACAGCTCAAATCGACCAGAAAGCAACCGACGCGCCCAAGGCGCTTCGCGCCAGGCAGTGAGAACGGATGGAGCGTGAACCCATCTGTGAAGCCACCAGATGCCCAGAATCGGCCGTAAAAGGAAATGGCCGCAGACTTCTACCTGCGGCCACGTTTCGGAGCCTTAAAACGGCTCTCAGTCGTTCATTTACGGCAAATCACCCGACGGAGCAATAGACGCACCCGCTTTCCGGGTCGTACTCCCAATCTCCGGGAAGCTCGTTGCCGCCCGAATCGACCTCGACCCACCAATCGTCCTCGGGGTCTCCCTTGACGCGCCAGCGGCGCTTGCCGAGTTCCTGCACGAGGTCATCGCCGTCGGCCTTCACGAGCGCGGAATCGCCCACGTCGGCGATGCGCTCGACGGACAGCACCCACGCCTTGCCCTCGGCATCCGAGATTCGGTTGAGGAACGCCGCAAGCTCGAAGTCCGCGACCTCGGTGCGCTCGCACTCCCCCGACCTGCGCAGCACGGAAACATTCCACTTCATGGCTATCCCCTCCAAGCCCTCTTGAGCCTTTGCCATCGGCTCATCTTCTGCTCGGCCGATTCAAGCGCGAGCGCCTGCGTTGTCTCGTGGTGGAGCGCCTGGGCGCCCTGCACGGCCTTGGTTCCGTCGGCCACGGTGTCCATGAGCTTTGCTATCTGCTCGTCCTTCTTGGCAAGCTGGTCGATGAGCGCAGCAAGCGCAGACGAGTCCGTCGAGCCAACTTGATTTGCCGTATTCCCAACGTATTTCTCGGAGGAATACACCTGTATTGCAGCTTCAACGACTTCGGTTGCCGTCATATTCTCGTTCTCGGCAATTTCGGTGATTCTATCTGCCGTTTCCTGTTCGATTCGATATGTTCTCGAT
>NZ_JBCLNF010000022.1:0-4601 GCF_039062465.1 Collinsella sp. 1033st1_E11_1033SCRN_220408
GTATCGGGTTCCCACATTCATCCGCACATGTGCGGATGAATGTGGGAGGTGTTCGGATAAAGTTGATAATCAAGGCTTACAATTTCTGTAACGGATAATTAAGGAGGAGCTATGTGTACTGAGGAAGAAAAGCCCGTCACATCTGGCTAGACCCAGACCGAGTCCGGCACGGTTTATCCCGACGCCAAGGACGCGACCCATGGCAAGGCCGGCGAGACCGAACTCCAGACAGATGGGACGGTCGACGAGGACACTTCTGCCGAGAGCCCAATCGAAGTTGACGCCGTACCCGAAATCGCCAAAGAACAGGATGAGACAAGCGTTAGCGCTTCCGCTCCTGTTGCCGATTCGAGAGAGCGCAGCGCAGACGTGACGGAGGCGGCAGAGAAGCAGTCCGGAACCGACTCGGGCGCAGCCGAACCTGACACCGACTCATCTAATGTTGCCGGGGTAATTCAGGGCGAAGGTGCGCCGTCCGAAGGCGCCGTCAAAAACGGAGATGTCGAAGATGACGATAAGGCGGGCCAATCCCCATCTTCCTCGCTACGCGAATGGATGGTGCAGCACAAGAAGCCGCTCCGCATCATGGCGGGCGTTGCCGTCCTGGCAGCAATTGTGGCAGCCGTCATCGTCGGATACGTCATCCCCAATTCCAAGTACACGCAGGCCCAGCAGCTCTTCGAATCAGGGCAATATGATGCAGCCGAGGAGCTCTTTAGCGAGATTGGCCATTTCAAGGATGCCCCCGACAGGCTTGAGGACACCCATAGACACCAGACTTACGAAGAGGCGAAGCAGCTCCAGGCCGACGGCAACAATTATGAGGCGGGAAAAGCATTTGCCCAGGTAAAGGAGCTTGACGACGCAGCTGACCTTGCCTGCGCTTGCGCCGACGCGCTCGTTGATGCCGGCAAGACCCAGCAGGCGATCGAAATCTACGAAGCGCTCGGCGAGGGATACGAGGACAAAATCTCCCACGCCAAGGTCGTCCAAACGATGATTGAAGCCGAGGCGCTCATCGACGAGGGTAGCCTCCAGGGAGCATCCGAGAAGTATGCGAACGTTCCGGACGATGTGTCGTACAACGGGAAGAGCGCCGCGACGCGCAAGCAACAGCTTGCGAATGCGCTCGCAAACCTTAGCGCCTCGGGGACGTTTAATGCCAGCAAAGCGCACGTCCAGGTAACCCAAATTGGCAGCTACGGCTATTCCTATTGGTGGGAAAGCGACGAACCATGGACTGCCTCTTTTAAGGTTACGCCCTCGATGGATGCCGACGGAAACGTCGAACTCCACTGCAGCTACAGCATCTGGCGTTATCAAAACTACTCGAGCATCAACTCCGCGCTTAGGACGACAGAGGAGACCGGCAGCTTCACTTGCGGCACCAACCCAGGAAGCATCAAGGTAAACGACAACACGACTGTCTCTTTTAGCGACGGTGCATGGCACGTATCCTATGACATGACCGACACCTCGCACGACGTTTACTTCGACTACCACTACACGGCGGAGTTCACCTTTACAAAGTAGCCCGGCACTCACAGCCCACGCGCACGCCAGCGCGACGAGAAGACGCCACCGCTCAACTGCGACACGCGACAGCGCGCCACATGCCAGCACACAAAGGCGGGGCCTCGCACGCGCGAGACCCCGCCGTTTTCATGGCTATTGCGTCCGCGGTCTGCAAGGCGGACACGCCGGCGGCAGCTCAGCCGCGCCCGCAATCCGCGCACCAGGCCCGATGCCAGCCACACTACCTCGCCGCACCCACGGCCGCAGACGCGCCCAAGCTGAAACTACATCAGCTCACAGACCCTCTGGGCGAACTCCACCGGATCATCAGGCAGAATGCCCTCAACAAGCAGCGCCTGGTCATATAGCAGGCCCGCGTACTTGGCGAGCTTGTCGGTATCACCAGCCTCCTGGGCGACCTTGAGCTTGTCGAAGACCGGGTGCTTGGCGTTGAGCTCGAGCACGCGCTGGGCCTTCGGAGCGTCCGCCGCGTCCGGGCCGGCCGCAAGGACCTTCTCCATCTCGAGCGTAAGCGGGCCCTCAGAGGTAATCGCCGCGGGGGCATCAGTCAGACGCGCGGACACCGTCACCTTCGTGACCTTCTCGCCCAGAGCATCCTTCATCGCCTTGAAGAGGTCCTCGTTATCCTTCGTGGCCTCCTCGGCCGCCTTCTTCTCGTCCTCCGTGGCAAAGTCGACGTCACCAGCGGCAACGTTCTTGAGCTCGAGTGAACGGTCCTCGACCTCGGGCTCCGCGCCATCGGCGACGGCCTTCTCTGCGGCCTCGCGCACGGCGTCATCCTCGTACGTCTTGGGCAGGCCCTTGGCCTCATAGGCGCGCATGGACTGGAACGTGAACTCATCCACGTCAGCAGTGCATAGCAGGACGTCAAAGCCGTGTTCGAGAGCGGCCTTTACGACAGGCATCTTCGCCAGGCGCTCGCGAGAGTCGCCAGCAGCATAGTAGACAGCCTTCTGGCCAGCAGGCATGGCCTTCGCATACTCGGCGAGAGTAACCATCTTCTGCTCGCGAGCGCTCCAGAAGAGCAGGAGGTCTGCGAGCTCAGAGGCCTTCATGCCATAGCTCGAATAGATGCCGTACTTGAGGCCGCGGCCGAAGTTCTCGAAGAACTTCTCGTAAGCCTCGCGATCCTGGTCGCGCATGGTCTCGAGCTCGCTCGTGACCTTCTTCTCGATACGCTTGGCGATAGCCTTGAGCTGGCGATTCTGCTGCAGCGTCTCACGCGAAATGTTCAGCGTAACATCCGGCGAATCCACGATGCCGCGCACGAAGTTGTAGTAGTCAGGCAGGAGGTCGGCGCACTTCTCCATGATCAGGACGTTGGAGCTATAGAGCGCGAGGCCCTTCTCGTAATCCTTGCTGTAGAGGTCGAACGGAGCCTTGCCCGGCACGAACAGCAGCGCGTCATACTCGAGCGCGCCTTCGGCGTGGAAGGTGATGGTGCGCGCCGGATCCTCCCAATCATGGAAGGTGGACTTGTAGAACTCGTCGTAGTCCTTCTGCTCGACGTCGCGCTTCTTCCAGATCGGCGTCATGGAGTTGATGGTCTCGAGCTCTGTGTAGTCCTCGTACTCAGGGGTGTAGTCCTCCGGAGCGTCCTCGGGCTTGGGCTTCTGACGGCTCTTGGTGACCATCATCTGGATGGGATGGCGCACGTAGTTGCTGTACTGGCGGATAAGCTCCTTGAGAGTCCACTCCTCGAGGAAACGACTGTAGCGCTCGCCCTCTGCGCCATCCGTACCTTCGACGTCATCCTTGAGGGTAAGGATGACGTCAGTACCACAGTGATCGCGCTCGGCATCTGAAATGGTGTAGCCCTCGAGGCCGTCGCTCACCCACTCATGCGCGACATCCTCGCCAGCAGCGCGGGTCACCACGCGAACCTCCTTGGCGACCATGAAGGCAGAATAGAAACCAACACCAAACTGGCCGATGATATCGACGTCGTCACCCTGGTGCTCAGCATTCTCCGCCTTGAACTCCTCAGAACCCGAGTGCGCAATCGTGCCGAGGTTCTTCTCGAGCTCCTCCTCCGTCATGCCAAGGCCGTTGTCCGAGATGGTGAGGGTATGCGCCTCCTTGTCGGGCGTCACTCGAATGGCAAGGCTGTCCTCGTCGAGGTTAATCGCGGAATCCGTGAGGCTGCGGAGATAAAGCTTGTCTTCGGCGTCAGACGCATTGGAAATGAGCTCTCGGAGGAAGATCTCCTTGTTGGTGTAGATCGAGTTGATCATGAGGTCGAGGAGCTTCTTGCTCTCTGTCTTGAACTTGCGCATGTGCAGGCCTCCCGAGACGAGCGACGCGGTGAGTTACGACCACATGGGCCGTGGCTCGCAAATCTACTAATGGTTGACTTAGGTTTTATATCCCAAATATGCGCAAGTAATCAGTGAAAGCGTGATTCAGTCGCTATTAGCACTCTGACGACCCGTCGAATCGCACTTCTCAAACCTTCGTGACAGTCAAATAGAGCGATTCGTTCGTCATTTCTTGCGGAATGATATTTAGCGGAGTCGAAATGACGTGGCAAAAACGTGTCGCACCAAGTAGCCGCCATCAAGCAAAAAGTAAAGGTGCAGGTAAACGACTTGCCGCATTTCGGTCTACTCAAGCGGTCGCGTTTTAGCCACGTCATTTCGTCTTTTTTAGTTTCATGGCGGACGAAACTGGCTCCAGAAGGCTCACCATATTGGCAAGTAGCCACCACCCGGGCCCGCAAACGCCCTATAATCACTCGACAAGCCAAAGACCCCCATCGAAAACAAGCGACCTTCGCGCGACATTGCCACATGCAGATCGCCAGATCGATTGGGGTTAACGTGGACAGGATTCTTTGCTCGAACACAGCGTTTCGATACCATCAGGTTCCGCCGCAGGTCCTCGCCTTATATCCGCCGATGCCAGGCACGTTTCGTGACCCAGCCCATCGCAACATATCCCGCAGTCCCATCGTCACGGATTTGCTCAAAGCGCCAATCCACAAGCTTTCTAGCTGTTATGTGCCATGACGTTGTTTACACCGAGTATGCGTGACATCGGAGGCAGGCCCCCGCACGCGCTGTGCG
>NZ_JBCLNF010000023.1:0-1637 GCF_039062465.1 Collinsella sp. 1033st1_E11_1033SCRN_220408
CCTTGATTATCAACTTTATCCGAACACCTCCCACATTCATCCGCACATGTGCGGATGAATGTGGGAACCCGATACCCTGAGGGCCGGATCGGCCGGCCCCGGGAGATCGGAGGACGGCATGTCCGGAAAGAAGAAGAGCGGCTCCGCAAGGGCGGTCCCGAGGGCCTACGGAAGGCTCACGAGGCACGAGCGGGACACGGTCCAGAGGATGCTGGAGCGCAGGGCGTCGTGCAGGGAGATCGCGAGGGAGCTGGGCAGGTCGCCCTCGACGGTGAGCGCCGAGGTGGCGTCGCACAGGTTCGTGACGGCGCCGAAGGCCAGGCGCGGCGAGCGCGTGGACGCCTCCGCCGACCTGTCGGCGGCCTGCCCGCGCCTGGCGGCGTGGCCGCGCTGCTGCAACGGGTGCGGCCGGTACCGCGCGATCGGCTGCAAGCGCCGCCCCCACGTCTTCTACGAGGCCCGGGCCGCGCAGCTGTGCGCCGACTCGGTCCTCGTCTCGTCCAGGCGCGGGATAGACGCCGACGAGCCCGCCGCGGCGGCCAGGCTGGAGGCGATAAGGGACTGCCTGCGCCGGGGGCTGTCGCCCGAGCAGATGGCGGCGCGCAACGGCGGCCCGGTGGACCTGTCGCCGTCGACCATCTACCGCTGGGTCTCGGCGGGCTACGACGGCATGACCAACATGGAGCTCAGGCGCAAGGTCGGCTACAGGCCGAGGAAGCGCGCCGCGGGCCGGGCGGCGACCCGCCACTCCGCCCGCAGGTCGCATGCCGCGTTCCTCGCCCTCGGGGAGGACGCGTGCGCCGCGGCCTGGGAGATGGACACCGTCGAGGGGGCCCGGGAGGACTCCGCCTGCCTGCTCACGCTGCTGCACCGCCCCAGCAGGCTCCAGCTCGCGCTGCCGCTGGAGGAGAAGACCGCCGGGTGCGTCGCGGACGCCCTGGAGGGCGTCCGGGCCATCCTCGGCGCCGACGGGACGCGCCGCGTGTTCCGCGCCGTCCTCACCGACAACGGCGCCGAGTTCTCCGACGAGGCGGCGATCGCGGCGCTGCTCGGCGAGGGGCCGGGCGAGACGAGGCTGTTCTACTGCGACCCCAGGCGCAGCGACCAGAAGGGCGCCTGCGAGCGCAACCACGTCGAGATCAGGAAGCTGCTGCCCAAGGGCGCCGGAATCAGGTTCGACCGGCTCGCCCCGGCCGACCTGGCGCTGGCCATGTCGCACGTGAACTCCGAGCCCCGCGGCGCGCTCGGCTTCGCGACGCCCGCGCGCGCCTTCAGGGCGATGCTCGGGGAGGACGCGGCGGCGCTGCTGGACGCCTACGGCGTGGAGGACGTGCCGCTCGGCGATCTCGACCTGACGCCGGGGCTCATCGAGAGGGCGCGCGCAGAGAGGGGCGATGCCCCGCTGGCCTAGCCTAGGAGAAAAACGGAATAGACGGACCGACCGTCCGGCTGAGTCTGGGAAGAGGTGCCGGGCGGCGGGCGGAGCATGGCCACCGGACCCATCGAAACACATCTCCACCATTCCTTCAACTGGGAAAATGCCGCCCCCGGGGCCCGGATAGGACCTCGGGGGCGTTCGGTTAACTGCGGGAGCGTGCCGTCAGCTCAATGTGTTCGGTTGGGATCGGAAATCAACC
>NZ_JBCLNF010000024.1:0-1066 GCF_039062465.1 Collinsella sp. 1033st1_E11_1033SCRN_220408
GGCAGACAGGCCGAGAATTGATGCCTGGCAGACGCTGGTGAATCACCATTACGGTCTGCATGACCCCAACGCCCCGGAGAACCGCCGGACGCTGACCCTTCCTGATAACCTGCCGGAAACGAAACAGGCGCTTGCTGAGGGCGTCACACGCGGGATAGACGCGCTTTACCATGCCGGAGAGATAAAAGGCCGTCAGGATGTGATTCAGGCGCTCACAGAGGCGGGGCTTGAAGTGGTCAGGGTGACGCGAAGCAGTATCAGCATTGCAGACCCGAACGGCGGGAGGAATATCAGACTGAAAGGAGCGTTTTATGAGCAATCTTTTACAGACGGGCGCGGAGTTCGAGAAAAAGCTGAAAGAGAGAGCCGAATCTACAGAGAAAATGCTGAACGACGAGTTCAGGAAGCTCGAAGAATCTGTAAACAGGGAACTGACCTCAAACGAATCTTTAATCAGGAACGCTATCAACGACCATACAACAGCCCTGAAAGAACTGCTGGAGAGGTATCAGAAAACGACCGTCGATACGATGGACGCGCACTGGAAAACCGTACTGAAAATGAGCGTGAAACGCTGGCTGTGGCTGATTATCGTCTCAGTACTGATGTTTGCCACGACCGGGAGTCTGCTGTGGTACCAGGGCATGAAGATAAACGCGAATATGAATATTCTCCGCGAGCAGAAAGAGAGTCTGGAGAAGCTGAACGCGAAGACATGGGGCGTGCGTTATCACGAGGACAGCAACGGACGTTTTCTGGTGTTGCCGAAGGGGATGAAAGCCGAAACGAACTGGACGAAGGACAACGGCAAACTGAACGCAGTGAGACTGGTGCAGGAGTGACAGAGCATGACGGAGCTGGAAAGACATTTGCTGAACGCATTAGAGCAACTGCAACAGGACTATATGCAGCGGCTGAACGAATGGGAGAACGCCTTCGTGGAATTGCAGAAAATGTTTTCGCTTACGCAACGGGACAACGCGATGCTGAACGGGCGAGTCATGCAGTTGAGTCAGCAGGTGCAGCACTTGAGCGAGCGGACAGACCGCTTGAGCCAGTTATACAG
>NZ_JBCLNF010000025.1:0-1033 GCF_039062465.1 Collinsella sp. 1033st1_E11_1033SCRN_220408
GTGACAAATAGGGAGGCCTCCCGCATGCTGTGGGTTGTCTAGGCGCACAGCGAGGAGGGGCCTCCCATGTCCCAGCATCCTAACGCAAGGTTGACCCCGAGGGGCAGGGCGCTGCTCTGCGAGCGCGTGGGCGGCGGCATGCGCGTCTCGGACGCCGCCGCGATGGCCGGCGTGAGCCGCCAGACCGCCCACAAGTGGCTCGCGCGGGCCCGGCGCGGCGAGCCGATGGCCGACAGGGGCTGCCGCCCGCGCCGGCTGGCGAGGCTCACGCCGCCCGAGGTCGAGGCGCGCGTCGCCGACGCGCGGGCGAGGCTGCTGCTCGCCCCGCTCGCGCTGGCCGCCGAGACGGGCGTGCCGGCCCGCACCTGCGCCAGGATCGTGGCCCGCAGGGGCCTGCCGCGCCTGGACGACGTCGACCGCGTCACCGGCGAGCCGCGCGCCCGCGGCCCCGTCACGCGCGTGCGCTACGAGCGCGAGCGCCCCGGGGAGCTGCTCCACGTCGACGTCAAGAAGGTGCCGCGCATACCCGAGGGAGGCGGGCACAGGGCCCTCGGGCGCGGCTGCGGGTCGAGGAGGGGCGCCGGGACGTCGTGCCTGCACGTGGCCGTCGACGACAACAGCCGGGTCGCCTACGCCGAGCAGCTGCCCGACGAGAGGAAGGAGACGGCCTGCGCCTTCATGGGGCGGGCGATCGCGTTCTACGAGGGCCTCGGGGTCGCCGTCGAGCGCGTGATGACCGACAACGGGTCGGCCTACCGGTCGGGCGACTTCAACGCGCTGCTCGAGGCCCGAGGCATAGGGCACAAGTACACGAGGCCCTTCAGCCCCTGGCAGAACGGCAAGGTCGAGCGCATGAACAGGACGCTCGCGCGAGAGTGGCAGTACGCCCGCGCCTGGGAGAGCGAGGAGGCCAGGGCGGATGCCCTGGCCTCCTTCATCGAGCGCTACAATTGGGACCGTCCGCACAGCGCGTGCGGGGGCCTGCCTCCGATGTCACGCATACTCGGTGTAAACAACGTCATGGCACATAACA
>NZ_JBCLNF010000026.1:0-965 GCF_039062465.1 Collinsella sp. 1033st1_E11_1033SCRN_220408
GTTGGTAAGGGTGGGTATTCACATCCGGAAGGGATTTCTACAACATGGCATTCAGAATCTAATTTGGATCGTTTTGGATGCCCAGTGCACACCGGTAATAGTTCTTATTACAGCGGTTTTTATCATACTGATGTATTAATTCCAGGAGAATTAACTAAGGATGAAAGATTGCTCCATGAAATAGAAAATAGTGATCCAATGATCTTCAACTGGAATGTATTGTTTTATGTTTCATTAGAAGAGTTTCCTATAGATGATCCTTATTATGGAGAGTTTATTGGTATTCCTGTAGATGATGCATCTATGTTTTTTAACTCCTTTCAACCAAGGAAATTTGAAAACAAACCCCTTTATGAGAAAGAGGATGATTAATATGATTAAAGGAATGCTTTTTGCTTTTTTAGCAGCGTTCTCATGGGGGGCAGCTATCGTAATGAGCAAAAAAGGAGTTGAAGAACTAGATGCCGGAGGGGTGTTTTTCTGGCAGATTTGTAGTGCAGTAATACTATCTTGGATAGTTCTTTTTATAAAAAGAAAAAAACTCCCATTAAACTCAAAAGCGATACTTGCTTATGCGACAGGCGTTTTTGAACCATTCTTAGCGTATACTTTTACACTCTACGGACTTTATTTTATTTCAGCAGGAAGCGCATCAATTATTTTTTCACTTGAATCAGTGTTTATATTGGTGTTGTCTGTTCTTATTTGCTCAGTTAAAATTAATTCCCCGCAATATTTTATATTGTTCCTTATAGGTGCAATTGTTGGCAGTATTTTGGTAGCCTTGCCAGACATCAGTAATGGATCGAATAATATTGTTGGATATTGTCTTGTTGTTGCCGGTGTGTTATCGGCAGCATTTTATGTTGTTATATCGTCTCGCCTTATTAAATCGTTTGAGCCTATCACATTATTGAGCGGACAGTTGACATTCTCCCTTATACTGTCATCGCTCTTTATTTTTA